>NZ_JBQCMZ010000025.1:0-63120 GCF_051964675.1 Cytobacillus sp. SAFR-174 | reverse complement strand
GGCACGCCGCCAGCGTTCGTCCTGAGCCAGGATCAAACTCTCCATATAAGAGTTGATTAAGCTCGAGTTGTCTTTTCGAAAAAGACTAATGATTTAAACGTTGACGTATTGTTCGTTCAGTTTTCAAAGATCAATCTGCCGCTCAGAAGCGACTTTACTAATATATCATTTCTCAATCGCTTCGTCAACAACTTTTTTAAAAACTTTCAAATGCTGTTAGCGTCTCAAGCGACTGTTTTTATATAATAACACCTGCTACCCAGAAGGTCAACAAATTATTCATAAAAAATATAAGGATTTTATTATCCTTTCAAAATTAAAAGAAACCAGCTGTTTGAACCGCAGCTGGTTTCTTCTATATTATATATTATTGTTTTGAGATGACGATGATATCTTTTTCTTTAAGATCAACAGCGCCAGGCTTATTAATTTTAATCGCCTCACCCTGCTGAAGGTTTGTGAAGACGATCGGTGTAATAATAGAAGTGGCGTTTTCCCCGATATAATCAAGATCCACTTTCAATAGCGGCTGTCCAGCTTCTACACGGTCATTTTCAGCAATTAACGCTTCAAATCCCTGGCCTTTCAGGTTAACTGTATCGATACCCACATGAATCAGGATTTCACGGCCTGAGTCTGAAAGGATGCCGATTGCGTGCTTAGTCGGGAACATATTAACGATTTTCCCGTCTACCGGTGAAACTACAGTTCCCTCTGAAGGCACAATCGCAAAACCATCACCCATCATCTTACCTGAGAATACAGCGTCAGGTACTTCTGTAATTGGTTTGATTTCACCTTTTATTGGCGCAATGAATGAATCTTCCTTATGTTCAGTCTGAAGAGCCTCAGGATTTACTTCTTCAATCTGCTGCTCCACTCCGCCTTCCGGAGCTTTTTCAACTGCGCGCGGTCTTTTGCCGCTCATGATGTCTTTCATTTGGCCTTTGATTGTTTCAGATCTCGGGCCAAAGATAGCCTGAATGTTGTTTCCAACTTCCAGTACCCCAGAAGCGCCAAGTTTTTTCAAGCGTTCTTTATCTACATTTTTAATATCGTTTACTGATACACGAAGTCGAGTAATACAAGCATCTAGATGAGCGATGTTTTCTTGTCCGCCCATAGCATCAAGAACTTCATATGGAAGATCTCCACCTTTGCCTGAAGCAGCCGATTCTTCATCTTCTACTTCTTCACGGCCAGGAGTCATTAAATTAAATTTGCGGATGGCAAATCTGAAGCCAAAGTAATAGATCACAGCGAATACCAATCCAACCGGAATAACAATCCAGGCATTTGTCTGAGGGTTGATTAATCCGAATAAAATATAGTCAATCAAACCGCCTGAGAAAGTCATGCCGATTTTCACATCCAAGAGATGCATGGTCATAAACGAAAGACCTGCAAACACTGCGTGTACAGCAAACAAAATCGGAGCTACGAACAAGAATGAGAATTCAAGCGGCTCTGTGATACCTGTTAAGAAAGAAGTTAATGCCGCAGACGCCATAAGACCTCCGACTACCACTTTCTTTTCAGGACGTGCTTCATGATAAATGGCTAATGCAGCAGCAGGCAGACCGAACATCATGAACGGGAATTTACCAGTCATAAATGTACCCGCAGTAAGGTTTTGTACATTGTCACTGATTTGCGCCATGAAAATCCGCTGGTCTCCGCGTACTGTTTCACCTGCATTCGTTACATACTGTCCAAATTCATACCAGAACGGAGAGTAGAAAATATGATGCAGACCAAAAGGAATCAGCGACCGTTCAATTAAGCCAAATATAAATGCTGATAAAGTCAGGTTTGCATGAACCATGTTTTGTGAGAAGGCATTTAATCCTTCCTGGATTGGCGGCCAAATAACCAGCATCAGCAAACCAAGGACTACTGATGCAGCAGCCGTAATAATGGGAACGAAACGTTTCCCTGCAAAGAATCCTAAGTATGAAGGAAGTTCGATTTCATAGAATTTGTTGTATAATGCAGCAGCGATAATCCCAACTATAATACCGCCGAATACACCAGTTTGCAGAGTTGGAATACCTAAGATATTCGCATAATTAAGTCCATTTACATCCTCTGCCGTTATTCCGGCAGCCGTACCCATTGTCACGTTCATAATCAAATAACCGATAATAGCAGCTAGCGCAGCTACACCTTCACCGCCTGCCAAACCAACAGCTACACCAACTGCAAATAACACCGGCAGGTTGGCAAAGACGATATCCCCTGCTTTTTGCATAACCTGGGCAACGATTTCAACCCCGCTGTTATCCAGGAACGGAGCCAGTTCGAGCAGCGCCGGATTCTGCAGAGCCGCACCAAGAGCAAGCAGAATCCCCGCTGCAGGCAGCAAGGCTACAGGAAGCATCAAGGCTTTTCCGACTTTTTGCAGGACGCCAAATACTTTTTTAAACATATGTTAACCCCCTAAATTTTTTACTCATTAAGCGTTTTCATTTAATAGCGGCAACCATTAAAAAATAAAAAAGGCATGAGGAAAAAAGGATAGAATCCAGGTGCATACAAGGGTATCATACCCTATTTCCCTAAATTCAATTACCTTTCTTCACTCATGCCTGATCGAATCAGTAACACGTAAAGACTTGCCATTTCTGGACAAGATACTATCGTAATTAATTTATTTTCTTTTGAAGCCTTTGCAGATGCATAGTCAGATACACAGCTTCTGCGTTATAGACTGTTTTTTTTAATGTTTGCTGCATTACTTTAATGAGCTTCCATGAGAGATTGTAGCATACCGGGTATTCTTCTTTCAAGAGTGAAGTTATTTTTTCCGGTTCTTCAACGATCTCGCCTTTGTTGACCCTTTCAATGGTGAAGCGGATATGGCGGACAAGCCTCATATAATCGATGCTGTCTTTATCAATTTGAATGTCCAGCTGGTCTTCAATCATGTTAACGAGATGAGTCACCAGCTGAGAATGCTGATTCACTTCGGATAAATCACGGTTCATTACAGCACTGTGAACGTGCAGGGCAATAAACCCAATCTCTCCTTCCGGCAAATAAATACCCGTGCGATGCCCTATAAGATTTACAACTTCCTGGGCGATTTCGAATTCAAATGGGTAAAGTGTCTTCGTTTCGATAAGAAAAGGATTTCTCATTTCCATCCCTTTCTTCATGCGTGTTATCGCAAACATCAAGTGGTCAGTAAGCGCAACATGGATATGCTCATTAAGCATGGAGTTTGCCCTTTGTTTAATCAATTGGATCGAGGAGATAATTGCCTCAAGCAATTCATTCTCCACATAAGGCATGAGCTTCAGATAATTCTCCTGCTCTTTTTCATTTTTAAGCACAAAAAGCTTTTCAACCAAAGCAGAATCGATTGGCTGGCCCGATTTCCGGTTAAAGCCAATCCCCTTTCCAATCAGGACGACTTCTCCCAATGACTCATGGCTGCCAATAAGGACGTTATTATTCAGCACTTTTTTTACCTTGTACTCACCCATTCTCTTCTCCCCGCCCATTAAACAATGTACTCTCATGGTATAAAAGCCTGTACGGGAAGTCAACGAATCGATTTGAATTAAAAAGAGACCCGCATCCCAGCGGGTCCCACACATCCTGTTACTTCAGGAAAATGAAATACATAACAAATATGACAAACAGCACATACATGATTGGGTGAATCTCTTTGATTCTTCCTTTTACAATCATGGTGATTGGGTAGAAGATAAATCCGATTGCAATTCCTGTTGCGATGCTGTAAGTCAATGGCATTGCAATAATTGTCAGGAATGCCGGAACAGCAATTTCAAACTTTGTCCAGTCAATGTTGCCTAATGATGCAACCATCAATACACCGACAATGATCAGTGCTGGAGCCGTCACCGCAGAAGTAATGACTTCTAATAGCGGGAAGAAAAATAATGAAAGCAGGAAGAACCCAGCTGTGACAATTGATGCAAATCCTGTTCTAGCACCTGCCGCAACCCCTGATGAAGATTCTATAAAGGAAGTTGTGGTGGATGTTCCGAAAATCGCACCAACGACTGTTGCTGTTGAGTCTGCCAGAAGCGCTTTACCTGCACGAGGCAATTTATTTTCTTTCATTAAGCCCGCCTGGTTGGCAACACCCACCAACGTTCCAGCTGTATCAAAGAAGTCGACGAACAGGAATGTCAGGACAACGACCAGCATGCTGGTTGAGAAGAATGAAGGGTCGCTGTATGCCCCGAATGCCGCTCCGAACGTTGGAGCCACACTTGGCACAGAATCAACTACCTTTCCAGGGACGTCAATCAAGCCGGCAATCATCCCAGTAACTGTGGTAATTACCATACCTATAAAGATTCCGCCATTAATTCCTTTTGTCATCAGGATCACTGTTATGACGATGCCGAAAATAGCCAGGAGCACATTCCCGTCAGTAAAATCGCCTAATCCAACAAGGACCGCATCATTGTTGACAATAAGCCCTGCGCTTTGAGCGCCGACAAATGTAATAAACAAACCGATTCCGGCACTGACCGCATACTTTAATTCTGCAGGAATCGAGTTAATAATTTTTTCACGCAAACCTGACAGGGATAAAAGGATAAAAATAATCCCTGAGATCAGAACCCCGCCTAATGCATGCTGCCAAGGAATTCCCATTGTTAACACAACTGTATATGCAAAAAACGCATTTAATCCCATTCCGGGTGCAAGTGCAATCGGGTATTTGGCTAATACCCCCATTAAAAGGGATCCGATTGCCGCAGCCACTGCTGTCGCCACAAAAACTGCCCCATAGTCCATTCTCATGGCATCCGGCAAATCCGGTATATCCATTAACGATAAAGTAATCGGGTTAACGACTAAAATATAAGCCATTGCTAAAAACGTTGTGAGTCCGCCGATGAATTCACGGCGATAGTTCGTACCAAGTTCTTCAAACTGGAAGTACTTCTTCATTTCTTTTCCCCCTATTGTCTATCTTTATTTTCACAATAAAAAAAACTCCGGTATTGAGTACCGGAGCATTGACAACTGGCTCGTGCTTGCCATAGGGAAAAACAAAAAAGAATAAAGGCAAAAACATCCCTATTTGCACTTACCTCGTAGTCAAGCTATTTACGGCAGCTCGGTAGAAACTTTTGGGCCATATCCCCAAGATTATACGACGTAAAACAACATATTTAATTCTTCTTTATCATAGCACCTCAAAAAGTCCCAGTCAATAGAAAAAGCGAACATTTTCATGTCCGCTTTTTATTATTGTTCGTATTTTATTCCCACTCAATCGTAGCAGGCGGCTTGCTCGTAATATCGTACACAACCCGGTTTACATGTGATACTTCATTCACGATTCTTGTTGAAATAATTTCCAGCACATCCCAAGGGATACGTGCCCAGTCAGATGTCATGCCATCAATTGAAGTAACGGCACGGATTCCAATCGTATAATCATACGTCCGGGCATCACCCATTACCCCCACACTGCGGATGTCGGGCAGAACAGTGAAGTATTGCCAAATATCACGGTCCAGACCTGCCTTTTTAATTTCCTCACGCAAAATGGCATCAGACTCGCGCACAATTTCCAGTTTGTCTTCTGAAATCTCTCCCAGAACACGGATGCCTAATCCCGGACCTGGGAATGGCTGTCTCCACACGATTTCATCCGGAATGCCAAGCTCAGATCCCAATGCACGCACTTCATCTTTAAACAGAGTGTTAAGCGGCTCAATCAGCTTAAATTGCATATCTTCAGGAAGCCCGCCTACATTGTGATGAGATTTAATCGTCTGGGCAGTAGCTGTTCCACTTTCAATAATATCGGTATAAAGTGTTCCTTGTGCAAGGAAATCAATGCCTTCAAGCTTAGCAGCTTCATCATCGAATACATAGATGAATTCATTGCCAATGATTTTACGCTTTTGTTCAGGATCGCTCACACCTTTAAGCTTATTCATAAAGCGTTCCTGGGCATCCACTTTAATTACATTCATATTAAAGCCATCAGCAAATGTCTTCATGACGCCTTCTGCTTCATCTTTTCTCAGCAGGCCGTGATCCACGAAAATACATGTCAGCTGGTCGCCGATTGCTTTATGGATAAGGACGGCAACAACAGATGAGTCAACCCCGCCGCTCAATGCGCAAAGCACCTTTTTATCTCCAACTTCCTGGCGGATCTTTTCCATTTCAATTTCAATGAAGTTCTCCATTGACCAATCACCGGTACAGCCGCAAACACCGAACACAAAGTTTTTCAGCATATCATTTCCATGAACGGAGTGGCGCACTTCTGGGTGGAATTGAACAGCGTATAAACCGCGCTCTTCATTGCTCATAGCCGCAATCGGGCATGATGGATTGGTACCATCCACTGTGAAACCAGCCGGAGCCTCTACAACAAGATCGCCATGGCTCATCCAGACTGTCTGTTCCCGAGGAAGATCTGTAAACAATTTGGACTCGTTTTCAATCTTCATGATCGCCTTTCCGTATTCACGGTGCTTGGCAGGTTCTACTTTTCCATCAAAGTGCATGGTCATCAGCTGCATGCCATAGCAGATTCCAAAAATCGGCAAGCCCAGTTCAAAAATTTCTTCATCACAGCGGAAGGCATTTTCGCCATAGACACTGTTAGGACCTCCGGAGAAAATAATTCCTTTCGGATTCATTTCCTTGATTTCTGCAGCTGTAATCGTATGCGGATGCAGCTCGCTGTATACACCAAACTCACGAATTCTGCGTGTGATTAACTGATTGTACTGGCTTCCAAAGTCCAGCACTACTATCATTTCCTGATTTTGAAGTTCTGTTTTCCCCGTCACACTGTTCACCTCATTAAATTTGTTATATTGCCTTTAGTCTTCTCTCCTGCAGATAAAATATCTAGTAAAAATATAATTTCTCAAGCATTTCATATATATCAGCGGGAAGCTGGACAATAAAAAAACCGGGACTCTTTCTCCACAAAAAAAAGTGAAGGCAGAATTCCGGTTCTCACGTATAGCAAAAAACTTCTTCTGCCTTCATAGTCAGATCATTTACGGCGATCCGGTAGAGACTTTCGAACCATATTATCGAGGATATATGAAGGTGCATGATTTAATTGTGTAAAACGGCAAAACCCGAACAATATGCCGCTGTCTTATTTGCCTATTGTAACAACAGCCACAAATCCCGGTCAAGCTATTGTCCTTTTAATTAAATTTTCCCACAATTCCTTCGTATCATTCCAGCTTCCTTCTTTCATGACTCCCCTGTAGACAAGCTCTTCGTAGCGGGCTGTCAGCCTGCTCATTTCCCTTGTTGAGAAAAAACTGTCAACATACTTGGCATAATCCCTTAAGGTTTGTCCGCTTTTCCGTTTTAACCCGTATCGGTCCAATTCCTTCAAAAGAATCAGGTAAGCCTTGGAGAAGTGCTCATCATTCCTTGTTCTTTTAAATCTCCAGATGAAATAATAAGGAAGCCATTTACCCCGTTTTTGGTAAATCAGGATAACAAGCAAAGCAGCTGCCAATACGGCTGCTCCAATGACTTTCCAATGTTCTTTAAAGAAAGACTCTATATTGCCCAAAAGCTTTTCTAAAGTAAACGGCGACTCTTCAGATGAAGTTACGTCAGGTTTGTCCGGCTTGACAGGAGTCTCAGTCTCTTTTGGCTTTTCTGCCTCCGGCTGGTTCGTATTTTCACCGGCCGTGTCAAAATTGAACTGAACGTTATTGTTAAAGCCTTGGGTTGGTTCAAATGGAACCCAGCCCATTTCAGGAAAATAAATTTCCACCCATGAATGGGCATTGTTATTTGTTACCTCAAACAAGCGAAGACCAGACCCAAGCGACTGCTTAAATTCTCCTTCTGTATAGCCCTTTACCCATCTTGCCGGCAATCCAATCGACCTCGCCATAACCACCATGGAGGAAGAGAAATTGTCGCAATACCCTTGCTTGGTATCAAATAAAAATTGGTCCACATAATCCTCATTTTCATCCGGAACCGCTACATCTGTCTGGCTGTAGCTATACTCAGCTCTGCGGAAATACTTCTCAAGCTCCCGGGCTTTTTCAAACCAATCCGGCTGATCCTGAGTGATTTCCTGCGCCAGCTCCCTGACTCTTTCAGGCAGTTCTTCAGGCAGCTGTGTATATCGGGACAAAAATTCCTCAGGAAGTGATTCCGCTTTTGCTCCCGATGCCTTCATGGCAGTCACACTGTATTCAGGCACCGCAAAATCCAATTTGTAATCTTCCAATGCAAATGGCCGTCCGCTATCCAATGTCCGGATCTTTTCTGTGGCCGTTTCCAGCTCATAGGTAATGAAAGGCGAGGCTTCTATACTTTTTAACCCTAACGGATACACCACATGAGGGTAATTCATAAAAGTATAAACCGAGCTTACTTCTTCAGTGGTTTCAATTGCATCGTTATCGATGAACGATGTAACCGGGATTTCTTCTCCCATTCCAAACGGAAGGTATTCCCCTTCAGGCTGAGAGGTTACCCAGCCCTTGCCTGTATACGTATCCTTCGTTTCCACCTTCCAGTAATGGCGGGACTCCACTTCCGCCCTGAAAACCACAGCGTTATCTCCTATAAAAGGGCCGCCAAGGCGGGAATCGTCTTCTCCATAGCCGATTTTCTGAATACCCGAGCCATCACTGCCGCTGTTTTGCCCATAGGATTTAATAAACGGAACAGGATCGGGCCAAATCGGTTCTGCCTTAGGAGCAGCAAATCCCAAGCCGGTGCTTAGCGCGATCAGGGCAGTCAGCGGAATCATCCATTTTCGCGATAGAGAGGCTTCTTTCTTCAGCCCTTCCTGCTCCAGAAGGCGGTTAAACGTTAAGATGCCCATAACTGCAAAGCCCGCAATAACTGTCCTGACAATCGCTGCGTCTGCCGTGTAAGGTGTAAAGGTGTCCAGGACCGTTATATAAATGAGTGTCATGAAAAAGAAAATGAAAATCTGCCTGCGATTAATCAGCCAGTACTGAATCAAATAGGTCATCAGCCACAGCAGTATGAAAAAAAGCAGGCTTCTGAAAAGATTGGTTATGGCGGGCCAGTCTCTCTCAGCAAGCAATTCTAAGTTGTGCCACATATCCGATGCAAACACGGCTATCCATGAAAACTGAAAAAAGGAGCCTTCAAAATATAAATAATGCAGCTCATATAAAATATAAAGCACCTTAATAATACTGCTCATTACTGGACTTACACCAAAGAAAGCCAGCAGGAGTGACAATACAAGGAACACAAGGAAAACGATAATATTCGACGTATCTGTCAGCTCTTCAACCGGGCGCAGCCATTCCCATAATAAGAAAAAGCCAAGAACATAAAGAAGAAAGGTGGCAAAATCCTTTTGAACCCGCTGATATCCCATTACATGCCCACCCCCGAAAACACATCTGCAAAATGTCCGTTATGAACTAATATGACACGTATTCCCCTGGCATTCGCAGAGGCTTTAAGCAGCAGTTCATCACCGGAAGGAGATTCATGCTCATTTTTGATTAAAAATATCGTCATGGCCCCATTTTTGGAAGTAAAAAATCCGGCTTTCTCTATAAGTACTTTTGTTAATTGTGCTGTAACAATCATCAGCTGACTGTTCTGCTGCAGAAGAAAATGCTCTGCTTCAAGAACCCGGTCCACGGATGCTGCCGAATCATCTTTTATTTTTGCCAAATGATGAAACAGCTGAAGCTGGTGTGCTTCTCCGCCTCTGATAGGAAAAGCTGTCCGGGCAGCTGCAGAGGTCAAAAACCCGACCTGTGCTCCTTTACGTAGAATCGCCCTTACAATGGAGGCAGTAAACGAAACGATGGCCTCAAATCGGCTATCCGCTGCACAGTCCATCAGAATATAGACATCATGGGATTGTCTTTGTTCAAATTCCTTGGTCATAATATCATTTCGCTTTGCGGTAGCTTTCCAGTTAATCCAGGAAAATCTGTCTCCCGGCTGATACTCCCTGATGCCGATTGCCATGGAAGTATCCCTTTGCACCCGCTCTTTTGAAGCAGTCATTCCCTGTTCGTAATGATGTGCCATGGGCTTATAGATGATTTCCTCATACGCCGGGTAGACAATCATCCTGCTCTCAGCGGGAGCTTGCCTTTCTTTCTCTACTAAACCAAGCAGATCACCTGTTTTAAAACGGACAGAGGCAAAAATATGCTCTCCCCTGGGCAGACTATTAATCTTGTATTGAATGGACATTTCCTTCTGGAACCCCGGAAATAAGAATCTCTTTGCCTCGTTTGACTTCCTGGCATGCAGGAGCTGTTCACTCATTTCATCCTCAATGACGAGGTATAATAAAGGAAAAGCTGACCCCCTGCTTATCTTCAGAGCAATCACTGCCTGCTCACCCGCATTGTATTCTGTTTTCGGCAGGATCCGCTCCACTTTAACGCCGTTTAATGAATAAAACGACAGACCCAGTGCATATAAAGCAAACGGCACAAAGCTGTAAAACAAAAACCAGCTGACAAAGCCGCCCTGGAACATGGCATACGAAAAGGTGAACAAAATAAGCAGAAATAGTACAATCAGCTTCCAGACACCTTTCAGTGTATTTAACAGCTGTTTCATTTTACTTCACTAGCCTTTGTACAGGGACAGACACCCTGGCAATGACCCTTCCCACCACTTCTTCAGCGGTAATGCCTTCGAATTTCGCCTCTGATCTTAAAATAATTCTGTGAACAAAAACAGCAGGCGCCAAATACTGAATGTCATCCGGAAGAACATAATCGCGGCCATACATGAATGCATAAGCCTGGGCTGCTTTCATTAAAGCAATCGAACCGCGCGGACTGGCCCCTAAATACACACTGCTGTGGTTACGGGTTCCATTGGCAATTTCCACAATATAGCGTTTAATCGTTTGATCCACATGCACTTCTTTAATTTCTGTCTGCAGGGAACGCAATTCAGCCAGATCCATTACCGTTTCCAGATCTTCTATCGGCGGAATGCGCTGCGCCCGGTTCAAGACCTCCATCTCATCCGCAATATCCGGATAGCCCATTTTCATTTTTAAAAGGAATCTGTCCAGCTGCGCTTCCGGAAGAGGATAGGTTCCCTCATACTCGATGGGATTTTGCGTTGCCATAACGAAGAAGGGTCTTTCAAGACGATGCGTCACTCCGTCGATGGTCACACTGCTTTCTTCCATCCCTTCAAGAAGAGCGGATTGCGTCTTGGGAGAGGTCCGGTTGATTTCGTCTGCTAAAATAATATTGCCCATAATGGGACCAGGCCTGAACTGAAACTCCATTTCCTTTGGATTATAGATGGATACACCTGTCACATCCGAAGGCAGCAAATCTGGCGTGAATTGGATGCGTTTAAATGCAGCTCCGACTGATTTAGCCAGCGCACGTACCATCATCGTTTTCCCGACACCCGGAACATCTTCAAGCAATACATGGCCTTCCGCTAAAAGCGCCACTAGGCTTAACTCTGCGACATCCCGTTTTCCGATCATGACTTTTTCAATATTTCCTAATACCCTCTCAATTGCAGGGTGCATCTGATTTCGATCCATGTGAAATCTCTCCCCTTTTTCTATATCTCTAATTCCACTAATTTACAATTTACTAAATTTAATTCTAACCTATTATATATTCGCTGTCGCGCTGGAAACTCCTGTGTTTTTCTTGGGATGGTTCTATCTTCTAAATAGTTTTAGAACATAAATAAAGGCTGCTTCTCAGCAGCCAAAGACCAGTTAGTTATGTCGTTTTCCATTCTGATCTATATAAAAAGATTCGATAAGTGTTCTTTCATATGGCTTTCCATTTTCGGTATGGCCCTTTATTTCCATTGTCACATTGTATACGCCTTCCTGTGAAAAATCGCTATCGGTCATGAGGCCAGGCTTTTCTCCTTTCGCTTTTCGCTGCAGCTTTTTCCCTGAAGAATCAAACCCGAAGCGGATCCATTTTGTTTTAAAGGCTTTATGACTTTTCGCAGACTCGTCCTGGATTTTATCAGTTAACGGACTGTTTAGTGTTACGGTGTAAAGATACGATGCATTTGCCGGAGCCTTTAACAGCCAGCTTCCCGCTTCGGGATACTCGATTTCAAACTGGTGAACCCATGCTCCTTTGAAGAAATCGGATTCTTCTTTATACGCTTTTCCCGTTTTATATTCTTTTCCCTCCGGACTGATTAATTTTAAAGCAGACAAATTCTTTTCACTTAAAAAAGAAACAGTTAGGGAGTTTACATTATCCTCCACGGAAAACTGCTCACTGATTGCACTGACAGCTTTCCCGCCTTTTACAATGGAATGAAAGCCAGGCTGACTGGAAGCGGCTTCTGTTCCTGGAGACGAGAAAACTGCTGCAGGCTGAGTAATAGTAGTATAGGGTTTGAATACAAGGAATGTATGGGATCCTTCCCGAATGGTTGTGTGATTCCAGCCGCCTTCCTGAACAATGGAAGCTCCAGGCAGCCGGGAATTAACTGCTGTCACAACACCATCGTTTTTTCCGTACGTGCTCAGGTATAAACCTCCCCAGTAGGAAGCACTGCCAAATGAACCCCATTTGGTGCCGCCAAGTGTATAATAACGATTTTTTCCAGCATTCTGATGGGAATCTGTAAGGCTTCGAAAGTATTGCATATTGCCTGTCTGCAGGGATTCGGTTGCTTCATTATTGTTTCCAAGAAGAGCAGCAAGCCACCAGGCGGCGCTGCTGTGTGCAAGATCCGCAAGCTGGGTGCCATGATGAGGAGAGGATAGAGAGATGACGTTTGATACATAGGGGTGGGCATTGTAATGCACAAGGGCTGTCTGAATATCCACACCGCCTTTGCTATAACCGATGACCACCAGCTTTTTTCCCCCAAAATGATGGTACATTTCCTGAAGCTTCTCAGCCAGAATGGCACCATTCGTCCACATATCCCGGTCATGATGAAGATCAATGAAGGCTGTTTCATATCCATTTGCCAAAGCCACTTCGTACATATCATTACCTTCATGCCAGACTGCTGATGAATTATTATAGCCGTGCACAAACACAAGAGGTGATTTGGAAGGGTCAATGCTTGAAGGTGATTCTCCGGCATACCAATAACCCGGAGTCCCGCTGTCATCACCGCCAAAACCGCCAGCCTTCGCCATACCAGGGAAAATCAGCATCATACAAAAGATCACTCCTGCCAAATGTATTTTCAAGCCATTCCCTCCTTAAGGGAGATCCGGACGGAAGCCCAGTCAATTTAATTTTATAATTTTCAGAATATATATTGAAGGGTATTTCGGTTTAAATTCCCATTGAATTGGCAAAAACATCCCTGCTTTCCGTTATAATGACCTTATGGAAGAATGGGGGTAAATTACAATGAAACTGCATTCATATGTTTTTCTTATATCTATATTACTGCTGCTGACACTCCCGGCAGAGGCTAAGGCAGAATCCTTTTCCATTGACCAGGCAGAAATCAGGACACTAATTTTAGATAATGGAGATATCTACACAGAAGAATTATATACATACTCCTTCGATGGATCTTTTAATGGAACAACGAGAACAATCGGGGACGACGACCACGGGGGAGTGGAGTTTTTTGAAGGCTATCTTGCTCCTGATGATGCCAAGCTTGAAACGATTAATCCCCAAAGCTTACAGACGCTGAAGGTAGAGAGAGATGATTTAACTTATAAAATACATACAGCTTCTAAAAATGAAACAAAGAAAGTGTTTTACCGCTACCGCATTAAGGATGCAGTCAGCAAATATGGGGATACAGGGCAGTTTTATTGGCGATTTTTTGATGAAATGAATGAAAATGATATACACAACCTTCGTATTCAAATTGCTTTATATAATGATTCATCAGCTTTAAACAAGGGCTATGCCTTTTTACATGACTTGACTGGCGGATCGATGAAAAAATCCAGACAGGATGGGATTCTTTATGAAAATAAGCTCCTTCCTGCAGGAAAAACGGCGGAAATCCGATTTTTGTTTCCTGAGACATACTTGAAGAATGCTGTATATACAGAAAACACCGCTAAACTTGCCGAATTTCTTGCTGAGGAAGAACAGTATCAGCAAAAAAGGGAGAGCCGGAAAGACTGGATCAACCCTCTTGATACAGTGAATTCGATCATTACCCTTATTTTGCTGATATTCCTGATTTATTTGGTAATCTATCCCCGCAGACTATACAGGTGGTTTAATAAAGGAACTTCGCCGGAAAAATTAAAGCATAAGGATTCCTTTCTGCTTGCTGCCATCTACAGAAAGGGAAGGCTTCGGCATTTCGATATTATCAGCGCTCTGTTTCGGATGCAGCAGAAAGGGTTTCTATCCATGGAACGGGTCACCGCCAGACCTGCTTATTTGGAAGATGAAAAAGCACCTGATCACACCTATCTTTTTACAGTTATCAGTGAAAATAAAGGTTTAACCGAATACGAGCAGAAACTGATTGATTGGCTTTTTACCCCAGATGAAACAGGCCGAAAAACTTTTTCCCTGGATCAGCTTCCCTTTCCAACTGCTCAGGAAAAAAAGAGCAACTGGAGAATGGAGGATGAATATAAGCGAATGGAAAAAGAGTTTAACAAGGCATTTAAAGTCTGGCGCAAAACAGTACTGAAAGATACCGAGATAAAAGAGTATGTAAGATTAAATTTAATAAGAGAGAGCTTTCTCAAATGGGGAATTCCTATTTGGATTCTAATGTCGTTATTCAATGCCTATATAGGGATGTCTGACTTATTCGACTTAGCTTCCATATTGGCTTTATTAACAATCGGATGGGCCATGGTGCTGATTCAAAAGAAAAATCGGCTGGCATTGCCAATCTATTTTGGCTTAGGCTCTGTTTTTGCGGCAGCTATTGCATACGAAATGCCGGAAGACTTTTTCCCTTTAAACATTCTCCTTTTTCTCGTCAGCGTCTTCCTGCCTATTTCGGATATTACCTTTAAAGGAGCCCCTTATCATAAAGCGATCAGGGAGTTTAGAAATAGCATAAAAACAGGCAGATTTCACTTTCAGGATTCAGATAAGTGGATACAGCACGCCCTTTCACTCGACTTATTTACCGAGCTGAATCTGCATTATGCCGGAAAGTTTACAGAAGATGCGAAAACTTTTTCTGCGCTTCTCCTATCTTCTGCAGATGCAAAAGTATTTTCATATACAAATCATTATTATCATCAGACATACTATACAAGCTCCGGTTCATCCGGAAGCGGATCAAGCGGCGGTTCCGGCGGAGGCGGAGGTGCAGGAGCGTTTTAAGCATAAAAAAAGTGCCATTGCTGAGAATGGCACTTTTTTTTAGTATGATACACCTGTGCGGCTATGTGTTTTTTCAAACTCAGCTTGATTCGGATCAAAGTATTTTTCATTGAAAGCTGCCACAAATTTATCATCCTTAATGTAACCCGCTCCCCATGTTGGATCCATCGTGAGCCAGCTTCCATCCACCTTCACTTCCACCCATGCATGCTTCTGCGGCCAGAATCCGCCAAAAGCAGTTCCTTCAATAAAGCGGGCTTCCATGTTGCTGGCCCGAAGCAGGGCAATGGCCAGATACGAATAATCCTGGCAGACTCCCGTTTTGGAATCAAGTGTCTTGAGCGCACTATCATCCCAGCTGAAGTCATCTGTTTCGAGCTTATTTACATCATATGAAACGGTTTTAGCGACATAATCATAGATGGCCTTCGCCTTTTCCCTTTCACTGCTAATGCCTTCTGTCAGATCTTGCGCCAGTTCAGTAATCTGCGGAGCATCGGACTGAACGCCTCTTGATGGAAGCAGGTCCCGCTTATCCTCGCCTGTTGACTCCACCTCAAATTTCGCAAATCCATAAAAGCGAAAATAATCACTATTCTCTTCCTTAATTTCCGGCACACTTAGTGTGACTTCATATGTGCCAGGACCAAACCTTAAATAAAAAGAATCATCAAACGTGAAATCTTTTACAGGGATAACATCCAGTGCTTCGTCTTCACCTTTTTTAGTCGTAATGTAAATATGATCTGTTTCAGGACCGAATTCTGCCTGCGGATCAATTTTTCCTTTTACAGAAAAGACACCGTCGGACTTCTCACCGCCATACTGCGGGTATTCAAGCGCCACTCCCCGCTCCTCATATGTTTTAGAAAATTCAATTGGGCTCATCGTCCTATCAGACTCGTTGTCTATTAAAATGGTTGTGGCTGTCTGATAGTAATTTTCCCTCTCTTTGTCAGGAACGAGCACCTCAAGCTTGTGCAGGCCTTTTCCGTAGAATAACGGCACATCATAGGTGAATTTTCCATCCTTAAGCTTAATGACATGCTTCCACATTTCTGAATCCTTATTCAGCTGTAGCATGATTGTATCGCTATCTGTTAGGCTTCCGGCTTCCCCTTTTAAATTGAATACTTCATTGCCTTTTAGATAGCTCGACTCGATATCCAGGTCCAGATCTGCTTCCTGGCCAAACGGAGTAAACGTCACATCCCGCTCTGTATCCGGATTCACATTGTGCACCGTGAAAGAAGCAAGATCATAATAATAATTCTCACTATCCGTGCTTGGAAGCTGGACCGTTACCTTATACTCGCCTTCCCCATTAAATAATCGGATATTCTGCTTGAACTTCCCTTCTTTGATGGGTGCGTAGTATTCCAGATCATTCCCTGCCGGCCCATCCTCTGTGGAACGAACCTTGATCCAGGCATAGTCTGATTTGAGATCAGAGTACTTCTCAACCTCTCCTTGCACAGCCACCTTTCCATTTGCGGCAAACTCCTTATACTCCGGATTTTTCAGAGCGGCCCCGACTTCCTCGCTGTAAGAAGTCAGCTCAAGGGGTTCGAGCTCAAGTTCCTTGTTTTTCTCTTTAACCAGCTTTTCATATTTATCTTCTTCCTTTTTCTCCGCTTTGGCTTCTGAATTGCTTTCAGAGCTGCTGCAGGCTGAGAGGAAGAGGAAGCTGGTTAATAATACAATTAATATGGTGATGGGGCTTTTCTTTGGCATGGGGTCCTCCTTTTTAATCTTTCTTGACTTTATTACGTGCGCAATGCCTTTTCGGTTTCATAGATTAAGAAACTCAAAACAAAAGCTCTTTATAGGGTTAGACCTTTAAAGAGCTTCTCTGTGGTACTGTTTTTTAAAAATTTAATATTAATAGCTATAAAATTAAATACAAAAAGAGAGAAATTCCACACATAAAATCGTTATTCAGCCTTTGGTTCTTGCCTCTCATAATTAGCCTGCTGCCGAAGATTCTCCAGGTTTATTTTTAGATCCCAAACTTTTTTTGCATTTTCAGTCATATGAGGATAAATATATTGGTCAACTATTATCTGATAGCGAAAATCACCAATCAGGTTATACGTGCGAATTTTAAACTTTTTATCATTGAAGGTTTCAATAACAATATCATTAATTAAATTTAATGGATTCCTTACAAGATCAATGTTTCGAATATCCTTAATTGGAACTGTGCCTTTTTTTGATTTAATCACACCATTTTCTCCGGGGATAATGGACAGCAAGATTTTACCCGGGATTAGACCTGGTAAATTCCAAAGGGTGATATAGAGATAAAAAGGAGTGAAAATTATTCCACCGCCAAGATAGAATAAAGAATATTTAGAGTCAAACTTCAATCCGTGAACAATTAGAAAGATACAGGCTATTAAAAAACCTGCAGTAGCAAGAGACATTAGCACATAATAAATTTTTGATCCCTTCACCTTTATGGAATAATCTTTATTTTGAATCATCGATAGATCGCCCCCTGAGAAAGCTCTCTCTTTAGAGAAGACTTGTTTGATCGATTCAATTAATTTTTATTCAATTTTAGGCTCTTTTCTCTCGTATCTTGCCACTTTACGAAGACGTTCAAGATCTACCTTTCTGTCCCAAACCTTTTTTGCATTTTCAGTCATATATGGATAAATGTATTGATCTACAATCATTTCATAATCTAAGTCCCCAAGAAGATTATACGTTTTAATTTTTATCTTTTTATCATTGAATGTATCAATAACAATGTCGTTGATTAAATTTAATGGATTTCTGACTAAATTGATACTGCGAATATTACTTATAGATACCATATCTTTTTTAGCATTAACTGTTCCCTTTTCTCCCGGGAATATTCTAAACAAAACCTTTCCTGGCATTAATCCAGGCAGGCTCCAAATAGTTAAATAAAGATAGAAGGGAGTTAATACGATTCCTCCGCCAAGATAGAGGAAAGAATATTTAGAATTGAATTTCAGTCCATGTATAATTAAGAAGATACATGCAAGTAAAAATCCTACTGTAGCCAAAAACATCCATACATACATGAACTTAGAACCTTTTATTAATACAGATTCTCCTTTGTTCTCAATCATGGACAAGAGGAATCCCTCCTTGGACAGAATTGTTAAATAATAGGTTTCTAATAGATGTCTCGTCTGCCCTTTGAACATTTAAATCAAGATTATCGTCTCTTGAAATCATCCAGAAGTCCACTTTCCCAGGAACAATAAAAATTAGATCAATTAAATCAGGATTTTTTGCAGAATCATATCCAAGACTAAGTAAACTGTCCATTCTGCCTTTTCTATTGGAAATATCTTTTAAAAACTCAAATGAGAATGAACCATTAACTCTATTTTCCCACTTTTGAGCAGTAGATTCAGACAATGAATCTGGTTCACTCATATCACCTAAGAATTCTTCAAATTCTTCATTCTTCAAACTAAAAAGCACTTCATCATGTAAAGGCAGCTTGTTAATATCGAAGAAATTTTTAATACTTGGTATCATATCCTTTGGAGTGGATTTTGAAATATAATGTACTTGATGGTCATGCAATAACTTATGAAGATAAACTTCCCCATTCCCAAAATGAAAGGATATGTTCTCTTCCCCTTCGAACTTTAAATTAAATCTAGAAGCTTTAACCGTCTTCTCCGCATTACTAAGAATATTAATATAAGACTTATAGTCTTCTTTTAATCTATATTGATTATTAACCTCTACCACCATATCTTTTGCCAGCAAAGAGCGAGCTGCAAACTCAAGCAGTAACTTCAATTCGGAATCTTGGAGTGAAGGAAAGTATGTCTCTTTCATAGATATTCCTTCTTCATATAGCCCTTCACTATAAAATGCAAAGATTAATTCTTCTATACTTAGTTGAATGGTACTCATATTGCCTCCTTAAAAAAAAGATAATTTTTTATCTAAAAATCCCTTTGCTCCATCTATTAAAGATCCAGCTGTCTCCTTTGCCTTTGACAATCCTTTTCCAATATCTTTAATTTTCCCTACCGGATCGGACATTGTTTCTTTAATTTGTTTATTAACAACATCAATACCTTTATTTACTGCTTCAACAGCTTTTCCAGCTTTCTCAAATCCATCTTTAAAAAGCTCGACTCCATGGTGCAAAGGCTCTTTAATAAGGATAGCACCTTTTTCAGCAATTCCAGCAGTTAATTTAGCAGCTTTCTCTCCAATAACTCCACCAACGAATGAACCTGCAGCTGCACCAACAACTGTTCCAACGGGACCAGCTAAACTACCTAAAGCTCCTCCTATTACTGCACCTGTAATTGCTCCTCCCGAGATAGCTACTGTATTATTTACAGCATTACCAATTGCTTTAGCATTTTCACGTTTCAAAACATCGGGGTTATTTCCGTACTTAGCATAGTTCTCTGAAATTTTAAGCCCCATTCCTCCGACTTCCATTGCACCGGTTAAAACAACTGTACTTAATGCATTTGTTTTAGCAAATTTGGCACCCGTACTAACGAAAGATTTGAACGTAGTGGGATTAAAAGTTTTATATTTAATTTCATCCAAAAATGCCCTTGAGCTACTCGTAAAATTCGCCACATCATCCGGCAAGTATTTAGCAATCTTTTTATGAACCAAATCCGCAAGTGGTACATCTTTATACTTACTGGTTAAATATAATGGACTCAGAAACGCTCTTGTCATCGTTCTTAACTTTTTAGTTTCATCAATTTTATCTGTTACTTGTTGAAGGGCCGCCATATGTTTATAGGTGAATACACCATCAGCATTCTTAATAAATTGAGTAAAACCTAATCCATAAAATGCGAGCTGTTTTGTCATCAATGCTCCAAGAGCTGTTACGGCCCCATATTGCTCATACAACTTATACAACTTGCCTACCAGATTATCAGCATCAGCAAATTTATTTGCCACCATCCGCAGGTCAATTTCCATTTCACTAAGCTGCCCGGTAAGCTGGTTACCTGTACCCCATGGGTCTCCTACATGATAAAAGCAATGCCTGTATTCCGCCGGAGCGCTGTTAATTAAATCCGCAAGCTCCATATGGAGATTTCTGTATTCGTCTTCAATTCTGGACAAACGAGTAACCATATCATTTGCCAGGTCTTCCAGGCGATCCGGATTTACAGAGATTTCACTTCCCATTTCAATACCTCTTTTCTATTCGATTTATTATCCTAATTAAAATAAATTTATTATTTGATAGCCTGCTATAAAAACTTGTATTGGCAATAAAAATAGATCAACACACCCCGGAGCACATCCGTCATCATACGTCTTACTCTTGTCATAAGAACCTTTTTTCTTCTTTTCATTATTAGACATAAAAACCCATCCAATCTTTATATTCTTCAATCCGCTTTAAGTCTGGCCAGTCTCTCTAATTCTCTTTGTCTTTCAATTTCTTCTCTGACTCTATCAACTTCATTAGCAGCACTTTCCAATTCTCGACTGATGTTATAAAGGTTATCCGAGTGCCTTTGGAAGAGGACGCCTGCTTCTTCCAATGCGGAATCAAATTTGTCCCGCGCTTTGCCCTTCCATTCACCTGCATGGTTTTGGACACTTTGCTTTAGTTTGAATTCCTCTGTTTTGATATCATCTGAAGCTGTCTGAAATACCCTTGCAAGGGCTCTTACATGTGATGAGTTCATTTTGACACCTCATTTTTAAAAGTTTTTTATCCAATAATTTAAAGTCTCTTCATTTCTTTCATGCCTAATTCTTTATTCTATTTTTAGAGGGCAGTTATTTGAGAGGAGTTTGCTGAAGAATTTGGTAGCAGTAATTATGTACATGTCTCCAAACCGGAGACATGTACGGGAATTATTTAATTGTCAGCCTGCTTCGCCATCCTCGGAATGAGGAATCCCATAATCACACCTATGGCAATGACAAGCAGAATACTATAAAGAATCATTAATTTGTTATCCTGTTCAGCGGGTGCTTGATCCTCCGCAGTGAAAAAGCTTTCCTGTTTCGAATCGGAAAAAAGCTGAAGCTGGTCTGCTTTTGCGGTGATGGTATTAGTAGTGGTTTCACCGCCGTCGAAAAGCTTCTCCTTCACTTCCTTCAAAGGATCCAGGTTCTTTTTTGTAAAAGTAAGATCCTTTTGTTCTTCCGGGATCTCTTTCTTATTTTCATAAAGCGATTTTTCATGGAGGTAATCGGTATTCTCTTTGAATTCCTTTTTTTCATAGGTATTCGGTGTTACGTTATTAAAATCAGGGGTTGCCCCGGCAGATTGGCCAGCAAGCAGCCAAAACGCCGGGAGCAGAACTATTACTTTAAGGAATTTATTAAGCTTCATAAGCCTGGTCCTCATCCCTCTTTGTACGCAGGTCCTTTATAGACCGGACTGCAAATGGAATGATGGCAAGGAAGGCAATAATGCCAAGCAGTATGACGATGGCCGGAATAAACAGGGTTTGTGAGTCATACTGAATGGACATATACACCTTGGACATTGGGTCCTCATAGTTAATATTCGGTGCTGTAAGAGCAAGGAACGGACTGATGAAGAAGGCGATAAGACCTACACTCAGAATCCATCCTGCCAAATTGCCGATCTTGAACCCTGCCAGTACAATGGCCGAGGCTGCCGTCAGCAGCAATATGGTGAAAATGGTCCACTCTATTGCGCGATCCTGTTCCATTGAGTAAATATTGAGGCCGAATATGCTGATAATCAGACCAACAATTAGATTCAGCAGCACAAACATGGATGCATGGACAAGCATCGGCGCATTTTTGAAATAATGGCTGAAGTATCCGATCATTAAGCTGCTGAGCAGGACAATGGCCAATACGACAACCGGCGGCAGCTTGTTTTCCTCTTTCTTTTCAGCTGTTTCTCCGCTGATTTGAAGCGGGCTGGATAATTGCTCGTATACCGGACCATTCTTTTGGCCATTCACATAGGTGTTTCCAAGAAGATTGTAAATATCATCCCTGAACATCTGAGTTGTCTCTACGTTCGAGCCCCACTTGGAATTCAGTGTATCTGCATCCTGCTGGACACTTTGCACCTTTTGCTCCAGCTCGTTTGTATAGGATACGATATTGCTTTGATTTTCTCCTATAGATCCAACAAGATCATTAATCATCAGCATTCTTTGGCTGATTCCCTCTTGTTTGACCATAACGGAAGTTCCGTCAATGCCATCGACAGGCATTTGGGTATTAGCCGATAATAACTGAATATTATCCATAACAGCTATTGCGCTTTCCTGCAGTGCAGATAAGTCTGATTGCATAGCAGATTGCTGCTCTTCAATCTTCTGGCTATAATCATTAAAAAATGCAGTAACCTGATTATCAAGACCTGAAAGCTGTTCCTCAGAATATGGGATGGATGTATTCAATTCATCCCAAACCTTTTGTTCATCCTCGTTCACCTTTACAATAGGATTCAACTTCTCAATAAAGGTTTTAAGTTTCTCAGGATTATAATTAATGGAGGACTCTATAGTTCCTTCGAATCTTCCGAGTGCAGAATAATATTCCATCATTTTTGAAGGAACGGCATAGATAATTGGCTGGTTAAACACTTCTGTTAACTTCGCCTTGCTTTCGCTGTCTAAATTTAATTCAAGAATTTTATTTTCTTTCTGGTCGATTAAACCAATTAAAGATGAAAAATTTCCGGAATTACTTAACTGCTGAATCAAATTTTTGTTCTCTTCAACCAGCTTATTATAGTCTTCAACCAATTTTCCGTTTTGAGCAGCCAATTCATTGTTGACAGCCTTGAGTTCATCCACTACTTTCTGCAGAGGATTTTCTCCTGTGTCATTCGCAGAAATCTTCTGCTCTACATTAAGCAAACGCTGGGAAAGCTTCGGCAGGCTTGCGACTGCTGCGGCAGCTTGCTCCGGAGTTCCTTCAATTGTTTCAAGCGAAGATTTAATCGTGTTTATTTCATTGGCAATGGCCTGCAGCTCTGCTCTCTCATTTTCCAGACCTGGAACTGAAGGAATGGCTTTATCCGGATTCGTGGTAGCAGCAGTCTGTTTTACAGCATAGCTTTTGTTTGAAGCCGCTGATGCTGTTCCTGGATTTCCGGCAGATGTCCCTTTTGACAATTCCTGCTTCAAAGAAGCTATGTTTGCCTCGACTTGGCTTAGGGTATTTCGTTCTTGTTCCATAAGATAATTAATCAATTCTTCTCTTTGTCTATCCACTTGTGAAGTGCGGATAGCAGAGAGGCTGCTGAATGTCTCACTGTTTTCTTTTAGCTGAGACTCAACTGAATCAAGTGTGCTTGACAGCTGCTCACCGCCTTCATTTAGTGCGGCTAATGATTCAGAGTACTGCGGATCGTGTTTCCCGGTTAGGGCCTGTATATTTAGCACACTTTCATCCTGCAGCTTCTGAAGAGTTTCCCGCTGTGCATCCTGATATTCCTGGTATTGGTCAACATATTGAACAAATCCAGCAAGACTCTCTTCAAATTGAGTAAGGTTATTTTCACCTTCTGAAGTACTCTCTGCAGCTGTCTTCACTGTCGACTGAATGCTCTCCAGCATATTGCGCTGCTGTTCAATTTCCGCTGCCAGGTTCTTTGAGCTGGGCTTATAGAAAGCGAGCATGGCATTCTGGAAGTCTATTTCTTTTTGTAAAATGGTATCGAACTGGGATTTCACATTTTCAAGGTCCTGTGATACATAGGTCCAGTACAAGGTTGAAATCTTTCCATTCACACGGTTGGTGGCTGTCTGAATCTCGCGCAGAACTTTTTCCCGGTTCAGTGAGTTCAGCTGGTTCTGAACGGTATATTCAAAATTTGCTTTTTCAGGCTGCTGGCTTTCATAGGACATGATGTTCTTTGAAAAATTGGAAGGAATATAAACGACTGCGTCATACTTGGTATTCCTCAAGCCATTTTCTGCAGCACTTCTGCCGATGACGCTCCACTCATATTGTGAACCGTCTTCGAGGATCGATGTGATTTCCTCTCCAAAATCAAGAGACTTATCTTCCTTGTCAGCCCCTGTATCTTCATTAACAACTGCTATGGTTCTTGTGGCATTCTCCCTGACCAGCAGAGGATTATCGCCGATTGAGCCAAAAAAGATGGCTGGCGCGGCAATAATCAGAAGCATCACCAAAACCATTTTCACGATATATTTTGTTTTGGCTGTCATGCTAAGACCTTCCTTTCAGTGGCACATAAAGGAATTTGAATTTTTAATTCCTTTCCGTTTATAACGTAATAACCATATCCCGGCTGAATCTCCGCCTCTTTCCGGTCGTATGGAAGGGTAAAGAGCGTCTGCTCTGATTTTTTCATCAGAACGACTGCCTGGCGGATCTGTTTGATTTCTGCCGTTAAGGAATCGTATCCTTTCGTCAGTTCATTATTGCTGCCTGTCACGATGACGCTAAAGCCAAGATGGCTTCCATTTTTCATCAGCCTTGCCATTCTTTCCTGCAGGCTGTTATCCAATGTCTGTGCAAAACGGGAGTATCCATCCACAGCCAGCACGATCGGCGAAAACTCTATATCTGTATTGCCATGCTGGATGGAATTAAGATATTCTTTTTCCCTTAGGGATAACTGTTCTTCAGCCTTTGCTGCCCAATCGCTGATCTGATCCTTTGTCTCGATATAGACTGACTTTTCCTCACTGGCATAGGATGATAATCCTCTGTCAAAGGAATCGAAAATACCGACAGATTCAGCACCCTGAGAAAGCATTTGATTGATCATAAGCTTAAGGACATTTGTCTTTCCTTTTTGGGCCTGCCCAAGGATAATGCAATGCTTCGTTTTATTGAAGTTTGCATATACAGGTTTGACTGATTCTTCATCAAGGCCAATTGGTACAAGTCCTGGCTGTGTCTCTCCCGCAGTGTAACGGGTAAAGTTAATTGTATTAAGCTCTGCCGGAAGCATCGGAACCTCTTCAGGCTGACTGCAGTCCTTGTATTTCTCCTTCAGTTCCTGGATGTCAGCCCGGATCGATTCCATGATCTCGAAATCGTCCTTGCCCTCTGCCGGCAGGAATACCTGTGAAAAATAGGCCTCTTCCATTTTAATAATGGCTCTTCCTGGTATTGGCTCAGGTGCGAATGGAACTCTCCCCAGAACGGAGTAAGCCTCGCTGCTGTCCATCAGATAATGGACGACTTTTGTTTTGAGGTTATTCATGAGCGACTGCCGGATAGAATTGATCCGTGTCGCAGCGAAAATCATATAGATGCCGAGTGACTGTCCATCCCTGGCAATCTGATTAATTTGCGTTTCAAGCTCCTGCATTTCCTCTTTTACTAAATCGAAGTTATCAAATGTGATATAGACGAGCGGCAATTTTTCATTGCTCATCGAATTGTACATCTTAATTCCGCTGACTTCCTGCTGCTGGAATAATAGCTTTCTGCGGGCAATTTCATCCTTGATCAGATTCATAAACTTTTCAATTTTTCGTTCTTCATCCATCAGGAAGAAATCGGCCGTATGCGGCAGCTGCCTTAATGGAAGGAGTGAACCATTGCCAAAATCGAAAATATAATAATGTGCTTCTTCAGGAGACCGCTTTTCGGCAATGCTGAGCAGCAGTGTCATAATTGTATGGGATTTTCCATAACCGGATGAGCCGAACACGCCTACATTTCCATCCTCTATGATTTGATAGCTTAATGGATACTGGCTCTGCTTCTCAGGCTCATCCACCATTCCTAAATGAATTTCATTATTCTCCTCAGCGCGATAAAGTTTTCTGCTTAAGCGCCCTTCAAGAGGAGGAAGCCACGGACTTCTAAGTTTCTTAATGCCCATCGAGAACTGTGCTGCTTCAATTTCTTCCACAACTGCTTCAATTTCTGTCTTTCCGCCTTTTTTCTTCCCTTGGCGTGAATTCACATCTGATAATGGCACAAGCCCAAGGTCAGTTACGATTGCAATCTCATCCTCTGTCTCAGAAGAGTCTTCCATATAAGGGGCCCCGCTCCATGCAGATTGGAACAGTTCATAGACTTCATTATTGCCGACCTGCAGATAGCCGCGGCCGGTTACGGTAATAGCAGCGGCATCGCCGTTTTTAATGATTTCCCGGCTGTCATCTGTGTCCTGAACCTTTAAAGCCACCCGGAAACGGGCATTACTCCAGATCTGTTCGTCAATGACACCGCCCGGCTTTTGGGTTGCCAGAATTAAATGAACTCCCAGGCTCCGGCCGATTCGCGCGGCACTGACGAGCTCTCTGATGAATTCGGGTTCTTCACTCTTAAGCTCCGCAAACTCATCGGAAATCAAAAACAGATGAGGAAGCGGCTCCTTTGCCATATTGTTTTTATAAAGGTCTGTGTAATCGTTTATATGATTTACCTGATATTGATCAAAAAGCCTTTGCCGTCTTTTTAATTCGCTTTTGATGGAGGCAAGCGCTCTTGAACTGAAGTTTTTGCTGCCTTCAATATTGGTAATCGTACCCAGGAGATGCGGCATGTTCTTAAACGGCTGTGCCATGCCCCCGCCTTTGTAGTCAATCAGCAGGAAAGCGACCTCATGGGGATGGAAGTGAACAGCAAGTGAAAGAATATACGTCTGCAGAAATTCACTTTTTCCCGACCCCGTTGTCCCGGCCAGCAACCCGTGAGGGCCATGCGCCTTTTCATGAAGATTCAATAGCGAGAGGTCTTCCTTTCCTTTTAAACCGATTGGAACTGCCAGGGATTTGGAAGACTCCTTCGTAAGCCAGTTCTCTTTGATTGGAAGTTTCCCTACTTCTTTAACCTTCATCATTTCCAGGAAGGAAACGCTATTTGGAATGGAATTGGTCATTCCAACCTGATGATCAAGCGTTCTTAACAGACGGGAAAATTCCTCATTTCCCTTCTTCTGATGAACATCAAGCTTAAATGGAATGCTCACGGCCTTTTTATCTTCAATCAGAATGTCCCCTTCTTCCTGATTGACATATCTGACAAGGGTTTGAATATTATCATGCAAGCTTTCCTTTGAGTCTGCTGCAAAGATCACGGAGATTCCCATATTGGAGTGATCTCCCTCCAAATATTCCAAAATCACATGATCTGCAATCAGCTGGTGATTGGCTATGATGAACACAAGATGAGGTGAATACACCTGCTTCTCTTTATTTTCATCCAAATCCCTTTCACGCAGGATTTCATAAAGGGAAGACAGCAGCTGATCTCTTGTTTGTTCGTTATAAATCAGCCCTTTTGCATGTGCATGCGGCATCTGGAAATGCGGAAGCCATTTGAGCCATTCCCATTTTTTATATTCTTTTTCATTAAAAATAAATACGAACCGAACATCATGATAGCTGTGAAAAAAGGCCAGCTGCCCAATGATCTGGTGGATCTCATTTTTAACAACCGACTCTTTTCCGATCAGCCCGATTGGCCCCTTTGCCAGATCAGCCACCACAGGTACATTTCTAACTTCTTTATACACTTTTTCCATCTGCTGTGACTGTTCAAGCAGATCATCGATTTCACGGTTTGACATATCCCCTGAGCTGACCTTCACCTCATAGCTCGCAGGCACATTTCCGGTACCCAGTCTGAATTGAAGGAAATCAAAGCTCTGCAGAGGCCGCTCCCAAATGCGGTCGGATATATGGCCCGTAAAATACTTCATTTTCTCAAAAGACGGAAAGTGGAATTCCAGAACATGCTTCTGCTGGTCAGACAATGCCTGCAGCTCTTTTCGCTTCTCTTCCAGATAGGCAGTATAAACTCGATGCCTGCGCTCTTTCCGCTTTTTTTGATTGCTTTTATCCTTGAAGTACTGGACTGTGGATGTCACTAAAGTGGTCATGAACATGACCATTGAAATGATAATAAAAATCCCTCTTGGCTGAATTAAAGCCACGATGCCCATAACGATCAGCATAATCAGCGGCGGCATGATAATCAGCCATAATCCCCTGCCTGAATCATCCGGCTCCTGTGACGGAAAGGACAGGGAAACCTTCTCATCCGGCATTTCATAGATCATTCTTGGCGTTCTCCGATAGAGCGGATATTTCTTTGCCATCTCAGATTGCGGCCTGATGGTAATGGGAAGCTTTGATTCATAGTATTCAAAGCTATCTATCTGGAAAAGATCTTCTTCTATTATTCTTAAAGACATAAAGGGGAAGAACAGCACATCCCCCATTTCAAGGAAGGTCCTCTCTTCAACTCTTTTTCCGTTTATATAAAGCTGTCCTGAACCCGGCTCTGCCATCCAGCCCTTTTTTGTTCTTATCAGGTCAAAAGAATGGCTGGCCTCCATTAAAATGCCGTTCTTTTTATAAATGGAAGCTGCCGGGTTATCAGAGGAAATCTCTATTTCCCTTTGATAGCCCGAATAGTAGGTCTGGCTTTTAAGGGCTTCAGAGGTTACTATTATCGTCAGGATTTCCCCCGCATCATTTATATGAAAGGGTTCTCCGCCATTCAGCCTTCCGAGAACCGACTCATTCTGCCTAACTTCATAGAAGCTGTCGTGCTTTTCTATTGACACAATTCCTTTTGTAAAAGGAAACTCCCTTATTGTCACCAGCTGTTCCAGCTCAGGGCCAATGGTGATCCTGCTGATTTTTTCAATTGGCATAGACAGCTGCTGGCAGTAATCGCTGTAAAACAACCATAACTGTTCCATCTTTCCACCTCCTGTCTATCTTAATTTGGCTTTGTCTTTTCTGACTCTTCCTTCTTCTCCGCAGGCTTTTCTGCAGATGTTTCAGCTGCCTTTGCATCTGCAGGCTTTTGCTCTTCAGCAGCCTTTTGTTCAGGCTCTTGTTTTACTGCCTGTTCATTATTTTCGCTGCTGCTTTGCTCATCCTGAAGACGCTGCTCCTCTTCCTCCTGAGCTTTCTGTTCCTCTAAATACTCATCAATCTCTGCTTGAATTTCGTCGATTTTCTGCTGTTTTTCATCGGATTCAAGGCTATCATCCGCTTTGACAACTTCACGGTACTTAAGCAATGCGAAAAGAATTAAGTCCCGATCCTCAAGATCCCGCGAGATATCGAGAGCCTCCTTGGCGTCTCCCCTCCCAATGTGAATCCAGTAATGATAGTAAAGGGGATCCGTCTGAAGGGTGATTGTATTTTGGACATTCTCTTTTTGGTCTTCTGTCAATGCTTCATTTATTATGTAGGACTGTGCCAGTTCGTACTGTACCACTCTTGGCATCTGATCAATATCATAATTGGATAACTCAGAAACGACTTCACTATACTGGCTTTTCAGGAAATGCTCCTGGCTGTTAATAAAAGCTGCCTGTTTTGGCTGAGTAAAGATAAGGGAATATAGGCTGAAAGCAACGAAAGGCACTAAAGCAATCAGCAGACCCCATGCCGAATATCTTGTGGCTTTCCACTTTTTTTGCGGAATCCTAGCATATTCCTTATCTTTCTTTTCAAGCATTTCTATATTAGTCCGGATGACGTCTGACAATTCATTTTCATCCTTGGCTTGGATGATACTTGCCGCTGCGGGCGACAATTCAATGGTTTCATGAAGGCTAAGGTAATCCCGGAAGGCGCGATTTCCATCTACAGCAGAAGCGATGGTCGCTTTCAATTCCATCCAGAGTTTTTCCTGATTGGTTTCATAGGGCGGAAGGCTTTCACTTACACCATAATGAAGCAAATGGGGTGACAAGCTTTCATCCGCCACAATGTTTTCAGGACAGATGATAAGATGCAGCCTGGAATACGGATGACTTTTCACAAGCTTCAGGAGCTGCGAAGAAAAAATCCATCTGCTTCTCTGGTCTTTCTTTTTTAATTTGGAAAAGGTTAAGTAATTTGAGGGAAGTTTCAGGACGAGGCGCAGTTCATCCTCTGTTAAATGGATATCCCTTTTAATAGCTGATTCCATCGCCTGGAGCAATTCCAATTCCGCAGCAGCATCAGCTTTAATTTTTTCTCTTTGGAAAAGAATAGTAAGGGATTGATGATCTGTTTCGACAACCGCTTCAAGCTGCTCTTCAAGGTAGGTTTGACTCTTTTCTGACATTTTTAAATGCTCCTTTATAAAATTTCGAAACGGTCTCCAGTGGTAATCCCCTTTTCTGCCAGCTTATCGTTTCCTGACAGAATCATTTGCTTGTTGGGAATTCTGACCCAATATCCTTCCCGGGGCGGCTGAGAAATTGACTTAGCTTGCCAAACAATATCAACTACTTTTTTAACAGAGTGATAGTTAGATAGACGGAGGTCAAAAGGTTCAAGTTCATAATGTTTTAAATCAATTGTCACTTCTATGTACATTGTCAACACCTCATAAAAAAAGAGCGCTTTTCATCCTGTGAATGCAGCGCTCCTTCTCCACTTAATTGATTCAGATCTAATTAACCGCGGATTTGGCCAGCGATCTGGTTATCAGCATCTTCAAGAGCTCTTGCAGTATTATTAAGCTGAGCAGAAATATCCTCTAATAACTGCTGCATTTGAACAAATGAAGGTCTTAAAGATTGGTATTGTTCAGCAAACGCTCTGCTTGCTTCCCCTTCCCATGCACCTTCCAGTTCACGAATCATATTATCCAGACGGACAATCTGATCCCCAACCTGGCTGCTTTCTCCATTATAGCGGTTAGACATGCCTACTAATTCTGCTGGTGTAACGCGAATAACTCCTGACATTCAAATCTCTCCTTTTCAATAGGTTACTATTATTGTAAAAATACACAATAAAAAGGTCAATTACTTACTTGCAAAAAATAACAAAACAGTTATTTATACCCACTAATACCCACTTTCGAAAAGTTTAAACCTAAATTGGTATTTTTTTCATAGTTTTTTACTATTTTTTTGATTTTCAAATTCAAATTTTCTACCTATTTATTACTATCATGGCAGTCAAAACTCGTCAAATCGCTAATGCATCCGTGTCGAATTATGTCTGTGGTTTTATTCCTATTATTCTATAAACCCCTAATTGTATTTTATAGGTTAAATTACCCTGTTATATAGATATTTACTAAACTTTATTGTACCCTTTTTTTTCCTAAAACCAGCCTTCTAGTTTATATGGTACTTTTGAATCATTTTCCAAAATAAATTTCGGGATTCATTAAGCAAAAAAGATACAGCTGAATCGCTGTATCTTTTAACAACCTATTTATTCCCCAACCACCTTAGCATCCTTTAGCATGTCCTCAGTCAAAGCAACTCCCTGTTCCTCAGCTGCTTTCTTGTTAATCACAAGCTCAAGGCTTTCCGGATAGCCGACAGGAATCTCACTCGGCTTTTTGCCTTCAAGAATATCAACAGCCATTTGGCCTGTAGAGTAACCAAGATCATGGTACTCAAAGCCATAGGAAGCAAATCCGCCCCGTTTAACCGAATCGCTTTCTCCCACAAAAGCTGGAATGTCTTTTTCATTGGCTACGTTCAGCACAGATTCAAGGGCAGATACCACAGTATTGTCCTTAGGGATGTAAAACACATCAGCACGTCCCACTAAGGATTCTGCAGCCTGTTTTACCTCTGAGCTTGTTGAAATTGTTGTCTCTACTGCTTCCAGACCTGCCGCCTCAATGGCTTCTTTCGCATGCTTAACATTTACTACTGAATTTGGTTCCCCATCATTGTAGATAATGCCCACCTTTTTGGCATCAGGTACAAATGTTTTGATAGAGTCAATTGTATTTTTGATGGCATCCGGATGTGTATCAGATGTACCCGTTGCATTCCCGCCGGGTTTGTCCATGCTTTCCACAAGCTCAGCTCCCACAGGATCGGTGATGGCTGTAAAAAGGATTGGAATATCTTTCGTTGATTGCACAACCGATTGTGCACTCGCAGTAGCAATTGCCAGGATTAAATCATTCTTGTCCGCGACCAGGTTCTGGGCAATGGACATATTATTGTTCATATCCCCCTGGGCGTTCTGGAAGTCGATTTTAAGATTTTTTCCTTCTTCATATCCAGCATCTTTCAATGCAGCTATAAATCCTTCTCTCGCAGAATCCAGTGATGGATGCTCAACAATTTGCGTAATGCCGATTTTAACCGTTTTCTTTTCTGAAGCTTCTCCGCTGGTTTCCTCATTTCCTGAACCGCAGGCAGCAAGCATGAGCAATGCACTGCTTGCCATGATGGCCAACATCTTTTTCATCAAAAAATCCCCCTGAACAATTATGTATTTTTTAAAATTTTTATAATATTTTGATATTAACATGTTTAATATGTTTGTAACAATAGCTAATCCTCTTTTTGTCAGATAAATTGAGCTCCATGCAAAATAAAAGCTGATTCCAAATGGAACCAGCCTCTGCTGCTCTATTAACGAATGGACTCCCTATTAGGGATTTCATTATATTCTTCCGGATTCAAATCATAAACACTGCCATCTGCAACACCATTAATGATTCCCATAAGACCAGTTTCTACAGTCTTAACCAGCTGGCCTTTCATCTTTTGGCCATAGTTCTGTGTCTGCCCTTTTACTTCAAACAAGACTACCCCGCTTCCGTTCAAGGCAAAGGAACCAAGTGCTGTTCCAGGCAAATCTAAGTCCTGGTCATATAACGAAATATTGGTAAACACTGAATTGCCTTTTTCCTGAAGTGCATCATAAAGTGCCACATTTAGCTGCCGGGAGAAATCAAAGCGGTAATTCTCCGCATATTGATTATATTTTGATCCCTCTGGGGAATTTGGATCGGGAATGAAATCGGCTGAGATGGACATTGTAACGTCTTCATCCGTTCCTTCAATCTTATAGAAATTTTGGTGATGAAGATCTAAAAAGACTTCTACATTTCCAAACTCCTCTTGCAGACCTTTATATACATCCCGAACTGTTTGGGATTCAGGTGTGATATACCAGCCTGGAGTGCTCGAATTACCCGGAAAGTTCTCCGCTTTCGGAACATAGTTCAAGTCGGGGTTAAAGTCACGGTTTACATCAAAACCTGGAGCTGCTGCATAGTCATCCCCCTGCAGAGTGCGTGTGTAATAATTCCAGGTTGGCAGTGCGTTATGTAATTGAGGAAACTTCTCCTGGACTTCTTCCCAGGTCATCACATTACCACGCCTGTCCAATTCAGAACCATCGGCATTCATCATCGGAATCGCTACAATCGTCAGTTCTTCCCTAATTCTTTTCGCGGCTGCTGATTGGCTTGAGCCTAAGTGCTGAAGAATATTCAACAATGCGACAGTACCAGTCTTCTCATTGCCATGAATTTCACTTTGCACCAGGACTACTTTATCTCCATGGCCCACTCTTGCTGTAAAGATATCTCTTCCCTGATTCGTTTTACCCGCGGACTCAACCTGAACCAGGCCATTCGATGACTTTTCAAGCTGGCTCAGCATTTTCTTCAATTCTTCATAATCTACAAAGCCATTAACAGATATATTTTCCTCTGTCACTGGCTTTGCTCCCTCAGCAAAGCTAACTTGAGGTACTAAGATCGATGCCGCCAGCGCTGCTGAACTAAGTACTTTCCATAATGATTTTTTCTTCATTTTTAAGCCTCCCCTGATCTTCTTTTAATTCGGTATCCGAATTATTTCTATCATGCCTTTTCAACCTGAGGATGTAAATCTGCTAAAAGAATTAATATTCTGAATTATAAATATCCTACATTTTCCTTATTGGATAAGACTTTCATCACGCTAAAAAGGACTGCGTAAGATCGCAGTCCTTTTTGCGTCAGTCAATTAATCCCTCTTCTTTCAGGAAATCAACCGCCACATCTTCATATTGTTCTTTATCAATATCAACTCTTGCATTAAGCTCCTGCATTTTTTCATTATCAATTTTACCTGCAAGCATCTTCAATGCTTCTTCAATTTCAGGATGTTCTTTCAGCGTATCAGCCCTGATGACAGGGGTTGCATAATACGGAGGGAAGAATTTTTTATCATCCTCAAGGACCTGCAGATTGAATGCCGGTATGCGGCCATCAGTGGAAAAGGCATCAATGACATCCACCTCTCCATTCTTGATGGCACTGTACATAATGCCGGAGTCCATGGCCTGTGTTCCGCCAAATTCAAATCCGTAAGTATCCACAAGGCCGGGATAGCCATCAAGGCGCTCCAGAAATTCCGGCTCCGAGCCTAGAGACAGCTCCGATGATTTCTTGCCTAAATCTGAGATGGTTTTAACTCCCCAGTTTTCAGCATCTTCTTTTCTTATAGTCAGTGTATACGTGTTATTAAACCCAAATGGCTCAAGCCAGACCAAATCATAATCAGCCTTGAAGCGCTCTTTTACGAGGTCATACACCTTGTCAGGATCACTGATCATTTCTTCTTTTAAAATACTCAGCAAGGCTGTTCCCGTATATTCCATATATAAATCATAATTTCCGTTATTAACGCCTTCAAATGCAGGTGCGGTACCTCCCAGGAAGGACTCATATTTCACATTTAAATCTGTATGCTCTTCAATCAGATGCCCCATGATGTAAACCATGATCTCCTGCTCCGTGAAGTTTTTGCCTGTAATGGTGATCGTATCTTTGCCGCCGGCTGTTTCGCCGAGCTGAGCAGCAAACGCAGAAAGAGGAAGGATTAAAATTAATGCGGTCACCACCCATTTTCTCCAGCGGCTCACAGCTGGATTGGTTTTCTGCCCTTGTTTAAGCCCCTGCGGAGTCACATCTGTCTCCAGAAGCTTCAGCAAATAGTCAAAAATAATCGCTAATAGAGCAGATGGAATTGCACCTGCCAGAATAAGACCCGTATTATAAGTCTGCAGTCCGCGGAAGATTAAATCTCCAAGACCGCCAGCCCCAATGAGGCCTGCAATTGTCGCAACACCGATAATTAATACAGTCGCAGTACGAATCCCGCCCATGATAACACTCAGGGACAGTGGAAGCTCCACCATCCAAAGGACCTGCCGATTCGTCATTCCCATTCCGACCCCGGCGTTGATGGCAGACTTTTCAACACCAGTAATGCCTAGATATGTATTTCGAAGAATGGGCAATAAGCCATAAACGGTTAAAGCAATAATGGCAGGGGCTTGTCCCGTTCCGATGAATGGCACGAGAAATACAAGAAGTGCGAGACTTGGAATCGTCTGAAAAACTCCTGCAATCCCAATAATTGAATCGGCAATTTTTCGATGGCGGGTTAAATAAATCCCCAAAGGAACAGATATTAAAATCGCAATGGCGATCGAAATAAGTGAAAGATACATATGCTCTAAAATTAAGTTCCATATAGTCGGCCAGCGGTTTACAAAAACGTCAGCCGTGCTGCTGATCATGTTAAGAATCGTCTACACCCCCTATCCTGTTTATTCGACGATTTCGTCGACCATATATTCTACAAGACTTGATCGGGTCACAATGCCCAAAAGGTTCCTGTGTTCATCCATAACCGGAACAAAGCCGTAAACAGATTCGTTCACAAGCTGAAAGGCCTTTTCCGCCGGATCATTCTGCTGAAGTGTCACAACGCTTGAATCCATAATATCTTTAAGCATTAACTCTTCATCTTTGTAATTTTTCTGGACGTCCCAGACGGTTGCAATTCCCTGAAAAACATTTTGATTATCCACAACGACAAGACTGTTAACCCGCTTGCTTCGCATCAGCTTCAAGGATTCAGCCAGCCTGCGGCTTTCGCCCGCTGTTACAGCCGGAACCATTAATTTGGTTAGTTTAGGGAATGATATGCTGTCACTTTCCTGAAGCCGGTCTTCTCCAATAAAGCTTCGGACAAACTCATTAGCCGGCCTGCGGATGATATTTTCCGGCGTATCCAGCTGCACCACCTCCCCATCCTTCATAATACAGATGCGGTCAGCGATTTTAAGCGCCTCATCCATGTCATGGGTTACAAATACAATGGTTTTCTGGATATCCCGCTGAAGGCGGACTAACTCATCCTGCAGCTGCTCCCGGCTGATCGGATCCAGTGCACTGAATGGTTCATCCATTAAAATAATTTTCGGCTCAGCTGCCAGCGCACGGATAACACCGATTCTCTGCTGCTGCCCGCCGCTCAGTTCTGAAGGGTAACGTTCACCAAACACCTCCGGATCCAGTCCTACCATATGCATCAGTTCGTCCACTTTATCTATGTATCTTTCCTTCTTCCATTTCATCAGCCTCGGAACAAGCGAAACGTTTTCTTTAATCGTCATATGCGGAAGCAGCCCTATTTGCTGGATCACATAGCCGATCGTCCGGCGAAGCTTGACTGGATCTTCTTTTGAAATATCTTTTCCTTCAATTGTAATTGTCCCTTTTGTCGGCTCAATCAGACGGTTGATCATCCTCATGGTTGTGGTTTTTCCAGATCCGCTGGGTCCAATCAGAACCAGCAGTTCACCTTCCTCGACCTTAAAGGTAATATCCTTGAGAGCATGAAACCCGTCCTGAAAGACTTTGTTTACTTCTTTAAACTCAATCAACTTTTCAGCACCTCCTATACATCAAACAATTGTAAAATTATGGAACAACCTATCCGCAGATACGTTTTTCAGGGTAACATAAACCGCTAAATCATGCAAAAATCATTAAATTAGTTATCCCACTATAATTCCATAATATTCATATTTAACCTTAATCTTCTTTCTCCAAACCAAAAAGGTACTTCATCTTAAAAAAACTCCTTATTAATCACCATCTTTAATTAATGTGGAGGATTTATGCTGCCTTGAGCCTTGCCTTCTTCTCTGCAATATGACTCCGGTGCTTTCAGGCATCAAAAAAGGGAAGCATTTCTTAAGAGCTCCCCCTGACAGGTATTAATAAGGATATCCAAATCCCGGTCCACAGCAAGGCCGCGGGTAATAATAAGGCGGCGGTGGCGGATATCCATAATATGGACGCGGGTAGAATAAGGCAGTGCCCAATAATCCTCCTGCTAACCCGCCTAAAAAAGGCAGACCAAAGAATCCAAAAAACCGCTGATCCTGCGGCTGGTAAGGGCCTCTATAAGGGTACATACATACATACCTCCATTTCCTCTGTATATGCCTACATTATTGTATATGCGGGGAAATGGGTTTGGCTTGGGCAAATTCACTACATTTGGAGGGGGAATGTTGAGGATATATTAAACGAAAAACAACCTTGAAAGGCACTTTGCCAATCAAGGTTACAAATAAATTACATTATATCTCAGGTATATCAATCTCTTTGCCTGGAGACTTACTAATTAAAACGTTAGGAAGGTCTGGGTTATTCTTTTTCAACTTATACTTTTGAATTTTTGTTAATTCAGGGTCAAAGGAAATGTCTTGTGATTTAAAGCCTAAGCTTAATAGTTTATTATAAATCTTCCTCAAAAAAACTTTCCATTCCTCTAATGAAGAACTTGAAATTTCATCTGAACTCTCTAACAAACGATAGCCATCTGCATAATGGAACATTAGTAAACCTGTCCCTAAATCACAAGCCTCATTTTCTAAGATGACTGTTGGTACTTCAAAACCGCTATTCCAATTATAATTGGCAGCAAAGTAATGGAGTGTTAGTGGATTATCTACTTTTTTTAACTGGCTGATTAAAATATTTTTATCTGTATTATAAAGCAACCCCACCAGATAAGTAATTTCTGAGTTAACCATCAACTAAATAAATTCTCCATACCTTTAATTTCTCTTACTCATAATTTGTAGCAGCAATAAAATCAAAAGCACCTGTTGAACTAATTTCGTTTTTATATTCAAAATTATATATTAAAATTACTGCATTATATGATTTCTTTAGGTTTATACTTTTCTGGATTTTTGGAATGACAATTTCTTCATATGAACAACCATCTAATAATGCTGAAATATCACTACTACTATTCTTATAGACAGCTTTTTCTATAGTATCCTCATCTGTTTCATCCATATCAATATTAAAGTCGATAAAGAATTGGGATGGGACAGACTCGCCATCCTCATCATACGTTAAATCAACATACTCTCCTATTAAGTCCTCATCGTTAATATTTCCTAACCAAATTGAAACCCATCCTTGTTTTTCCATTATAGTAGCCTCCTACTTTAATCTTAGACCTTGTGGTAAAGACGAAACTCCACCCTCTAACCTATAATTAGCCCAATTATTAAGTCGTCTAACAAATGTATTATAGTCGCTAGAAGTATCTATTATTGCTAACAATTCATTATGTGCTTTAGTTGAGCCTAACCCTCCATGAACACCGTTTGGATTGACAAATTTGACATCCGAAATAGCTGTTCTTAAATCTTTAATCTCTTCAGCACCAATATTCCAATACTTAAATTGAGGAGCCCTTGAAACTAAGTGCTACTCATGTAAACCTCCAGGTTCTCTAAGTTGGCGTTCAATTTTCTTTCTAATCTTTTTCTCTTTCCAAAGTTCGTCTAGTTCACTACTTGTAAGGGAATTGAAGAATTTATTAAAATTCCCACTCTTTGCAGTTGGTATATCTTCAACAGTTAATTTTGTTATATCTTTAGCATTACCCGTACCCTTACCAGCCTTCCTCCCCGGCAAGACCACATGACCCTTTTCCTCTTTCAATATCCTGACAAGCGCATCAAAGTCGGCCTTTTTGATGCTTTTCCGTATGACCTTGGTACCCTGTTTTCGGACAACAGCTGCGAGCGACAGGTATTCGAGTATTTCAAGCGGGGTTCCGTCAGCTATGGAGTCCAGTTCCCGTACTCCTCCCACGCGGTCTTTTGGAATGGAGTCGACAAATTCGTAGGCTGTTCCTTTTTCACTGTCGAATTCTCTTACGATCCGGCCATCTTCATTTAGATAGAAATTGCCGCCATCATTATGGCTGATGGTTCCATACTCATCTATGACTTTAACAGTCAGGATCTCCCGGCCGCTCAGGGAGGCGAATTCCTCCGGGCTGATTTCGTTACTGTTTAGCTCTGCTAAAGCCTTCAAGGCTCTTAACTGATAGTGGATGGTCTTTCTTTCGTAGGTACTCTGCCAGATAGACCAAATGGAATAAGCGCCGGGCTGCAGAATCTGGCCCAGGGCCGTGACGCCCAGCTCTTTAAAGAAATCCGGTGAACGCATGGAATTTCCTGCTTTATGCCTGATGCCTTCTAAAAGCTCTCCATAGACTGGGCTGGAGTGAAGCTGCTTGACAGAATAGCCGGTAATGCTGAGAATTCCACTCTGAAAGAGGCTTGAAATTTCATCGATGTATGTCTGCATCAGATGAAGATCCTGCTCAATTGGATCAAGCGCCAGTGTTTGCTGGCTGTCAAAGGTCATAAGGTTATCAACCTTATTTTGCCGGTGCAGTTCCGCCCTTCTTACATGTGCCGAAAACTCCCCATCCTGCAGGTGAGGGAGACTGACAATATCAGAAACTTTCTGCATCACCGCATTGGTCTCGTCTGTTAAGCTATTAGTGATAGATTCTGTTTTTACCAGGCCCTGTGCCGCTTCTTAAAAGCATTAAAAAACCTTGAAAGGCATTTAGCCAATCAAGATATGCGTTTTATTATGCTTTTTTAATCAAGTAGCAACTCCAAGTAATATTTATCATTTTCTTCTATTTTTCTTAAAAATTCTTCAAGAGAAGTCTCAATTTGAATATCATAATAGTAAACCGGACTTCTATTCTTTTCATTCAATTCAATTGACATTAAAGCTGATTCACTGCCTTCAAAAAATATTAGTTTGTTATTTTCAAATTCATCATAGATTTCTATGTCAGGATAAAACTCAAAATCGTTAACTCTTAATCGAAAATCTCTTACGGAATAAGGATCCATAATACGATTTATATTAATCTCTGAACCTTTAATAAACCCGTAGCCAACCTCTATATAAAAATTAACTAACTCCTTAGGAAATTTTAAATCGAGTTCCTTCTCAACCTCTTTTATTTCGTTTTCAGTTACTCGATAAAAACAATTTTCTTGATTTGCCTTCATAGGTTCGTAGCCCATTATTTTTTACCTCCTTTAAATAGCGAATTTGCTGGTGATCCTGTTCCATAAATACCAGCTTGATGCTCATTTGGGAATTTTGCAGGATGCATATTCCACCGTTCATGTTCTCCTCCAAATGTATTCTCAATTATATGATGAGCATCATACTTATCTCCTTTTTTCCTAATTATTTTACCTGTTTTTTCTGAAATAACATTTTCATTATACACAGGCCACTTTTGCCCTGTATTTTCTTCCCACTCTTTGATTACTTTATTTTTATTTTTAAATTCTACCCTATGCTTAGCTGTTTCTATTGGTGACATTTTTTTATTTTCTTTATTTCTTAAGGCTTGCTTCAACTTCTCTATTTTACCAGGCCCTGTACCGCTTATTAAAACCATTAAAAAACCTTGAAAGACATAAAGCCATTCAAGGGTCTGTTTTTACAAAACAGTTTTTTTCATTCCATAACTCAAAGATATCATCAGGCAATAGTTCGTCAGCATTCGAATATACTAAATCATCTCTATATTTTCCTTTTAATCTATTCTGCTTCACATTATAATGTAACTTTATCTCTGTAGGCATTTCTTTTCCATATTCTTTACATTTTTCATGAATTTTTTCAAGTCCAATATCTTATCATAAATCCAAAGTAAAAAACCTTGAAAGGCAGTTCATAGCCAATCAAGGTCAATTATTTTTTACTTTTTCTACCAATTAAACCTAATCCTCAATTAAATCTAAATAATATTCATTATTATTGAGAAACTTTTTAAAAAAATCCTCTAACGATTCAGCTATTTGAATATCGAAATAATATATTGGATTATTAACTAATTGTAAATCTATTGTAATATAAACACCCTCGTTTACTTCAAAAAAAATAAGTTTATCTTCATCATCAAAAAGTTCATCTAAATCTGGGTCAAATTCAAAAATACCTTCTCTTAATCTAATATCTGCTACAGCCCCTGGTCCCAATATTCTATTTATTGCATTAGCACTTTGACCTTTAATAAAACCATAACCAACTTCTAAATATAACTGTTTTAAATCATTTGGAAAACTGATATCCATTCTTTGTTCAGCTTTTAAAAGATCATCTTCAGGTACCTTATAGGTTTTATTTTCTAGCTCATTAATAAATTCAAAATCAGCCATATGCTATTTTACCTCCTTGGAAATAGTTTACCTGATGGTGCTCCCTTTCCATGTATCCCTGCTTGGTGTTCGTTAGGATATTTTGCTGGATGAATATTCCACCACTCATGAGGGCCACCAAAGTTATTCTCTATGATATGATGGGCATCATACGGTTGACCAATACTCCGAGCAACCTCTCCATTCTTATCAAGCACTTCTTCTGTATATCTTGGCCACTTTTGGTTGGTTTTTTCTTCCCATTCTGCAATCAATTTATCTTTCAAGCTCGATGTAAATTTGCTTCTATACTTAGCTGTCTCTTTTGGTGTCAATTTTTCATAGTTTTTGTTTCTCAAGGCTTCTTTTATAAGATGAATCTGCTCTTTATTAACCTTTCGTCCAGTTTTAGCCTCTATATCCCTCAGATAAGCTTTTGCTAAATCCTTATTAAGTTCATCCGTACCCTTACCAGCCTTCCTCCCCGGCAAGACCACATGACCCTTTTCCTCTTTCAATATCCTGACAAGCGCATCAAAGTCGGCCTTTTTGATGCTTTTCCGTATGACCTTGGTTCCTTGTTTTCGGACAACAGCAGCCAGCGACAGGTATTCGAGTATTTCAAGCGGGGTTCCGTCAGCTATGGAGTCCAGTTCCCGCACTCCGCCCACTTGGTCTTTTGGAATGGAGTCGACGAATTCGTAGGCTATTCCTTTTTCTCCATAGAATTCCCTGACAATCCGGCCGTCCTCGTATAGATGAAACTTTCCGCCCTGATTCTCGCTGCCGATGCCATACTCGTCTATGACATCAACAGTAAGGATTTCCCGGCCGCTCAGGGAGGCGAATTCCTCAGGGCTGATTTCGTTACTGTTTAGCTCTGCTAAAGCCTTCAAGGCTCTTAATTGATAGTGGATGGTCTTTCTTTCGTAATTACTCTGCCAGATAGCCCAGATGGAATAAGCACCGGGCGGCAGAATCTGACCCAGGGCCGTGACTCCCAGCTCTTTAAAGAATTCCGGAGAATGCATGGAATTTCCTGCTTTATGCCTGATGCCTTCTAATAGCTCTCCATAGATTGGGCTTGATTGAAGCTGCTTGACGGAATAGCCGGAAATGCTGAGATTTCCACTCTGAAAGAGGCTGGAAATTTCATTGATGTATGTCTGCATCAGATGAAGATCCTGCTCAATTGGATCAAGAGCCAGTGTTTGCGAGCTGTCAAAGGTCATAAGATCATCAACCGTATTTTTCCGGTGAAGTTCCGCTCTCCTTACATGTGCCGAAAACTCCCCATCCTGCAGGTGAGGGAGACTGACAATATCAGAAACTTTCTGCATCACCACATTGGTCTCGTCTGTTAGGCTATTGGTGATAGATTCTGTTTTTACCAGGCCCTGTGCCGCTTCTCCATCCAAAAAGCTCTGACGGATGAATCCATTGCTTGCCGGTTCGAGCATCTGAAGGGAAGAAGCTATTCCTTTTAAAGTATTTTGATAGTCTGCAAGAAAGCCTTCAAAAAATAAGAGAAAAGGAGAATGACATTCCTGGAAGAAAGCCTGAATAGCGGCTGCTCCCTCTCCCCGAAAGGAGTCCTCAAACGAAGTAATTCCTTCTACATCACGTGCAATGTTTCTTATCTGCTCTTCTAAGGAGTCGAGACTGGTGTGAAGCTCCTTCAATCCGCTATGCAACTCCCTTGCATCTAATACCTTCAGTATAAATCGCCTCCTGCCATTCGACAACTGGAATAGAGGCGCTTCAGAGAGCCCCTCACTAGAATTTTCCATAATTTATACTTTACACTAAAAATTAGAGTAATTTTATTACGAATAGGATTATTTTTACACTTTTGTATAAAACAGTAATAAATACCCATCGACATAATGTCTAAAATAAGAAAAATGTATCATTATTACATTATTTCCCTGTGATATAGTAAAATAGATTCTTTTTACCCGGTTTAATAATATGAAAATGGCAGTATATAGAGGTGAATATTCATGTCTTTAGGCTATTACTACAGTTTATTGGCGAAGAAACAAAGTGATCTGCAGAGACTGCTGGCCTGTGAGGGAGAGCTCCAAGGAAAACAGCAGGAGTTTAACCACTATCGGCATACCGTCACAAAGCCGGATCTTTCCCCTTTTACCTGGCAGGGAAAGCTGGCAGATGAATTTGAGGATATCCGGTTTGAACAAATGCTCACGAGTTATACTGACATTGAGTCAAATCAGTTTCATGAGGTGTTTTCAGCCATAAGCCGGAAGCTGCAGCAGATCCAGCAGGAAATCGATTCTATCAAACAAACAATCGCTTCCCTGGAAGCACAGCTTGCAGCAGAGAGGTCGAAGAAATAATGAGGAGGTATTGAGTATGGATACTGAGATTAAGCTAAGGATAAACGATATAGAACAAGCACTTTCTAAACTTCAATCCTCCGCTAACGGGCTCCAGCCATCCTTTGCATCCACTATTGGAGAGAATAATGTCCTTGATTTCATCAATAAATTGAACGCTTTAAATAGGCAGCTTCATCAGGTGACAGAAGCCTATAAATCCATATTGCTCCAAAATGAAGAAACAACACGGCAATCCGTACAATTCTTGGATGAATCGGATCGGCTGCTTTCCAGGGGGATACATGGAGAAACTGGCAGAAAAATTACGTAGCAGGTGGCTGTACATTACAATTAAACAAAAAAGAAGCTTCCCACAATCAGCTTATGAGAAGTCTCCATAAATATTTTCCAGTCAATTGCTTGATTTACTCATTAGGAACCTAAAATACTATACTTACGATTTCTCATTTTCAGGAATATCTCCAAGTGTTCTTTTAAGAATCCGACATAACGGTTGACCTCTTCTATCGTAGTGTAGGGAGAGATCGCGAAAAATTTATGTGCGTACACAGGCAGCTGCTTGTTTAAGTCTGCCGCTTCAACGAGTCGCTGCTTTTTTGTATTTCCAAAAAAGACAGTATCTCGTTCAGTACCAATTATTTCAGCAAACTCGTCATTAAATTGATTAATTTCCATTATTTCTTCCATAGTTAAATGTCTGTTCAATTCGTTATCCCATTCTATCTTTTCAGGGTAAAAACGGAATGTTGTAATAGGAGAAATTTCATTCGTTACTGCCACATTCGAAACTTCTCTTGTTAACATCTCTCTAAATGCAATATTGACACGGATATAATTGGCCAAAAGCTCTTGATAGCCTTCCATTCCAAATGCTAATAAAGATGCATAAATCCCTAAAGCACTTCCCATCCGTGAGCATTCCAGCGTGAAGCCTGTATGATAGCTCCCATACCCACGGTTCCCAACATAAGGCGTTTCCGCTGCATCTAAATCTACATACTTAAGATACTCTCTGTTTTTAATTAAAAATAAACTTGTGATATATGGGGTTTGTCCAAGCTTATGGAAATCAAAGACCATGCTATCTGCAAGCTTTATCTGTTTGAACTTACGCTGATAGGATCTTAAAACCTTCTTAACATTGTCTTCAAATCTCAGAGGGTTACTTTCAAAATCGTAATGGTTAAAGAAGGTATACATACCGCCCATGGCCGAGTCTGCATGGATATAAATCGGATATACGCCATGGGTACGTTCCAAGTCTTCTGCTACCCGCTTAATCCCCTCAATGTCATCAATCCCAAATGTATCAGTCGTTCCCATTGTGGCAAGTACATAAAGAGGAACACCGCCTTTGACAATAACAAGCTCCATTTTCTCTTTTAAATCATCGAGATTCATAGAATGATCAGCATTCACTTTTACCCGAATCATATTCTTCACGCCAATCCCTGCAGCTTCTACAGACTTATACAGACTATAGTGTGATAGCTCTGAACAGAAGCAATAGAGATTTTGCGGCACACCATTTTCTTTTGAAGACGGTGCATACCGTGCAATGGCAAGTCGCAAAGAATTAAAAACAGCGCCTTGTCCTCCCCAGGTTGTATACCCTGCACTAATGCTCTCATCGTATCCGATTAATTTGGATAGCATACTGGTTATCTCGATTTCTGCTGCAGCCGCTGCTGGGCCTTCCACATCCCAGAGATTGTTCCCATTGACCAGGACCATTACTAAGTTCCCGAGCATACTTGCTATATTCGGAAGGGGCGCTGCGTTTGCTACATAATTTCGATTGACGTAGCGGTGTCCTTCCGCCAATTTAAGAAGCTCCTGAATCACTTCCTCCATCGGCACACCCTTTTTCGGAACATCGGCCTTTTCGATGATACGATTATAGTAATCCTCTGTGTACTCGGGCATTTTTCCAAGTGTTAGTTTGTTGGGATCCTTTAACTCATCTATTTTCGTTAAGATTGTCTTAAAGTAAGACAATAATTTCTCTCTTTGAAGTTCATTCCCGTCCATACTGGGAAATAACTTTTGAATTTCCTTCATCCTGTACCTCCTGGATGCTTTTTCAAGAAGCAGATTTATCTAAAGATCCTATAAAAAAAGTCCACACAGGTGGACAAATCATTGCCGCATTAAGTAATATTCAGCCTTTCCGGCAACCCGGCTGCCATAGATATTCCCTGTTAAATAGAAGGAATAATGTGCTATTTATTTATTCTTTCATAAGGACTAATTCGTGCATCAAATGGAAGCTTCCCACAGGCTGCGCTTAACTGAAATAAGAACCTATATATGAATCACAGCCAGCAAGGGTAAAACTCTTTATACTGCTGCACGGACCTTTTTATCAGCAATTTGACCCTGAGCCGCCTCTGTTTCATCACCATGATTCCATGCAAATATTAATTTATTCACATCATTTGTAAGCTCAACAAGGTTCTTTGCTACCTGTACAAGTTTTTGCATTGCAGACAGTTCATCATCACTTATATCGATTAGCTCCTCAAACATTTCAACAGATTCCCGTGAGATTGAGGCAATCTCAACAATTGTTGCCATGATCTGCTGTGAAGCAGAGGATAATTCCTGTGTACTCGCAGAAGAGTTTTCATTATTTTCAGCAATAATTGTTGTAGTAGCCAGAATTTTTTTGAACATGGTCCCAACTTCTACAAGGGTGGTATTTGTATCTTTCAATTCCTCTGTTCCCTGCTGCATGGAATTTACAACTATTTCAGTTTCTTCCTGTATATTCCTTACAATGGTTGATACTTCAGAGGAAGACTGCCGTGATTGTTCGGCCAATTTCCGAACCTCATCAGCAACGACCGCAAACCCCTTGCCATGCTCCCCCGCACGGGCCGCTTCTATGGCCGCATTCAATGCTAATAAATTAATTTGTTCTGAAATTCCTGTTATCACTTTTACAATTGTGCCGATTTCATGAGATTTTTCTCCGAGTTTATTTATGGCATCAAATGTTATATTTACAGTTTGATTAAACTGATTCATCTTATCTAAGGAATCCTTTAGCTTCTCGTTTCCTTCCTGCGTCAGTTCTAAGGTAGTATTCGATTGATCTGATATCTGAAGTGATCTGCCGGATAGATTTTCGATAGCCTGTGTCATTTCTTCCATAGATGCAGCACTTTCTTCTGTTGCTGCCAATTGTTTCGTCAACCCTCTGCCTACCTCATCAATTGCCGCTCTAACAATATCTGCTTTCTCAGAAGCATATTCACCGACTTCCGTAAGGTTTTCACCTTTTTCCTGAACATCTTTTGAATATGAATAAAACTTTTCCCTTACAAGGCCGAAATAGTCGATAAGCCCATTAAATACAGCATGTTTAGAGCTTCGTTCATCAACTTTGTTTGCAATGTTGCCCGCTGATAATTCTTCCATTCCATTTAATATTTCTTTATGAATATGAAGATGGCGCTTTAACGAAAAATACCGGTAGGCCAAAAAAACCGATACTCCCATTAAGATAATAATGATGCCTAGCATAATCGCTTCCATTTTTGAAAATCCCCTTACATCTATTTAATTAAATTAAACTTCAGTTTAGTGTGTTTACATTTAAAGCTCTTTTATAAGGATATATGTACCATCCGCTACATTTTCAGGAATGCCACGCAACTTAAGGTTCTCTTGATATTTATAGACGATAAAATTTCCTTCTGTATCTTTATATTTTTTCATATTATGATATTTTTCCATTACACGTATTGATTTCGGGTTGGTTGCTTCACCTAGAACAGCCTTTAATCCTTGGGATGATGCTTTTGCGATTAATCTATTTCCTAGTTGCTGAATAATTTCTTGACGATTATGTTCAGCAATTACGCCTAACATAAAAAGGTGTAATAGTTCCCCATCTATAATGTCATGTCCATTCTGTATTTTATAATCTTCCATGAAACGTTTATCCACATCTTCCAAAACACGCAGAATTACATTCATATCATAAAAAGAACCTTCAAATATATCTTCTCCGATTATCTCAGGTGCATTTGTATCTCCCGCAAGTACACCAACAACATTATGATGAGCATCCAGTGCAACTGCGCAATATCCCTGTTCAATCGTAGAGTCTAAATAATCCTTGGTAAACTGATAGAAATCCTCATAGCCTATATTCAATTGACCTACCATTGGCTCCTGAATCCATTTCCCTGCAACCTCTACCCCTATGAATGTTCGAGCCAGACAATCTGCTGCTTTCACAATTAATTCTGGCTGATCCTTCTTTATGATTTCGTATGTATATAACTCTAGTGTTGTTTGCACTTCTTTACTCCCTTTCAAATGTAAAATAATGATTCCTTCATCATTGTCACCAACATCAGATGCCATGAGGCACTTTATCAATGAATGTACCCGAGAACTCAATTCTCTCAAGTGCATTCCTGATTTGCACCTGCGCAATTTTAGATGATGGTTTTACTACAAGAATATCCTTAAATCCCAGTGAAGAATAAAATTGCATTGTCTGTTCAAGCTGTGGAACCACCTTTGATGGGACAGGTGATTGGTGGGTCCCATCTACAACAAATGTATAACTTTGCCTTGATACCTTATTAATCGTATCCTGTAAATCTATCATATAACCTTCCGCATCCTCCTCTCTCATTAACCCATGAACCTGTACATGAACTTCCTTTGCAACCTCATTAATGGCCATTTTGTATTTTTTCTTATCTACAACTATCATCTCTGATCTCCTCTGCCTGTATTCTTCATATTTTTTTGCCTATTTAGACAGTGTCCAAAAAAAGACTATCCCCAAATTAAAAGGGATAGCCAAATAAACTGTCTTTATTATCCTTGGCAACCCGACTGTCATTACCCCAAGAGGATTTTAGACTCGTAGCTTTGCGTCCTTACCTTTCGATAAGTTTGCCTTTTTCTATTTTATTAAATAGGACTAATTTCACGATTACATTTTACTATACCATTATAGTAAACTTGCCATTTTTTGTCGATACTTGTATTTTTTATTTACAAATCCAATTTTATACAATTTGATATTAAAGAAATAAAAATGTCTCCCATAGGTTTAGTCAACTTATGAGAAGCCTCAATTAACAATCTTTATGTTAGCAAAATAGCAGCATTCCACAGAACATCGTTAGCACAAACCCCGGCCGGTAAAAACCAACTCTATGTTCTTAATTTCTAAATTAACAAGTCCCTTTTCAAAAAAGCGAAAATAACTGAGATTAATAATTTATAGAACTGATGTATTTTGTTATTCTAGTAAATATGCATATTGGGCAGTTTAGGAGTGGATTTTAACCGTGAACAAAAAAGACATTGCACAGATTCGGAAACAATTTAAGTTAAATAATGACTTACTAAAGATCTCAGATATTTTTAACGTCTATATTATGAAGGAATCAAGCGAGATATATCATTATGAGAGCCAGCCTTTTGAAATGCTGGATCAGGATCAGCAGGAGCTCTTTATGGACAACTTCAAAAAGATGCTTGGCGGCCAATTGGATGAAAAGCTCTTTGAATTAAAGTTTCAGAGGGATGCGGAAAACAGCAGTCAGCTCATCCTTCATCAAGGGCTGCTGACCAATGATGCTGAGGGCTGGACGGAACAAATGCTTCAGATTGTCGGCAAAATGCTGGGAGTCCGGCAATATGAAAAAGATATTGTTGTTACGTTCATTCGCGGAGAGTATCTAAAGCCTATGAAGCGCCGCAATCCAGAGGCCGAGGAAAGTGAACGGGATGCCGTTTATTCTCATCCCTTTATTCTCTGCAGCATCAATAACACGCAGGAACCGAAGAAAGAACTGCTTTTTGATTATGTTGAAAGGGAATTTAAATATCATTTTACCGTTGATCCGATTATCAACCTCAAGTCTCCCATTTCAGGGTTCCTATTCCCTTGCTTCACTGATCACGCGGCTGATGTCAATCACGTCCTGTATTCTGCAGGCAAGGTCCATGAGCCCGACCACCAGTTCATTGAGGACGTGTTAAACGGGGAAGAAACAATGACGGCGCAGGATGATAAAATCGTTTTTGAAGAAATTATTAAAGACGTCACAGGAGATCAGCTTAGCCCATCAACACTTTCCAGCGTATATGAAGAGATAAACCGGATGATCGTGGAAAACGAAGAGGATGAACCGCCGAAGCTGGATTCCAAAGACGTAGAACATGTTTTAAAGGTAAGCGGCATCGAAGACATTGATTCAGAAAAGGTCCAATCCGCTTATCAAAAAATCATCGATGATGACAAATATGAAATAAAAGCAAGCAGCGTCCTGCCCAAATACAATTCAAAATCAATCAAAATCAGCACAAAAGCAGCCAACATATCCATCTGCCCGCAGGATCTTAGATATGTAAGACAAATTAATTTTGACGGCAAGCGTTACCTGATGATCGAGGTGGAAGAAGATACCGTGATTGAAGGCTTTACGATGATTCCGGAAGCTTTTGGCGGGGGTCAGGATAAAGAATAAGCAGCGGCGATACCTTTCGAAATAAGTATACTATTTAAAAAAGGAATTTCCAGATAGGAATTCCTTTTTTGGCGTTATAAGCAGTTTAGGGGTTGAGACAAGGCGCCTGTCTCTATGTCTCTTTATTATCAAATACGCTATTTCTCCCAAAGCTCGACCAGTCTACCTTCAGGATCTTCAATCCAAATAAACTTTCCAAACTCACTAACCTCTTTTTCCTTAACCAGAGGTACACCAATTTGTTCTAGATGTGTAATCATCTCGTCTAGATTATGGACCTGGAAATTCAACATTACTTCTTGTTCTGTTGGAAAATAACTGTCCTTTTCTGCAAAGAAAGAAAAGATCGTCTCATTTCCTAATTGGGGGGTAATCACAGTCCCATTCCAATTATCTATTTCAATCTTCAGCACTTCACTGTACCATTTTTTCACAACATCAAGATTCTTGGTTCTCCAAAATATCCCGCCAATACCTTTTATCATTGTAACCAGCTCCTGTCTTTCTTTTTATTTTTCAATTACATTAGATATTCGAGATGTAATATTAAGCTCCTTCTTCAACTATACTGTCCTATTAGACTAAAAAGAGGCTTCCCACAAGTTTGCACAACTCATGAGAAACCTCTAATTTTAGTTGAGAAATAATAAGCCCTCTAAAATATTAAGGGGTTTGGGCGATGATTACATCATGCCGCCCATCTTTTGTGCGCTTTTCGCTTATTCAAACTTTGTTAAAGTACCTGAATACTGTACTTTCCACCAATCCTTATTTGCTCCATATTCAGTAATAGATTTTCTATAAATGGTACCATAATAACCATCGGATGTAGTAATAAAATGACTTGAAGGAGTTGACCCACTCATTTGATATTCCTGTTTTGAGTAATATCTGTATTCCATGTGGGCTCTTTGCACATTTAGAATAGATATTGATGGTTCAAAATTTGTTGTAGGTTGTTTTGCAGTTGGAATTGATGCAGCTCCTGCAGCTCCTACGATACCGAATGATAAACTTAATACGGTAATACAGCTAATAACTTTCTTTTTCATTTTTGCACCTCCAAAAATTTTTTATAACAAACTAATGGCCAATTAGTATGTAAACATTTTTTATAGTTCATCTTTTCCTTCTACATAAATAACTGTTGAACCTAATAATTCGTTATCAACATATGACTCTATTTTCCATTTCCCTTTTCTAAGCAATTTCAATTTAGCATAGAATTTCACAGCTAACTCACTACCAGGAAATTGTGGATCATCGGAAGTCAATTTCTCTATATTACTAGAAGTCAATAACTCTTTTTCCTTAGTTCTTTCATTTGTTCCAAAAATCTCTACTTCTTTTCCAATCAATTCCTCAGCTTTTTCCTGGTTTTCTATCCAAACTAACCAAGTATATGTATCTTCCTTTTCTACTTCAAAAGGCTTCTTAAATAAAGCGAATTTTTCCATCTCGCCAATTATTTCATAAGTCTTTTTATCAGAAAAACTCTCAAAACTAGCCTGTTTAATTGGCACTTGTGCTATGTTTTCAGTGCTCTTTTCCACATTTTTAACGTCTTTAGTTTCCTCATTGGAACAACCGGCAATAAATAAGGCAGCTAAAAGAGTATACAATAATTTCTTCATATTAAATTCTCCTCATCTCTATTCAATTAAATACTTATTAAACGCCCTTCAGATTTTAGAAATATCCTTTTCTGCACTTATTTTTCATGGCTAGTTACTTTCTACTAAAATTAAACAACATATGGAAAAATAGTGTAATTGATAAGAATAAAGACCTATTGTAATTCTGACAGTCTTTAATTTATATTTCGCTCATTTACGATAAAAAATATAACTATAAGCATACTTTTTACAAATAACCCCACTTCACTATACATAGGTTAAGCAATAAATAATCCTATAATTATTTTTATCTTAGGGCATATCTAATAATTAGAGAAAATCTGGAGAAGGTCTAAGAATCTTCCCGTTTTCAGAAGTAAGGATTACTTTCTTTAAATAGTAAAATAGAACCGTAAAACCATTTAAACGCAGCTGGGGAGTTATGGGGAACTACAAAGTAATATATAAAGATAAAGTTTATTAAGTGATTTATGTATATAAATCTGGTTATTGAGAGATTAGAGACCTTGACACAAAGCAAATTGAACTTGTCAATGTAAAGGATATTCAAGTAATTTTCGATAAAAATGCCCCTCTCGAGTGAGAAGGGCATTTTCAGTTTATTTCTATTTTGTTTTAAACCAGATCGTTTGTTCATTTCTTATTTGCCAGATAATTAATGGGTCATTATCATTTTCGTCAAGAAGTAAAACTACCCATTCTTCTGTTTTTGTGTCTGCCCCCGGTCCAGGTTCGAAGTTCCTCACCCTAACCCCTGATGTAGCTTTAACTATCTCTGCTGTTTTATGTGAATCTGTTATTGTTTCCACAAGTTTAATTTCATATAGTGTTTTCCCATACCACCAGTCATCATAAGTAACATTCCAACTTTCACCTATGTTTGAAGAGTAGCTTTGAGAGCCATATGGATTATTAATACACTGAGCTGCTCTTAACTTTGTTTTGTTCGGTGTTTACTACTTAAGCTTAGTATCTCGATTAACATAGTATCCACCACCAACACTTAAAGCAGAACAAGAATAAGTTAGCAAACCGACTTATGAATCCAGATTATCACGATGCCAATTTCATTTTCTGCAAAGAGAAAGCAAACTGATTTATTCAAAAGAACACTATCGTTCGAATGTAAAGGATATTAAGAAGACTTCTATTGAGAAGCATGCCACTCCAAATCTCTTTCGCATACACATGTTACAGAAAAAAGAAAAAGAATGCTGCCGAAAGGATTAAAAGACCATTTCAGCAACATTCTTCATATCACAAAATCGCAGATAATGTGAACGAAATGTGATTTTTTACTGATTGAAGGCTACCTCTGTAGCCCTCAATCCTTGGTATATCAACGTTTATGGGCAATGATTACATCATGCCGCCCATTCCACCCATGCCGCCCATGTCAGGCATTGCAGGGCCAGCATTTTCTTCCGGCTTGTCAGCAACAACTGCTTCAGTTGTTAAGAACATAGCTGCAACTGATCCAGCGTTTTGAAGAGCTGAACGAGTTACTTTAGTTGGGTCAACGATACCAGCTTCGATCATGTTTACCCACTCGCCAGTAGCTGCGTTGAAGCCTGTTCCAACTGCTTCGCGCTTTAAGCGGTCAACAATAACTGAACCTTCAAGGCCAGCATTGTGAGCAATTGTGCGTACAGGCTCTTCCATCGCACGAAGTACGATGTTGATACCTGTTGCTTCATCGCCTTCAGCCTGGATAGAAGCCACTTTGTTGTATACGTTTAGAAGGGCAACACCACCACCGGAAACAATTCCTTCTTCTACAGCTGCACGTGTAGAGTTAAGGGCGTCTTCGATGCGTAGCTTGCGCTCTTTCAATTCAGTTTCAGTAGCAGCACCAACTTTAACCACTGCCACACCGCCAGCTAGCTTAGCAAGGCGCTCTTGTAATTTTTCGCGGTCAAATTCAGAAGTTGTTTCTTCCATTTGAGTGCGGATCTGGTTCACACGGCCGCCGATTTGCGCGCTGTCTCCAGCACCTTCAACGATCGTCGTGTTTTCTTTAGAAACAACCACTTTAGAAGCGCGTCCTAAAGAATCGATTGTAGCAGATTTAAGGTCACGGCCTAACTCTTCAGTGATTACTTCACCGCCAGTCAGGATCGCGATATCTTCAAGCATAGCTTTACGGCGGTCACCGAAGCCAGGAGCTTTAACCGCTACTGCATTGAATGTTCCGCGAAGCTTATTTACTACTAGTGTAGCAAGTGCTTCACCTTCAACATCTTCAGCTACAAGCAATAATGGCTTGCCTTGCTGTACAACCTGCTCAAGTACAGGAAGGATTTCCTGGATGCTTGTGATCTTCTTATCAGTGATTAAGATATAAGGGTTTTCAAGAACCGCTTCCATCTTATCAGAATCTGTCACCATGTATGGAGAAGCATATCCGCGGTCGAATTGCATACCTTCTACTACATCAAGCTCAGTTGTGAATCCTTTAGATTCTTCGATTGTGATAACACCGTCGTTGCCAACGCGCTCCATTGCTTCAGCGATCAGCTGGCCAACTTCATTGTCAGCAGCAGAAATCGCAGCAACCTGTGCGATGGATTCTTTGTTTTCGATAGGTTTTGAAATAGCTTTTAACTCTTCAACAGCGGTAGAAACCGCTTTTTCAATTCCTTTGCGGATGCCCATTGGGTTAGCGCCTGCAGTTACGTTCTTAAGGCCTTCACGGATCATTGCCTGAGCAAGAACAGTTGCAGTTGTTGTACCGTCACCGGCAACATCGTTTGTTTTGCTTGCTACTTCAGCAACAAGCTTCGCACCCATGTTTTCAAAAGCATCTTCAAGTTCGATTTCCTTTGCGATTGTCACACCATCATTAGTGATTAATGGAGAACCGAATTTCTTCTCAAGAACCACGTTGCGTCCTTTAGGTCCAAGAGTTACTTTTACCGCATTTGCAAGGGAATCTACACCGCGAAGCATCGCGCGGCGGGCTTCTTCACTAAATTTAATCTCTTTAGCCATTGATAAAAACCTCCTCAAAAATTTTAGCTTTATCTTTTAATAATCTTCGTCTGATCGGCGCTTAGCCAATTACAGCAAGAATGTCATTTTCACGTAAAATTAAATATTCTTTGCCTTCATACTTCACTTCAGTACCAGCATATTTTGAGAAGATGATACGGTCGCCGTCAGCAACTTCAAGTGCAACACGCTCACCATTTTCAAGAACGCGGCCAGTTCCCACAGCTACAACTTTGCCTTCTTGAGGCTTCTCTTTAGCAGTGTCCGGCAGTACGATGCCGCTTGCAGTTTTTTCTTCAGTTTCAACAAGCTCGATAATGATTCGATCACCTAGTGGCTTTAACAAGTGAAACAACCTCCTCAAATAATATGTAAATATTTTTATTTATTAGCACTCTCTCTATTTGAGTGCTAACACAATTATTATATTAATGAATCTCATTTCTATTTGCAAGGGTGAAGCTTAAATTTTTTATAAAAAAATTCATTCGCGCATGCACGCTATATTTCGACACAAGTCATCTTTACCATAGTATTTTCCTGCTTGGGTGTGCTGATATTTGAAACCCGCTCCTTATAAAGAGTACAATGACTTTAGGACTTGTTTTCCAACACTCAGATTAAGGAGTAAAACATTTTGAAAAAGGAATACTGGATTATATTAATCGCCTATATTGCCATGCAGCTTTCAAGCTTATTTGGCGTTCCGCTCGTTTTATTAGCTGCCGATGCCCTGGGACAGAATCCGGAGAATATGCAGATTCTGGCTGTTGCCTATTGGCTCGTGATCAGTTTCACGATAACGCTGATCATTACACTTCTATTACTAAGGAAAGAAATGAAACGGGGACTGGATAGGGATGCCTCTTCTATAGCAGGCTCAGTGGGCTGGGCTATTGGAGGCATATTTTTGGCCCTGATCGCTCAAGCTACTGCTGCAAGCATCGAAAACCTGATCGGCATTGAAATGGGATCTGAAAATACACAGCAGATTATCCGGATAATTGAAGCATCGCCAATCGTCATTTTAATCAGTTCCGTCATCGGGCCCATCCTTGAGGAGATCGTCTTTAGAAAAGTTATTTTCGGCTCTCTTCACAAGCGCTTCAACTTCTTCCTTTCGGCCCTGATCAGCTCGGTCATTTTTGCACTTGCCCATTTTGAGCCTGAACATGTACTGTTATACTCAGCAATGGGATTCACCTTTGCCTTCTTATATGTCAAGACAAAGCGGATCATCGTGCCGATTTTTGCCCATGTGGCGATGAACACCTTTGTTGCGGTTGTCCAGCTGAATCAGGATAATATGCAAAAGTGGTTAAAGGAAATGGAAAACATGCAGAGCTTTATCAGCTTTTTCTAGCATAGCGAAATGCTGTGGAGTTTTAAAATTACTGGGGGATTATCATGAGAAGTACACCTTTGTTTTCAGGCTTTATTTACATCCTTCTCGGATGCCTTTTCACCTTTATAGCCATCCAGAATACCCAGCGGGAAGAAAGCTGGGGATTCTTTACTTATTTTCTGATGCTAATTGCCACATTTGATTTTGGCACCGGTCTCCGCTTGATTGGTCAGCATTTTAAAACGAAAAAATGAGCCCGCAATAGGCTCATTTTTTTTTACACTTCTTCAGGATAATTTTTCAGAAAATAAACCAGTGACTGCAATTCCACTGCCAGATCGATATGGTGAATCCGAATCGAGGACGGTACAGTGAGCCTCGCAGGTGTAAAGTTAAGGATTCCTTTTATTTTCGCATTCACCATCCGATCGGTAATCGTCTGGGCAGGCGGTGCAGGCACTGTTAGAATCGCCACCTGAATATTATTTTTAACAATCACTTCTTCAAGGTCATCCATATGATGGACCGGCACATCACCGATTTTCGTGCCAACCTTACTCTCATCCACATCAAATGCCACTTCTATTTTTGTATTATTATTTTTAAGAAAATTATAGTTAAGAAAGGCCGTTCCTAAATTCCCTACCCCAACCAAAGCAACTTTCGTAAGCTCGTCCTGGTCAAGAGTCTTCCGAAAGAAGCCCAGCAGGTAGTTCACATTATAACCATATCCCTTTTTCCCCAACGCACCGAAGTACGAAAAGTCACGGCGAATCGTGGCAGAATCCACTTTAACCGCCTCACTCAATTCTGCTGATGAGACTCTTTGTTTGCCGGAGGAATGAAGGTTCTTTAGGAAGCGGTAATATAAAGGCAGCCGTTTAGCTGTTGCCTGCGGTATCTTAATTGGTTCATTGGCCATTCGTCCATCCCCATTTCTTATGATGAATTAATTTCGTTTAAAATCTCCGTTTTTGCCTCCAGTTTTCTCTATTAAAAAGGTTGGCCCAATTACCATTCCTTTATCTACAGCCTTGCACATATCATAAACGGTCAGCGCACAGACAGAAGCAGCTGTTAACGCTTCCATTTCCACACCCGTATTTCCTTTTGTTTTAACAGAAGCCGTAATGATGAGGACGTACTCTTCCTCTTCTGCTTTCCATGAAAATGAAATGTCCACACCCTTTAGCGGCAGCGGATGGCACATCGGAATAATGTCCCAAGTTTTCTTGCTCGCCATAATGCCTGCAGTTTGTGCAACAGCGAGTACATCCCCTTTTTTCATGGAGTTGGAAGTGATCTTCTCGTATATCTCCTGATTCACCGTAATACTTGACTGAGCGATGGCCGTCCTTGACGTCTCAGGCTTATCGCTGACATCCACCATTTTTGCCCTGCCCTCTTGATTAAAATGAGTAAAATCCGCCATTAAAAACACCTCTCTTCAAAATCATACACTATTTTTCCGTTACTTTGTATGTGCTTTGTAAGGTTCTTCACATATTTATTTACCTTTTTTTATGATTTAATGCCCTTCATGCGTGCTTATAGTCCTGTCTCCTTTATTGCCGAACATATATGAATGAGTTACACTTACTCTATACCCGAGGTGAAAGAACATGATACTATTACAAGTCAATCAGCTGGCAAAAAGTTTTGGCGCTGATCCCATTTTAACGAATATAAAGCTTGAAGTACAAACCAGGGACCGGATTGCCCTTGTAGGGCGCAATGGAGCAGGAAAATCCACCCTTTTAAAAATAATTGCCGGACACATGGCATATGATTCCGGTGAGATTATAAAGCCAAAGGAAGTAACCATTGGATATCTTGCACAAAATACCGGCCTGGAATCGGAATTATCCATTTGGGATGAAATGCTGACTGTTTTCAGTCATTTGCAGAAGCAGGAAAAACAGCTCCGCAGCCTTGAAGAGCAAATGGCAAATCCTGATATCCTTAATAATTCTGATGCCTACGAACGCGTATTGAAAGATTACGACAAACTTCAGGTTGATTTCAAAGAAAATGGCGGCTATCAATATGAAGCAGATATCCGCTCCATTCTCCATGGACTCAATTTCAGCTCATTAGGCTATGATACTAAAATTTCGTCATTGAGCGGCGGACAGCGAACAAGGCTGGCCCTTGGTAAACTTCTGCTCACAAAGCCTGATATTTTAATTCTGGATGAGCCTACCAACCACCTTGATATTGAAACATTATCTTGGCTCGAACAATACCTGCAGGGATACAGCGGTGCTATTCTAATCGTATCACATGACCGGTACTTCCTTGATAAGGTCGTTTCCCAGGTTTACGAGATTTCCCGCCACCAAATAAGAAAGTACCCCGGAAACTATAGTTCCTATTTGGATCAAAAAGCGGCTAATTTTGAAAAAGAAATGAAGCAATTCGAGAAACAGCAGGAAGAAATCGCTAAGCTGCAGGACTTCATTCAGCGAAACCTCGCCCGGGCCTCCACAACCAAAAGGGCACAAAGCCGCAGAAAGCAGCTGGCCAGAATGGATGTTATGGACAGGCCTCTAGGAGACGAGAAATCAGCTTCTTTTGGGTTTGACATCGAGCGGCAGTCGGGCAATGAGGTTTTAAATATACATTCTTTAGCTATAGGCTACGATGAAAAAGTGAGCGAAAATATTTCAATGCGGCTGGCAAGAGGCGACAGCATTGCACTTGTAGGACCAAATGGAATCGGCAAATCCACATTGCTTAAAACCATCATTAAAAAAATCCCTTCTTTTGCAGGGGAGATTCAGTACGGTTCCAATGTGACAATTGGCTACTATGACCAGGAACAGGCAGAGCTCACAAGCAACAAAAGAGTCCTGAACGAATTATGGGATGAATACCCGCTGAAACCGGAAAAAGAGATCAGGACCATACTTGGGAACTTTCTCTTCTCCGGTGATGATGTTCTTAAAACCGTTTCAACACTGAGCGGCGGTGAAAAGGCCCGGCTCGCACTTGCAAAGCTTATGATGCAGAAATCCAATTTCTTAATCCTGGACGAGCCTACAAACCACTTGGACCTGGACAGCAAGGAAATTCTTGAAAATGCATTGATCGATTATCCCGGTACCATTCTCTTCGTCTCTCATGACCGCTATTTTATCAACAGAATTACAACAAAAGTAGTTGAACTTTCTGGAAGCGGGGCAACAGAATATCTTGGCGATTATGATTATTATGTAGAAAAAAAGCAGGAGCAGGAGGAATTGCTTGCACTTAATGAGCAAGTTGACACCACCGCATCGCAGCCTGTTAAGCAGGATAAAAATAATTATCAGCTGGATAAAGAAGCTAAAAAGCTCGAACGTCAGCGGAAAAGAAGAATGGAAGAAATTGAAGAACAAATAGAAGCCTTAGAAACAGTAATAGATGCTAATGATCAGCTTCTCTGTGATCCGAATGTTTATCAGGACCATGAAAAGGTGATGGAAATTACGAATGAGACGGATGAAGCAAAAGCAAAGCTGGAAGAATTGATGGAAGAATGGACGCTTTTAGCTGAAGAGGATTAAAGAAATATTCATAACTTTTAGACTGGTAGAATAGTCACTGCCAGTCTTTTTTATTATCCACAGAGATAATCACAAGAAAAACACAGTTATACGTACTCTCCACAGACTTTTCCACATTATCCACAATTTAAATTGATTTTATCCACATTATCAACATAAAATTCTGAAACAAACGATATTATCCACAGAAAAAGTCCCCTGTACTGTCGGGGACTTTTTCCTAAATTATTTATTATTGTGGATAGTAATGTCCAAACCGGGATTTGCATTTAAATCCAGACCGGCGAATTGTCCTTTATCAAACAGGACACTCCCTGCTGCCGCTATCATCGCTGCATTATCTGTACATAAAGATAATGGCGGAATAATAAGCTTTATATCCGCTCTATTTCCAAACTTCTTTTCCAAAGAAGCCCGAAGACCTTTATTCGCCGCAACTCCGCCTGCGAGCAGCAGCTGCTTCACCTGATACTCTTCAACTGCTCTTTCTGTTTTCGTTACCAGGACGTCAATAACACTATCCTGGAAGCTCGCCGCCAGATCCTCCGGTACTATTTTCTCTCCACGCTGTTCAGCGTTGTGGACAGTGTTGATAACCGCTGATTTTAAGCCGCTGAAGCTGAAATCGTATGAACCTTCTTCCAGCCAGGCTCTTGGGAGCTGAATAGTCGGATTCCCTTCATGTGCGAGTCTGTCAATGTGAGGACCTCCCGGATATGGCAGATTTAAGGTCCGGGCAACTTTATCATATGCCTCGCCTGCAGCATCATCCCTTGTCTCGCCAATCACTTCGAAATGGCCATGCTCCTTCATATAGACCAGTTCTGTATGTCCGCCAGAGACTACCAGGGAAAGTAACGGGAATTCCATTTCTTCCACCAGTCTGTTTGCATAAATATGGCCAGCAATATGATGCACGCCTACCAGCGGGATGCCGTGAGCAAACGCTACTGCTTTTGCGGCATTAACCCCGATCAGAAGCGCACCTACAAGGCCAGGTCCTTCCGTTACAGCAATTGCTGAAAGATCAGAATATGTGATGCCTGCCTTATATAATGCTTCTTCCAGTACGATTGTTATCTGTTCAACATGATGACGGGAAGCTATTTCGGGAACTACTCCGCCAAAACGTTTATGGCTTTCAATTTGGGATGCAACGATATTGGCTGCAATTTCACGTCCATTCTTAATGATGGCTACAGCCGTTTCGTCACAGCTCGTTTCAATCCCCATAATCCATTGATCTTTTTTCATTATAAATTCACCCACATTACTAAAGCATCTTCTTGATTATCAGTGTAGTAGTTCTTCCTGATGGCTCCGTTTTGAAAACCAAGCTTTCGGTATAAGGACTGAGCCGTGAAGTTGGATACCCTTACTTCCAGAGTCATTGTAATGGCTCCCTTTTCACTCGCAAGCTCCATTAGCTGCCTCATCAAAGCTTCTCCAAGTTTTCTCCCGCGGTATTCAGGGAGCAGCGCAACATTTGTGATATGAGCCTCATCCACGACTATCCATGCTCCACAATATCCTATTACTTTATCTTCTTCTTCTAAAACAACATACAAAGCAAACTGATTATGTGTTAATTCGTTAAAAAAGGCCTCCCTGCTCCAGGGTGTTGCAAAGGATTTGTGTTCGATCTCCAAAACATCATCAATATCCTCTTCATTCATCAAACGGAAAGTTAAGGATTTATTCATACGTCCGCTTCCTCATCTATAACTTTTTTTCCTTGTTTGCTTTTATCCAATTAGCTTCAGCTTCCGCAATCCTAATGTAATTAGGTACAAAAGAATGGACATCCTCAGCCTCGCGGTCTCGTCCTAATAAAGCAAGTTCGGCCGGCCTTGGGTTATGTTCTGCAGATGAAGCAAACACTGCCCGCTCATTAAGGAATTCTGCGAATACATCTTTATGTAAGGGCAAATCATTCCCAATGAAAAGAACGTTTTCCTGCTGTTCTGAAAGCATGGCTGCCCAATCTTTTGAAAGCAGGAGCTGGTCTTTGACAACCGATACTAACTGTCCATCCCTATACTGATACAGGCCGGTATATATTTGCCCTCTCCGTGCATCAAATATGGGAGAAATGACTCCATTAAAGTATCTGCCAGCCGAGGCTGCATAAACTTCAAGACTTGATACCCCAATAAGCGGCTTATTTAAAGTCCATGCCAGCGTTTTTGCAATCGTGACCCCGATACGCACTCCTGTATACGAACCAGGTCCTTTCGCCACAACAATTTTATCTAATTCAGCTGGCTTAACACCGCAATCTTTCATTAAAATATCAATAGCCGGCATAACCCGGACAGAATGATTCTTTTTTACATTTGTAATATATTCGCCTATAACCTGATCGCCATCCAGAAGAGCTACTCCCAGAGGGTAATTGGATGTATCTATGGCCAAAACCTTCATGACATAATCTCCTTACACAATTCCTCATATCTTCTGCCCTGAGGTTCCAGGACAAGCCTTCTTGAGTCATGATCATCAAGATATAAATAAATCGTCAGTAACTCTTCGGGCAGCTGTTCTTTAACAAGATGAGCCCATTCTACAACTGTGACCCCATTGCCATCAAAATATTCATCAAACCCCAAATCCTCAAAGGAATCTTCAACTCTATATACATCCATATGATAAAGGGGCAATCTTCCGTGGTATTCTTTAATAATCGTAAAAGTAGGGCTATTTACATTACGTGTTATATTAAGCCCTTTGGCCAGACCCTTGGTGAAGGTCGTTTTCCCTGCACCCAAATCGCCTTCCAAAGCAAGGACATCCCCCGGCTGAAGCAGGCTGCCAAGCTTTTCTGAAAACCCCATCGTATCCTCTGGCTTCTTTGAGATAAACTCAAATTGACTCATATGTTTCAACACCTTTTATGATCTAATCTATAAACGAAAGGCTCTTTTCGTATAAATTGTTGTTTTTGGCCTATTAATGTTGTCCGGTGATTTCCGCTCCAGGCTGCTCAGCGAACCGCGGGGCGGGCGGTGAGCCTCCTCGACGCTTTGCGTCTGCGGGGTCTCACCTGTCCCGCTACTCCTGCAGGAGTCTCGCACCTTCCGCTCCAATCAACTCAGTAAATAAGATACAAAAAGCAACAAACTTTGCGAAAATAGCCAAACGAAAAGAAAAAGTACAAACGCCTTATCACCCACGCCGCCTCAGGACAGTTGGAGATAGGGTAGACAGTTCTCGAAATTCAAAGAACTGAATTCTAAGATTACAAAAAAACCTTAGGATAAATCCTAAGGAGAATAGTCTATATGTAGTTTACCTTATTTTGCAGCAATGGGCAAAGTAAGCTATTTTCATTATTAACATCATATATACTTAGGTTAAAAAGGCATAAAAAAAGACGAAACCAAGTTTCGTTTTATCTTTTAGAGCTATAAAATGGCGGTCCGGACGGGACTCGAACCCGCGACCTCCTGCGTGACAGGCAGGCATTCTAACCAACTGAACTACCG
>NZ_JBQCMZ010000024.1:0-67372 GCF_051964675.1 Cytobacillus sp. SAFR-174 | reverse complement strand
AGGCACGCCGCCAGCGTTCGTCCTGAGCCAGGATCAAACTCTCCATATAAGAGTTGATTAAGCTCGTTTGTCTTTTCGAAAAAGACTAATGATTTAAACGTTGACGTTTTGTTCGTTCAGTTTTCAAAGATCAATCCGTCGCTCAGAAGCGACTTTCTTAATATATCACATGTCAACTTCGACGTCAACAACTTTTTTAAGTTGTTTTTATTAGTGCTTTCCGTCATCAGCGACGTTTATTAATATACCAAGATACCAATAAGAAGTCAACAACCTTTTTGAGTTTTTTCTTCACACCCCAAAAAAATTACCCCTTCTTTTCATGATGCTGGCGGGAACGCATGTATTTCAGGCAATCTGCTGGCGTAGCCATGCGCTGAAATAACGAAAATAAAATTTTGTATCGTTCCTCCATGGCTCTTTTGACAACGTGGTCGATTCGGTCATCTTTTAAATCAAATAATATTTCGTCCATTTCCCGCTTGATCAAATACTCCATCTCTTTTAGCTCTTTTTGGCTTAATAGCATTCCCATCATTTTAATTGCCTCCAATATACTATTCAATTTGTTTTTTGTAGTATTTTTCCAATTAAGATTTTTTATGAATGAATTTTTTTATACATGGAAGAGACAAGTTCAGCATAGGTATGAAACTAGGAAGGTATGGACGAGGTGAACGATTATGAACTTTTTTTACGTATTGAATGGTAAGTCTTTAAAACAAATTTCACTGGTTGTCATTGCAGCATTTTTCACGGCATGGTTCCTCTTCATGCAGAGTATTGTCCACTTGCCTGCTTTTTCAGCAAAAGACGGGCCTAAGGCGATATACAAAGGGGAAAAGGATATAGCCCTCACCTTTAATATAGGATGGGGGGATGTTAAAGCAGAGCCCATATTGGATATCCTAAAAAAAGAAAATGTTAAATCTGCGACCTTTTTCCTGGCCGGCTCCTGGGCGGAGCGCCACCCGGATTTAGTTTCAAGGATTGTGAAAGAAGGCTATGAAATCGGAATGCTGGGCTATGGCTATGAAGATTATACAGAGCTTGAAGAGGATAAAATCAGGAGGGACCTTGCAAAGGCGCAGGAGGCATTCAGAAAGCTGAATGTTAAAGACATTAAGCTTGTGCGCGCCCCAACAGGGCATTTTGATCAGAAAACCTTAAAGGTTGCTGACCGGTTGGGTTTCACCGTTGTCCATTGGAGCGTCGATTCAAAGGATTGGACGAATCCCGGGGTCGATAGGATTGCAGAAAATGTATCAAAGGCCAAAAAAGGAGATATCGTACTTTTACATGCATCCGATTCTGCCAAACAAACAGCCAAAGCTCTTCCGCTCATTTTAAATGATGTAGAATCCAAGGGGCTCAGTTTTGTTTCCGTCTCAGAAATGATTGCGAATGCCGAGACAAAAACGAATGAAATAAAATAAACAAAAGCCATCCGTTATTTGGATGGCTTTTTAGCTATATGGCTTCTTTGTTTTTGGGAATCTTCATTCAGTTTATGAAGAATAAGCAGCTGGTATGTGTTGCAGACTAATAATGGGATCACCATTAGATATAGCCAGCTTTCCTCGTTTACCCTTAGTACCGGCACCCACTCAATGGCGGTTACGACCACCATGAAGAAGACTGCAGGAATAAAGGCATGCTGGTTGGTCTGTTTGGTTTTAATTGCTGCGACCACAAGAGCGACTATAAGAAGGAATGCTGCAACGCCAACATATGGAAGCATGCTGTCTCCCGCACCGGCAAAAGCCTTATAGCGGAAATAAACCAAGTCAAATAAAGCAAATAAAATAAGGACAATCTGAATTGGATTCCATAATCCTTTAAAGATCCCCAATCCAAAGCGGTGTACAGTCAAATAAGCAAAAAAGCCCATTTGGCTAATAATACTGAAGATTAATCCTACACCAATAAGCCAGAACAACACTGACAGAATCTCCAGGAAATCGAAGTCAGTAAAAATAGGCGCAAATTCATCCCAGCGCACAATAAACCCGACAACCCCAGTCGTTATTCCCCCGACTAAAAGAGTTGTTATAAAAAGCTTTACCCAATTACGGCTAGTCAATTTATTTTTCCCCCATAATAAATAAATTCATTCTTATTGATTGTACCAACCAAAGTTTGAAAAATCTAGGCATTGTATTTCCAGCGCATAATATTTGCTGAAAATCTTCATTCTAAAGGTAAGGACACCTCTGAAAGGAGCTTCACCATGAAAAAAACATTCCGTTTGCTCCTTCCATTAGCGCTAGTGTTTTTCATATCAGGCTGCGGCCAAGGTGAATCTGGCGCCAGCCAAATGGATTATGAGCAAACTAAAAAAATGGTTGTAGATATATTAAAGACAGATGAAGGAAAGAAAGCACTCGAAGAATTGATGGCTGATGAAAAAATGCAGCAAAAGATGGTCATGGACCAAAAGGTTGTCAGTGAAACCATTGAAAAAACTTTAACTTCCGATAAAGGCACAGAGTTTTGGAAAAAGTCTTTTGATGATCCAAAGTTTGCCGAAAGCATGGCAAAAAGTATGCAAAAGGAAAATGAAAAGCTTTTAAAAGACCTTATGAAGGACCCTGAATACAGAGGAATGATGATAGAAGTATTGAAAGATCCCGAGCTTGAAAAAGAAGTAACAGATGTCCTTAAAAGCAAGGAATATCGGGAGCACATACAGAAAGTCATGACTGAGACATTTGAAAGTCCGCTTTTTAAAGCAAAAATCCAGGACATCCTTCTGAAAGCAGCAGCAGAAACGAAGGGCGGCGGTGAGCAAGGCGGGCAAGAAAGCGGGGGTGAAGGCGGCGGCCAGGGTGGAGACCAAGGCGGCGGTGGCGGCCAGGGCGGCGGAGCATAATCCCTTTTAAGAAGAAAACCTCTTCCATGTCGGAAGAGGCTTTTTTTCATTATTTGCTTTCAATTGTTTGAATAACTTTACGGGCAATATCCGTATAGATTTGACCAAGCTTATGATCTTGGTCATATATGGACGGAGCGAAGTCTTCTTCATTCCAATCAGGCTGCTGAAGAGGCAGCTGGCCCAGCACTTCTGTCCTCAGTTCATCAGCAAGCTTCTCGCCGCCGCCTTGGCCAAATACGTGCTCTCTTTCTCCAGTCAATTGACTTTCGAAGTAGGCCATGTTCTCGATAACACCCAGAATTTCATGCTCTGTGCGAAGTGCCATCGCACCAGCTCTGGCAGCAACAAATGCGGCTGTAGGATGCGGAGTTGTCACAACAATTTCCTTGCAGGAAGGAAGCATGGTGTGTACATCCAGGGCTACATCTCCTGTTCCCGGAGGCAAATCAAGAAGAAGGTAGTCTAATTCACCCCACTCAACCTCATTGAAGAAGCTGTTCAGCATTTTTCCAAGCATCGGCCCTCTCCAGATAATCGGCGCATTATCTTCAACAAAGAATCCCATAGAGATCACTTTTACGCCAAAACGTTCAACCGGCAGAATTCGTTCTCCTCTGACCACAGGACGCTTCGTAATGCCCATCATATCCGGAACGCTGAATCCATAAATGTCAGCATCGATCAATCCAACCTTCTTGCCCAGCCTTGCAAGGGATACAGCCAGGTTGACCGAAACAGTGGACTTGCCGACTCCGCCTTTTCCGCTGGCAATGGCAATGAACTCAGTCTTATTACCAGGAGAAAGCAGGCCTTGGTCTTCTTCAGCCGCTGTCTCTCTATATTGTGAAAGCACTTCATCCGGAAGCTCACTGAAGCGGATGCCGACGGTCGCCGCCCCTGCTTCTTTTAATAGATTGACGACTTCCGTCTGAAGCTGAAGCTGCTCCGCTGTACCTGTCTTGGCAACTTGAATCTTTACGCTCACATGATTCTTTTCTTCTTTGATTTTAATTTCTTCAATGGCGTTAAGTTCGCCCAATGTTCTATGTATAAATGGTTCCTTCAAGCCGCTCAAAGCTTCTCTGACTTTCTGTTCAGTTAACATACATTGCACCCGCCTTTTGAATTCGTTTCCATTTCAGTATAACATATTGAAAATTCTTTACAGTTAATTGTATCACACCGGAAAAATATTCAAAAAAGAAAAGGCACTTTCTCAGCACCTTTTCATTCCCATGTTTCAGTCAATTCTTTTTCATTGGTATAGTAGCGCATAATTCCATTATAAATGGAGGCAGCGATTTTATCCTGATATTCATCCGTTTTCAGGTTTGCCCGTTCCCCCGGATTTGATAAGAATCCCACTTCTACTAAGACACCCGGCTTTTTGGCGTATTTTAAGATAAATACATTGTTTAAAGGCTTGGAATTCCGCTTCGTATTTTCCAGGTTGCGGCGGAGTTCATCCTGTATGAATTTCGCAGCTTTGGCATTTTCCTTTATCCCGGGCGCATAGAAAGTCTGCGCACCGCTCCATCGGGGAGAAGGAATAGAATTTAAGTGGACGCTGACATAAAAATCAGAATTAGACGTATTTATCATTTCAAGCCGTTTTTTCAGATCTTCTACTTTTCTCCGGCTGTATCCCCTCGTTCCCTCTGGCGCGAGGTCCCTGTCGTCCTCCCTCGTCATGAGCACCAGCGCTCCCTGCTCCTGGAGGTAATCCCTTACTTTTAATGATACTTCCAGCGCAATATCTTTCTCGAGTGCCCCTTCGTCACTTGCCCCGCCATCCGGGCCGCCATGTCCGGGATCAAGCAAGATGATTTTCCCGGTTAAAGGCAGATTCCACGATTCCCAGGAATCATCATCCGTAAAGTCATATTGCAAAATAAGAAAAAGGACGATAAGCCCGATCGCAAACCCGCCTATTTTTAATTTTTTCTTCATACGCCCTAATCAGTCCCCTCCTGCTTATCCTCATTTCAATATATGGGACAAGACGGAGATGTAGAACTTCGATCAGGACAGCGGTCTGAACAAATTCACTTTTCAGTGGAGACGTAATTTATGCCTTCTCTCCCCTTTATTGAACCCTTCCGACCACCAGCTGTTTACATATTGCTCGCACATATAATAAAGGGATTCACTCATAACAGCTTCCGAACCATGACCCCAATAAAGGAAAAAGTTATATAGTGTATCCACTAAATGCTTATACTCTTTTTCACATCTATATCGGACCTGATCCAGCGATTCGCCATATCGCCCAAAACGGCTGTAGTTTGCCCCCAGCAAATAGGCTTCAATCGCTACATCATAGCAGGCCTCCTCAATTCCGGCATTCATCATCAGACCGGAAACAAATCTGGAAGAACCAAAAAATTGCTGAACTTTTTCTTTTAAGGCTTTTATCGAAATTTCCCGAAGGACTGATTTTTCATATTTGATCTGTTTTTCTCTTTTTTTCTCTTTGAACGTCGTTATGACAGTCACGCTTCTCACCCCTTGTAGATAGTCTTTATCTGCAGCAGGAGAGAAATGCAAAAAGCAGCCGCGAATCGGGCTGCCAATTTTTTATCAGAAAAGCGGAAGGCGCCCGCTTAAAAGGAACGCAGACTAAAACCGCCACGTCCTGTGGCAACGTCTGCATGACCCGCATCCTGCGGGCCTCAAGCATAAGACAAGCCGGCTGAAAGGTTGTTCTTTACCTTTTGGACGGATTGGCTTAGACCCGAGAGCGGATGGCGCCTGCAGCTTGACAGTTATCTAACTTCAGGATTAATTCTTATTATTTTAGAAAAGCACCAGCCGGAGCTGATGCTTTTGAAGAAGTTTATCGAATCTGCCCATTTCCGGACATTAGATATTTGCGTGTTGTTAATGCAGGCAGACCCATCGGTCCTCTCGCATGGAGCTTTTGTGTGGAAATGCCAATTTCCGCTCCAAAGCCCAGAGCGCCTCCATCCGTGAATCTGGTCGACGCATTATGGTACAGCGCCGCAGCATCTGCCAGCTGCATGAACTTTTTGGCTGTTTCCCCATTTTCGGTAATAATCGCCTCTGAATGCTTGGTGCCGTATTGATCAATATGATCGATGGCCTGTTCAAGACTATTCACGGTTTTTACAGCTAAGTCCAGGCTTAAATATTCATTTGCCCAATCGTTTTCAGCTGCGGGTACCACATCAGGCAATGCAGCTGCTGCAGAGTCATCGCCATGTACGGTTATCCCGTGACTCTTCAGAGCTTCTGCAAGCAATTCGTTATGCTGATCCAGCCATGCTTCATGAACAATCAGCGTTTCTGCCGCATTACAGACTGCGGGACGGTCAGTTTTGGCATTAATGAGGATATTGATCGCTTTTTCCGGATCTGCTTCTTTATCAACATAGATATGGCAGTTTCCAACTCCTGTTTCGAGTACAGGCACCGTCGCATTCTCAACCACTGCTTTTATGAGGGATGCGCCGCCTCTCGGAATTAAGACATCAATATGCTCTTTCATGGTGAACAGCTGCTTTGTCGCTTCTCTGTCTGCTGTGGCAATGAATTGGACAGCATTTTTAGGTATCTTCGTTTTTCCAAGAGCTTCATGAATAATCTCCACGATAGCCTGATTCGAATTCAGTGCTGATGACCCGCCTTTTAAGACAATGGCATTTCCGGATTTCAGCGCAAGGCCCGCCGCATCAGCTGTTACATTAGGTCTTGCTTCATAAATCATGCCGATGACACCAAGCGGAACACGAACCTCTTCCACCTTCAGCCCATTATCCAAAGTCCAGCCCGACATAACATCTCCATTCGGATCAGGAAGTTCAGCTACCTGGCGAAGGCCTTCTGCAAATTCAAAAACCCGTTCCTTCGATAATGACAGGCGATCCATATATGCCTCTTCAAACCCTTTTTCCCTGCCATTTGCGAGATCGGCTTTATTGGCTGCAAGGATCGATTCATATCCAGCCTCCAGTGCCTCTGCAACTGTATAGAGTGCTTCGTTCTTTTCTTCCGTTGTTAAGACACTTAATGTTTTGGCAGCCCTTTTTGCCTTTATTGCCTGTTCTTCTACATTATTTATCTTTACTGCTGATGCAGTAGTCATTGAATCCCTCCTAAAAAGTTTAAACAAGTGCCGGCAGCTTAAAGTCGCGGGAGCATACAAACGTTTCCTGAGCGATGGCCGGCTCAAGCTCTTCATCTGCTGTATGTCCGCTTAACTGTTCGTTGGAATAATTAATGCGGCCGAGGCCGATTTCTTTTCCCTCTTCATCCAGAATGCGGACGACCGCTCCATCCTTAAATCGCCCTTTGACTTCCTGAATATCAGAGCAGTACAGATTTTCCTGATGATCCACAATAGCCTCTATCCCGCGGGAATTGATGGTCACCTTTCCTTCAGGGCCTGAGTGAAACGCAATCCACTGCTTTTCATTATCCAGATTAAACGCATCCGGCTCCGGCGTGAAGTAGGTGCCTCTCGCTCTGTTTTCCACAGCTTCGATTAAAATATTTTCCGTTCCTGCTTTTCCTAAAAAGGAGTCAATCCCTGCAGCCATCGCAATTTTCACTGCCTGAATTTTCGACTTCATGCCGCCTGTTCCTACAGCACTGCCAGATCCTCCTGCAGCCGCTTCGATTTCAGGTGTAATGCTGTGAACTCTCTCCAGAAGTGTCGCATGAGGATTATCATTCGGGTTGCTGTCATAGAGGCCGTCAATGTCAGATAAAATAATCAGTAAATCTGCATCAATCAGACCAGCCACTTTTGCAGCCAGAGTATCATTGTCTCCGAAGCGCAAGCGATCGACTGTAACCGTGTCATTTTCATTTATGATCGGGATGATGCCTCGCTCCAGCAGCACATTCATAGTGTTATGCATATTGCCATAGCGATTTTCATCCGAGAAATCGCTTCTGGTAATCAAGATTTGTGAAGCTACGTAGCCATGAGATAAAAAGAGTTCTGAGTAAGATTCCATTAATAGCCCCTGGCCAATTGAAGCTGCAGCCTGTTTTTCCGGAAGAGAAGAAGGCCGGTCAAGGCAGCCAAGCTTCCTATATCCTGCTGCAACAGCACCTGATGACACAACAGCTGTTTCATAGCCGGCATCCTTCAGCTCGACAATTTGCTCAGCAAATTTTTCAAGCTTTCTGCGGCTGATCTCCCCGTGCATGCTTGTTAATGAGCTGCTTCCAATCTTAATAACAACTCTTTTTATCTGTTTTTCTTTCATCAACATCCAATACCTCCTGTGAACTTGTAAATCCATTTCCCTTAGGAAGTGACTAGTGCGCCTTCCAACTCTTCGCTGATCTCCTTCGACCGTTTGGCGGCATGTTCGACTGCCTGTGTGATGGCTTCTCCTCCGTTGTATCTCCTTAAGGCTTCGAGTCCTGACGCGGTCGTGCCATTGGGAGAGGTCACTTTCTCTCTTAAAGAAGTTGGCGTTTCTTCTTTTTCAAGCACCATCTTAGCTGCTCCAAAAATCGTCTGGGCAACAATTTTGCGGACAGTCTCTTCATCCATCCCTTTTTGTACCCCTACCCGCTCCATATTTTCCATCAGATAATAGAAGTAAGCAGGACCGCTTCCGGCTAATCCTGTAAAAACATCCATCTGGTCTTCATCGATGATATACACTTCCCCCATGCATTCCAGCAATTCCTTAACTATTTCCACATTGGCCATGCTCGTATTCTTGCCTGCCACGACAGCAGTCGCAGATTCCTGAATCATGCTTGAAGTATTCGGCATCACACGTACTACCTGCTGACCCGTATTCAAATGCTCTTCCATGAACTCTGTTGTGATGCCTGCCAACACGGAAAGAATCACCTGGCCGGGATATAATTTGTCTTTAATCGAACGAAGGGCTTCTTCTGCCCCCTTTGGCTTCATAGCTAAAATAAATAAATCAATTTCCTCAAACGGAAGCTCGTTCTGCGGCATGGTACTTACTCCATACTGTTCCTGAATCTGTTCTAGCCTGTCTGCATTGCTCCTGTTCGTTACAAACACCCGTTCCGGTGACATTTTTTCAGCTGTAATGACTCCTGATATCATGGATTCCGCCATTGACCCTGCTCCTAAAAATGCGATTGTTTTATTGGCTAACATGGACATCCTCCTTTAGATGAAAAACTGTTCGTATATCCGTTCGTATTTTATCAACGTTATCTATCGTAACATGCTCAAATACAGATTCAAGGGTATTACGGAAAGACGGGAGGATAAGGGCGAGATAGTGAATGAAAACGCTAACATACATGGCCTAAGGTCTGCTGATGCTCTCTCAGCGTGTATAATCCCCTCTCAGCCCGATATTTGCATTAAAATAATTTCCAGTTTTTCACCTGTGCAGAAATAAAGCCTCAGCTTGCTGGCCCCACTGCAGGGCAAAAGATATCTATAAGAAAAAAGCTCCCAGCCAAAATGGCTGAAAGCTTTGATAAATAATTACCGAACCAGCTTTACCCCTGGTACTTCATAAGTGCCATTTAATACTTTAGCAGCAGGCTGATACATCCTTATCACTAAATTAAAATCTCCTTCAGGTGCCGGGAGCCAATTCGATTCATGATTTATCGGCCGGTCTTTTTGGATATAGATATCAAGTGAGCCATCATTATTGTACTCAAGCCCCTGAGTGTGGTCAGCAATGGAATAACGGCTAATTTCATTGGGCACCAGGTAGAAATCCGGGCCATACAGCGTTACTGACCAGAAAGCTTCTACCGGAGGCAGCTGGTCTTCATTGAAATGTAAAATGTATTTATTTTTCCCGTTTAGCTGATTCCCTTGATCATCAATAAAAGTTCTAAAAAAAGTAGACTCTTCATCCACGTTTATACCAAGTCCGCTAAAAGCAATATAGGCCCTCTTAAGGAACTCGTCCCCATAAGTGCCCAAATCAGAAAGGACAAACCACCCATTATCAATTCTAGGGTTTAATTCTTCCAGACTATTTGCAATGATTTGAAATGCATCTCTGGCAGCACGATTTAGCCCTGCAATTGTTTCTGTATCTAATTTATTCGCATCGAAGCCGTACGTTCGATCAATACCGATATGCTCAAATTGTTTTTCAAGGGCCTCATTATGAATAGCAGGATTTAGAATCATTAAGTCTGTCATCGTTTTAAAGAAATCCATGGCACCAAGATCTTCCACCTTATTCTCTAAAAGCAATGGATTTGCAGGTTTTACAACAGGTCGCGCTTTTTTTCCATCCAGTGATGTCAGTGTAAATTGCTTTTGTATAGCTTGAGCATTTTCTAAATCATCTTCATCTTTTACCAGGATACGACTTACAATCCATACCGTGTTTGTGGGGGATTTTACCTCTTTAACATCTTCAGGCAGAATTCCTTTCCAATCGGGACCCACAATAGCATATTTTCCAGCGCCCGTTCCTGTAGTGCGCCGCCCTATATTAGAAAAGGTATTTGACCAGGCATCCATTAATTGCACGACATAGTACCTGTCATTCGTATCCGGTACATTAAGGACCACAGGGTTCCGGGTAAGGTCCAGCCAGATAAAGTAATAAATGGTATCAACATTTGGTGTTACAACATCTTTGAAATCAGGGGTATAAAGTTGATCATAATAAATAAACTCATTTGACACAGTTGCTGCCGGTCCGTAAGGCTCTTTTACTGTCGATGACAGCTGCCTCGTTCTTTCCATGGAGACAAGGGGATATCCATATATATAAGCCTGTATGCCTAAACTATACGCATAATTTTCCCTGTACGAGCTTGAAGAACGTTCATTCTGCATAAAAGCCTCTTCATTATTAATTACATATGGTTGTTCTCTATGATTAGATAAGGCCAAAACTCCTTGCTTATTAGGAAATTGTGAAAAATAATAACGATTTAGATTCCCTGCCCCTTGTGGATAATTCTGATATAACAACTGGTTTCGGAAATCAGGCATTGGCGCTGCATAATAAGGATATTGATACATATAAGGTGCATAATACATGTATTCACTTCCTTTCTAATTTTCACAATATCCTATGCAAATCGCCTACTTAATGACCTAACACGTTTTACCCCGGGTATTTCATAAGTACCATTCAATACTTTAGCAGCAGGCTGATACATCCTTATCACTAAATTAAATTCTCCTTCAGGTGCCGGGAGCCAATTCGATTCATGATTTATCGGCCGGTCTTTTTGGATATAGATATCAAGGGAGCCATCATCGTTGTACTCAAGCCCAGGGGTGTAGTCTGCAATGGCATAACGGTTCATTTCATTAGGCACCAGATAGAAATCCGGACCATACATGGTTACAGACCAGAAAGCTTCTACCGGAGGCAGCTGGTCCTTATTAAAATGCATAATGTATTCATATTGCCCGTTTAATTGTTTCCCTTGATCATCAGTAAAAGCTCTGGCATAAGCTGCTTCTTCATCCACATTTGCTCCAAGTTCGATATATGCAACGTATGCCCTCTTAAGGAACTCGTCACCATAAGTGCCCAAACCGTATATTATCTCCCACCCATTAAAAATCCGGGTGTTTAATTCATCTTTACTATTTGCAATTATCTCAAATGCATCTTCGGCTGCACGATTTAGCCCAGCAATTGTTTCCGAATCTAATTTATAACCATCAAAGCCATACGTTAAATCAATACCGATATGCTCAAATTGTTTTTCAAGGGCCTCATTACTAATATCAGGATTTAGAATCATTAAGTCTGTCATCGTTTTAAAGAAATCCAGGGCACTAAGATCTTCCACCTTATTCTCAAAAAGCAATGGATTTGCAGGTTTTTTTACGAATTGGAGTTTATTCCCGTCCAGTGATGACAATGTAAATTGCCTTAGTAAAACCAAAGCATTATCATAATCATCTTCCCCTTTCACCAGGATACGGCCTATAATCCACACTGTGTTTGTGAGGGATTTAACCTCTTGAACGTTTGCAGGCAAAGTGCCTTTCCAATCGGGACCCACAATAGCAAATTTTCCGGCACCCGTTCCTGTAGTACGACGCCCTATACTGGAAAAGGTATTTGTCCAGGCATCCATTAATTGCATGACATAGTACCTGTCATTCGTATCCGGAACATTGAGCACTACAGGGCCCCGGGTGAGATCCAGCCAGGCAGTGCAATAGAGGGTATCAACATTGGGAGATACGACATCTTTGTCATCCGGTGTAAGAAGCTGATCATAATAAATTAACTCATTGGACACAGTAGATACTGGGCCGTGGGGTACTTTAACAAATGATTGCAGCTGCCTTGTTCTTTCCATGGTGACAAGGGGATACCCATATATAAAGGCCTGAATGCCTAAACTGTAAGCATAGTTCTCCTTGTACGAGCTTAAGGAACGTTTTCCACGCATGGAAGCCACTTCATTATTAATTGCATATGATTGTTTTCCATGACCAGAAAAGCCCGCAGCTCCCTGCGTAAATTGTGATGAAAAATAAGGATTTAAATCCCCTGTCCCTTGTGGATAATGCTGATAAAACAACTGGTTTCGAAACACAGGCATTGGCGCTGCATAATAAGGATATTGATACATATATGGCGCAAAATACATATTTTCACTTCCTTTATAACGTTCGCAATATCCTATGCAAATCGCCTAGTTAATGTTTTCAACAATTAAGTAATGCACGAAAATCGTTTTCAGCAATAAAAAAAGACCCCCAACCAAATCGGTTGAGAGTCTTTGAAAGCTTGATAATTAACGCTTTGAGAACTGAGGAGCACGACGAGCACCTTTAAGACCGTATTTCTTACGCTCTTTCATACGTGCGTCACGAGTTAATAGTCCTGCGCGCTTTAATGTTGGACGGAATTCAGGATCAGCTTGAAGCAATGCACGAGCGATGCCGTGGCGGATTGCGCCAGCTTGACCAGTGTATCCACCGCCGTTTACATTTACAAGAATGTCGTAGCTGTTTACTGTTTCAGTAGCTACAAGCGGCTGTTTTACAACTTCACGTAAAGCTGCAAAAGGAATGTATTCTGAGATTTCACGACCATTGATGATGATTTTACCGTCGCCTGGAACTAAACGAACACGTGCAACGGAGCTCTTACGACGACCAGTACCAATATATTGAACCTGTGCCAAGTTAATAACCTCCCTAAAAATTATCCACGAAGTTCGTAAACTTCAGGTTGTTGTGCTTGGTGCTTATGTTCGCTACCAGCATATACGTGTAATTTCTTGAACATTTGACGGCCAAGAGAGTTCTTTGGAAGCATGCCTTTGATAGCAAGCTCAAGCATTCTCTCAGGGTAGTTTGTACGCATTTCAAGAGCAGTTCTTGTTTTTAGACCGCCTGGGTGCATGCTGTGACGGTAGTAGATCTTGTCAGTAAGCTTTTTCCCAGTAAGTTCGATTTTTGAAGCGTTGATAAGAATTACATGATCACCAGTATCAACATGTGGTGTATAAGTTGGTTTATGTTTACCACGTAGGATTGACGCTACTTCACTAGCAAGACGACCAAGAGTTTTGCCTTCAGCATCAATCACGTACCATTTACGTTCGATATTGTTTGCATTCGCCATAAACGTTGTACGCATCAGTTTCCCTCCTAATAGTTCCATTCATAATCAATTTTTTGGTTTATCTATTCGACACAATAAGTTCCGGGGCTTATCGTGGTTTTAATAATAATACCATATGCTATAATATAACTTTGACAGTCTAATGTCAAGCGAATGTTACACCTGGTTTAGTTGTTTTAAAATCTTTTTTTATTTGCGTTTGGCTTTACAACGCACCCTCGCGGTTCCTCGAATATTTTTTCCAAAATTTTAATAAAAAACTTCCCACAAATATAAACCCTGGGGAGGAGCTGTTTTTCCTGCAGCTGATCTGTTTTTTTCCTGAAGGACAGATGGCATGGAATCGGGGTCTCTTTCCCCTGAGCCGACTTCCAGAAGGGTGCCGGTCAGAATACGGACCATATTATATAAGAATCCAGTGCCTCTAAATCGGAAGATGAGCATGTTCTCTTCTTCAAGCACATCTATCTCCTGGAGTTCCCTGACTTTATCCTCCACTTCCGTCTTGGCAGAGCAGAAGCTTGTAAAATCATGTGTCCCTATTAAATCCGCTGCCGCTTGTCTGATCGCATCCGTATTTATTGGGTACGGGTACTGATAGGCATAGTGGCGTTTAAAAGGGTCTCTCCTGGAGGATCGGTGCACGAAGTACCGATATTCCTTTCCTTTGGCATCAAAACGGACATGAACGTCATCTGACACTGTCTCCGTCCCGATGATGGCAACATCATCCGGCAGCAGGGAATTAAGGGCGATTTCCCATTTATCAATCGGAATATTCAAAGGAGAATCGAAATGAATCACCTGGCCCCTTGCATGGACCCCTGCATCGGTTCTGCCTGAGGCAGTCACCCTGATGTCTTCTCCTTTATGAAGCTTCTTTAAGGCCCGTTCCAGCTCTCCCTGCACAGTCCGCTTGCCAGGCTGCACCTGGTAGCCTGCAAAAAGGGTCCCGTCATACGTCACCATACATTTATATCTTTGCATAAGGTCACCCCTTTACGTTCTCAGCAGGAATAACACCAGGGCCAGGGCTGCAAGTATGGCCAGCATTGCCGTATCCTTCAGGCCCCAGCTAAGCTGCCTGTATTTCGTTCTGCCTTCCCCGCCTCTATATCCGCGTGACTCCATCGCCACAGCAAGCTCTTCAGCACGCTTGAACGAGCTGACAAACAAAGGAATTAAGAGAGGAATAATGGCTTTAACACGTTCTTTAATCGGCCCGCTTGTAAAATCGGCTCCCCTGGCTGTCTGGGCCTTCATGATTTTATCGGTTTCCTGCATAAGTGTCGGAATGAAGCGGAGAGAAATGGACATCATCAAAGCCAGTTCGTGCACTGGAAACTTCACTTTATTTAATGGATTGAGCAGACTTTCCAGACCATCCGTAATTTCAATCGGAGTTGTGGTTAAAGTCAGAATAGAAGTCATCAGAATGAGCAGGAAGAAGCGCAATGAGATGAAAATCCCCTGTCTCAAACCTTCTTCATAGATTGTAATCCATCCAAACCGGAAGAGAACTTCACCCTCTTTTGTCAAAAACAAATGAAGGAATAAAGTAAAAATAACAAGCAGAAGGACCGGCTTCAATCCTGTATAGATAAACCGGATCGGCACCTTCGATAAAGCAATCATAAAAAAGGTATAAACCGTCAGAAGACCGTATGTCAGCAAATTATTTGCCAGAAAGACGATGCACACGAATAAGAAAATTAGAACAAGCTTTGAACGGGGATCCATCCTATGGATGACAGACTCGGCCGGAACATAGCGCCCAAAAATCATTTTGTCCATCATGCAGATGTCCCCCTTTTCATCACAGCAGCAATCTCATCCGTCAGCTCATCCATTGTCAGACACGTCTTAGAAAGACGGATGTTAAGTGATTTTTCCATTTTCAGCTGAAATCGGACAACCTCCGGAACATCGAGGCCAAGCTTAAGCAACCCTTCCGGAGAAGAAAAGATTTCTTCCGGCGTTCCCTTTTTGTATACTTCACCGTTGTGCATGATGACAATCTGATCAGCATAGCGGGAAGCATCCTCCATGCTATGTGTCACAAGCACCGTCGATAGCCCACTTGTCCCATGAAGGCTGTAGAACATATCCATAATTTCCATTCGGCCCCGCGGATCAAGTCCAGCAGTAGGCTCATCCAGGACAATGACATCAGGCTCCATTGCCAGCACTCCGGCTATGGCTACCCGTCTCATTTGGCCGCCTGACAGGTCAAATGGGGACTTGCTTAAAATTTCTTCCGGCAGGCCCACCTGTCCTATAGCCGCTCGCGCTCTTTTTTTGGCTTCCTCTTCTGATACTCCGAAGTTCATCGGGCCAAAGCAAATATCTTTCTCGACCGTTTCTTCAAACAGCTGATGCTCGGGAAATTGAAATACGATCCCGACCCTATGACGGATTTCTTTCAGGTTTTTTTGTTTCTTTTCCGGGGTGATTATCCGCTCTCCAATCACTACCTGGCCTTCTGTCGGCTTAAGCAGGGCATTTAAATGCTGGAGGACGGTCGATTTGCCTGATCCGGTATGACCGATGATCGCGAGAAATGTGCCAGATGGTATATCGATGGAGACATCCTTTATTGCAAGACGTTCAAATGGCGTATTAACCTGATAACGGTATTCTACATTTTGGAGTGAGATGTCCATAATTCTTCCACCAACTCTTCTTCAGATAAATAATGCCTTGATAACGGCAATCCTTTTTCTCTTAACACCTTGCTAAGCTTCACAGGAAAAGGAATATCCAATCCCAGCTTTACAAGCTCCTCATCCATTTGAAAGATCTCCTCAGGCGTGCCTTCCCGATATAGCTGGCCTTTGTTCATGACTATGATGCGGTCAGCTTTTGCTGCCTCCTCCAGGTCATGAGTGATGGAGATGACGGTCATGTGATAATCCCGCTTGAGCTCCCTGACGGTTTCAAGTACCTCTTCACGGCCTCTTGGGTCCAGCATGGAGGTTGACTCATCGAGAATGATAATATCCGGCCTTAAGGCAATAACGCCTGCAATAGCCACTCTTTGTTTCTGGCCGCCGGAAAGATGGTGCGGCTCTTGATTAAGAAATGACGTCATTTTGACCTTCTCCAGTGATTCTGTAACACGCTGAACCATGTCATTTCTTTCAATACCATGGTTTTCTAAACCAAAAGCCACATCATCCCGTACGGTCGTTCCGACAAACTGGTTATCCGGATTTTGAAAAACCATGCCAATCTTCTTTCTTGCTTCCCATACCGTTTCTTCCCTCAATGAAATTCCGCCTACTGTAATGCTGCCTTCCAGTGGAAAGTGCAGGCCATTAAGCAATTTAGCAAGTGTAGATTTTCCTGAACCATTATGCCCGACTATTGCGAGCCATTCTCCTTTATATATATTAAAAGAGACATTGTCCAGCGCATATGCAGCTTCTGCATCGTACTTAAACGAAACATTTTTAAATTCTGCCAGCGGCTCGGTCATTTGAAGTCCTCCTCTCAGCTCTGCTTCTCTATTTCAGCTCTGCTATTAACAAGTGCGTATGCGCCTTCCTAACAAGCATAAAACGCTTGTGCCTGTGAAGAACATCCAAGGAAGCATTCTTTGGTGCTCATCCCCGACACCTCGAGGGGCAGGCGCTGCAGCCAGATGCAAACATCCTTCCACAGAATTGTTCCCATCGTTCAATATTATATAGTTTCTTATATAATGAAAAAACCCGCCATTGTTGGCGAGCTTTAAATAGTTCGATAATAGGTTATGTTACTGGATAGCAAGCGTTGAATGATACCATTCTCCCACACTTGTAAAACACAAGAAAATTTGGATTTCTGCTATCTAAGCTTATTGGATGCCTATTATGCCTCCCTATTAAAAGCTCATACTGACGCAGTATGGTGGTTGGTTCTTGCTATTGTATAAATGTTCATAGATCTCGATTTCCTTATGTCTATGACCTTGAGGAATTTAAAAAAGCCTGCACCTCATTCCGTCAGGCAGTAGACTGCCGGGCGCATTTCTTATCTCCGGAAGAGGTGCATGAGCTAGACGAGTCAATGTACCAGGTAATGGGGAATCTATTGCTCATCCATCCCTGTTAGTTAGCTGTACATGCTCATCGTAACGCTCGTTTTTGGCCTGATTACGGCATTCCAGACAAATTAAGGAAACAGCCGTTTTTATAGAAAAAGGGCAAAGAACAAGTTCTTTGAAACCGTCCCGCGCCCTTTCCTTAAAAAATTATACTAACTCGATGATTACCATTGGCGCACCGTCTCCACGACGAGGTCCAAGTTTCATAATACGAGTGTATCCGCCTTGGCGCTCTTCATAACGAGTTGCGATGTCGCTGAATAATTTTTGAACAGCATCCTGGTCAGTTTCAGCGTTAGCTACCTCGTTGCGAACAAATGCAGCTGCTTGACGGCGTGCATGCAAGTCGCCGCGCTTTCCAAGAGTGATCATTTTCTCAACAACTGAACGAAGTTCTTTCGCACGAGCTTCAGTTGTTTCGATGCGCTCATTGATGATTAGATCTGTTGCTAAGTCACGCAGCATAGCTTTACGTTGTGAGCTAGTGCGTCCTAACTTTCTGTATCCCATGAAAGTTTCCCTCCTTTGTTGAAGTCATTCAATCTGCTGAAAGCAAACATGCAGATAATCAATTAATCTTCATTAATCAATCGTCTTTGCGTAAGCCCAGTCCAAGATCTTCTAATTTATGTTTTACTTCCTCAAGTGACTTTCTGCCAAGGTTACGGACCTTCATCATATCCTCTTCAGTTTTATTGGCTAATTCCTGAACAGTATTGATGCCAGCGCGCTTTAAGCAGTTGTAAGAACGTACAGACAAGTCAAGTTCTTCAATTGTCATCTCAAGTACTTTCTCTTTTTGGTCTTCTTCTTTTTCAACCATGATTTCAGCATTTTGAGCTTCATCAGTTAAACCGACAAAAATATTCAAATGCTCAGTTAAGATCTTCGCTCCAAGTGCAACAGCATCTTGAGGACCTGTACTGCCGTCAGTCCAAACATCGAATGTTAACTTATCATAGTTAGTCATTTGACCCACACGTGTATTCTCTACCTGGTAAGAAATACGAGCTACTGGAGTGTAGATGGAATCGATCGGAATCACACCGATTGGCTGATCTTCTCTCTTGTTTTGGTCAGCTGGTGTATAGCCTCGTCCGCGTCTTGCAGTTAAACGCATGCGCAGGTGAGCATTCGAACCCAGAGTAGCAATATGAAGATCCGGATTAAGGATTTCAACATCGCTGTCATGTGTTACGTCAGCTGCCTTCACTACACCTTCACCCTGAACATCGATTTCCAATGTTTTTTCTTCATCAGAGTAGATTTTAAGTGCTAGTTTTTTAATGTTTAAAATGATAGATGTTACATCTTCTACGACGCCTTCAATTGTTGAGAACTCATGAAGTACCCCATCAATTTGGATCGATGTGACAGCGGCACCTGGGAGTGAGGATAAAAGGATACGACGTAAGGAGTTACCCAAAGTTGTACCATATCCACGCTCAAGTGGCTCGACGACGAACTTGCCGTACTTGGCATCATCGCTGATCTCAACCGTTTCGATTTTTGGTTTTTCTATTTCGATCATCAAAATATACCCTCCTTCAAAACGTCGAAACCCCGGCTAGCAATCTCTAACCGAAATTCCCCCATGTATACGTTCCCGTTTTGTGCACAACAACTGGAATAATTGTTCTGTATAACTAAAAAATTAGTATCATATCCCATTATAGACAAGGATACAAATTCTATACAGAAAAATTATACACGGCGGCGTTTTGGCGGACGACATCCGTTATGAGGAACTGGAGTTACGTCTCTGATAGCAGTAACTTCTAGACCAGCAGCTTGAAGAGCACGGATTGCAGCTTCACGTCCTGCACCAGGTCCTTTAACAGTTACTTCAAGGGATTTCATACCGTGTTCCTGGGAAGTTTTAGCTGCAGTTTCAGCTGCCATTTGTGCTGCGAATGGAGTAGATTTACGAGAACCTCTGAATCCAAGAGCTCCAGCACTTGACCATGAAATAGCATTTCCATGAACATCAGTGATAGTTACGATTGTGTTGTTGAAAGTAGAACGGATATGTGCAATACCCTGTTCAATATTCTTTTTCACACGACGCTTACGTGTATTAGTTTTACGAGCCATTTAAAGTTACCTCCTTTACCGATTATTTCTTCTTGTTCGCTACAGTCTTACGAGGACCTTTGCGTGTACGAGCGTTGTTTTTAGTGTTTTGTCCGCGAACCGGTAAACCACGGCGATGACGTAGACCGCGATAGCTTCCGATCTCCATTAGACGTTTGATGTTAAGTGAAACCTCACGGCGAAGGTCACCTTCAACTTTCAATTTGTCGATGATGTCACGGATTTTGTTAAGTTCATCTTCTGTAAGATCTCGAACACGAGTGTCTTCAGAAACACCAGCTTCAGCCAAAACTTTCTGAGCTGTAGATTTACCAATACCAAAGATATAAGTTAATGAGATTACTACACGTTTTTCACGTGGAACATCTACACCAGCAATACGTGCCATTGTATAAGCGCACCTCCTTCGAATTAACCTTGTTTTTGTTTATGTTTAGGGTTTTCACAGATAACCATTACTTTTCCACGTCTGCGGATAACTTTACACTTTTCGCAGATTGGTTTAACTGATGGTCTTACTTTCATTATCCTAACCTCCTTAATAGTACGGAGTGCAATGATTATTTAAAACGATATGTGATTCTACCGCGTGTTAAATCATATGGAGATAGCTCAACTGTTACTTTATCTCCAGGTAAAATACGGATGAAGTGCATGCGGATCTTACCGGATACATGAGCTAGCACTGTATGACCATTTTCTAATTCTACCTTAAACATTGCATTTGGCAAAGTATCAACAACTGTGCCTTCTATTTCGATTACATCGTCTTTCGCCATTGAACTTTATTCTCCCTTCTTCATGTCATATACGAATTCATTTACATACTTTGCAAGCGCAAAGCGCAACTTTCCGTTTGTTACACGGCCGGTCTCCTGGAGACTGGTCTGAACTTCTGGAGAGATATAATTAAGCAATTGCAGATGCTGAACGTTCTTTTTCTTCGGGCGGTCGAATTTCTTCCTGCCGCCGTCAGCAAGCATAACATACCTTTCATCCAACAACCTTATAATTATAGCATATTGACCAGCATCGCTTCCACTTTTGATCAAAACAATTTGACCATGCAGCGGATTCGTATCAGAACCAACCAATGGAATCACCTGCACCTTAGGCTTTTGTCAGTATTTCATAACCGGATTCAGTGATCGCTATTGTATGCTCATAATGTGCACACCTTTTACCGTCAACCGTTACAACTGTCCAGTTATCGGTTAAGGTTTTAACATAACGACTTCCTGCATTCACCATAGGTTCAATAGCAAGTACCATTCCCGGCTTTAAGCGCGGCCCTCTGTTGGGGGGTCCATAATGAGGAATTTGAGGATCCTCATGTAAGTCTTGCCCTACACCATGGCCGACATACTCGCGTACAATGGAAAAGCCGTTAGATTCCGCATACGTTTGGATAGCATGGGAGATGTTCGACAAGCGCTCACCCGGTTTTGCTTCTTCAAGGCCCTTATATAACGATTCCTCTGTCACATCCATCAGACGCTCGGATTCTTCATCAATTTGGCCAACAGCATAAGTCCAGGCTGAGTCACCATGATAACCGTTATATTTAGCACCGATATCAATGCTGATTATATCACCGTCATTTAAAACTCGACCACCAGGAATTCCATGAACAAGTTCATCGTTAACTGAAGCACAGATGCTGCCGCGGAAACCATTATACCCTTTGAATGATGGAATTGCATCGTGTTTACGGATAAACCGGTCAGCAATAACATCCAGTTCGCGGGTTGTGATACCGGGTGCAATATGTTTTTTCAGTTCCTGATGTGTAAGTGCTACGATTCTGCCGGCCTCACGCATTATTTCAAGCTCACGCGGGGTTTTGCAAATGATCATTGTAAGCCCCCGAGCAATGCATCAAGATCAGAAAATACTTTATTAATATCCTGCTGACCATCAATATTGCGCAGATAACCTTTCGTTTCGTAGAAATCAAGCAACGGTTTGGTTTGTTTAATATTAACATCAAGTCTATTCTGAACAGTCGCTTCATTATCATCAGCACGCTGATACAGCTCACCGCCACAGCGATCACACACTCCGTCTTTCGCTGGCGGATTGAATACTAAATGATAAGTAGCTCCGCATTCTTTACAGATGCGGCGTCCTGTAAGACGTTCCATTAGAATACTCTGATCAACATCAATATTAATAACAAAATTAATTTTCTTGTTTAAATCAGAAAGGATGTTTTCAAGGGCATCTGCTTGGGCAACCGTTCTTGGGAAGCCATCCAGCAAAAAGCCTTTTTCACAATCATCCTTGCTTAATCGTTCACGTACAATGCCGATTGTTACCTCATCAGGAACAAGCTCGCCTTTATCCATGAATGATTTTGCTTTAAGGCCTAGGTCCGTTTCGTCTTTAATAGCCGCACGGAACATATCTCCGGTAGAAATATGAGGGATGCCGTATTTTTGGACGATCTTCTCGGCTTGTGTACCTTTACCGGCACCAGGGAGCCCCATTAAAACTAAATTCACGTCAATTTCCCCCTAGTCTCTAAATGGTATAAGGGAACATGCGTCCCCTACAACCAAATTATTTAATGAAACCTTTATAATGACGTTTAACCAGCTGTGCTTCAAGCTGCTTCATCGTTTCCAGTGCAACACCGACAACGATCAGCAGGCTTGTGCCTCCAATTTGCGCAGATTCAGGCAATCCGGCGATATTGATGAAGAATACCGGCAGGATTGAAATCACTGTCAGGAATAGCGCACCGACTAACGTTAAACGGTATAAGACGCGGGTCAGATATTCCTGCGTGTTATTTCCTGGACGGATGCCCGGGATATAACCGCCCTGCTTCTTCAGGTTTTCCGCAACTTGTTCCGGGTTCACCTGAATAAAAGCATAGAAATAAGTAAAAGCAATGATTAATGCACTATAGATGACCATTCCGATTGGAGACGTATAGTCAAATATTCTTTGAATCCATAGCGTAACATCATTCTGCTCAAAGAAACCGGCAATGGTTCTTGGCGTGATGATGAAAGAAATCGCAAAGATTACTGGAATTACACCAGCTGCATTAACTTTTAACGGAAGATGAGTTGATTGTCCGCCAGCAGAATTTTGTCCTGCTGTTACACGCTTAGCATATTGAATAGGAATCTTTCTTAATGCCTGTTGGATAAAGATCGTTCCTACAACAATAGCAATGACTGCGATTAGGATAAGCACGACTGTCACAATGCGAAGGAATAGCTGCTCTCCAGCATTTTCAAACTGCTGAGCGTAAATCTGGTTAACCGTTGAAGGAATCCCAGCTACGATACCAGCAAAGATAATGATGGAAATACCATTTCCTACACCTTTTGATGTAATCTGCTCACCAAGCCACATTAGAAATGCAGTTCCGGCAGTCAATACCACAGCAATCAATAGATAAGAGGTAATTCCCGGTTTCTCAATCAGCATTCCGCCTGCTAGGTTATTAAACCCATAAGACATACCGAGAGCCTGGATAAAACCAAGCACGATAGTAAAGTAACGGGTAAACTGAGCTAACTTACGGCGTCCAACATCTCCCTGCTTTGACCATTCCGTAAACTTAGGAACAACATCCATCTGCAGAAGCTGCACAATGATGGATGCCGTAATGTACGGCATGATACCCATTGCAAGGATGGAGAAGTTTAGGAGCGCCCCGCCGCCGAATGTATTCAGAACACCAAATACATTAAGTTCATCCTGGGCTTTTAATAGATCTGCATTTACGCCCGGTACAGGGATAAATGTACCGATGCGAAATACAATCAGCATTAAAAGGGTGAAAATAATCTTTCGTCTTATATCACCCACACGCATAAAATTGGAGATTGTCTGAAACATTAAATCACCTCAGTTTGACCGCCGGCAGCTTCAATAGCTTCCTTTGCAGCAGAGGAGAATTTATGAGCTTTTACTGTAAGCTTTTTCTCAACTTTGCCTTTTGCAAGAATCTTGATTCCTGCTTTTTCGTTGCTTACTACACCAGTTTCAATAAGAAGCGCTGGAGTTACTTCAGCTCCATCTTCGAAACGGTTTAAAGCATCAAGGTTCACAATCGCGTACTCTTTACGGTTGATGTTAGTGAAACCGCGTTTAGGCAAGCGTTGGAATAAAGGTGTTTGACCACCCTCGAATCCAGGACGGACACCGCCGCCAGAACGAGCGTTTTGACCTTTATGACCCTTACCAGCAGTTTTACCATTACCGGAACCGATACCACGGCCTTTGCGTTTGCGTTCCCCACGAGAACCTTCTGCAGGCTTTAATTCATGAAGTTTCATGTTGGCACCTCCTTATTTGTAGAAGAATAGATTTATTTTTCTTTTACCACAACAAGGTGAGCAACTTTGTTGATCATTCCGCGGATAGCAGGATTATCTTGATGCTCAACTGTTTGGTGCATTTTGCGTAAGCCAAGAGCCTTAACTGTTTCGCGCTGGTCTTGCGGGCGACCAATCACGCTGCGAGTGAGGGTTACTTCTAGTTTATTCGCCATTTGAAATCCCTCCTTATCCTAACAGTTCTTCTACTGATTTACCACGTAATTTCGCTACGTCCTCAGCACGTTTTAATTGAGTTAAACCGTTCAAAGTGGCGCGAACCATGTTGATTGGTGTGTTAGTACCTAAAGATTTAGATAAGATATCACCAACACCAGATAATTCTAGAACCGCACGAACTGGACCTCCGGCGATTACTCCAGTACCTTCAGAAGCAGGCTTAAGAAGGATTTCTCCAGCACCGAAGTGACCGATTACCTGGTGAGGAATTGTAGTTCCAACCATAGGTACTTCGACTAAGTTTTTCTTAGCATCTTCAATAGCTTTGCGGATCGCTTCAGGTACTTCCTGTGCTTTACCTGTACCAAAGCCAACGTGACCGTTTTTGTCACCTACTACTACAAGAGCAGAGAAACGAAAACGACGTCCACCTTTAACAACCTTTGCTACACGATTAATCGTAACTACGCGCTCTTCAAGTTCAAGTTTGTTTGGATCAATACGACGCATCTTTTTGTGTCCCTCCTTTGTCTATTAAAATTCTAAACCATTTTCACGTGCTGCATCAGCTAATGCTTGAACACGTCCATGATATAGATAGCCACCACGATCGAAAACGACAGCTTTAACGCCTTTTTCGACTGCGCGCTTTGCAACTAATTCTCCGACCTTAACTGCTGCATCAACGTTGCCAGTTGCATCAAGGTTCACTTCTTTATCTTGTGTAGAAGCACTTGCTACAGTAACTCCGTTTACATCATCAATAAGTTGAGCATAAATGTGCTTGTTTGAACGATACACATTTAAACGAGGACGAGCCGCAGTTCCAGAAAGTTTTGCACGCACACGAGCATGTCTTTTCTTACGAACTGCATTTTTATCAGCCTTCGTAATCATTTCGGTCACTCCTTTCGTTTACCTAAGCGGCATTACTTACCAGTTTTACCTTCTTTACGACGAACATATTCGCCTTCATAGCGGATACCTTTACCTTTGTAAGGCTCTGGAGGACGAACATCACGGATGTTGGCAGCCAATGCACCAACACGTTCTTTGTTAGTACCTTTAACAATGATCTTTGTGTTAGATGGCACTTCAACTTCAATACCTTCTTCAGGCTCGATTTCAACAGGATGAGAGTAACCAACATTTAAAACAAGCTTTTTGCCTTGTTTTTGAGCACGGTAACCGACACCGATAAGCTCTAGTCCTCTTTCGAATCCTTTTGACACACCCTCAACCATGTTAGCTAGAAGTGCGCGAGTAGTTCCGTGCAATGCGCGGTGTTCTTTCGCATCAGATGGACGGGAAACGTTGATTACGCTGTCCTCCACCTTGATTTCGATATCCTGGTTGAATGAACGAGTTAGTTCACCTTTAGGACCCTTCACAGTAACAGTGTTATTGTCGTTTGTAACAGTAACACCAGTTGGAATTTCGATTGGTTTTTTACCTATACGAGACATTTAATTGCACCTCCATTCATGAAAAACTCTATTACCAAACGTATGCTAATACTTCTCCGCCGACTTGTTGAGCGCGGGCTTCTTTATCAGTGATAACGCCTTGAGAAGTAGAAACTAGTGCGATTCCAAGACCGTTAAGTACGCGAGGTACTTCATCAGCCTTTGCGTATACACGAAGACCAGGCTTACTGATACGCTTAAGACCAGTGATAACGCGTTCGTTGTTTGAACCGTATTTTAGAAAAATGCGGATGATGCCTTGCTTGTTATCTTCGATAAGCTCAACATCACGTACAAAACCTTCACGCTTTAAGATCTCTGCAATTTCTTTCTTGATGTTAGAAGCAGGAACTTCTAATTTTTCGTGACGAACCATGTTCGCATTACGGATGCGAGTTAGCAAGTCTGCAATTGGATCTGTCATGACCATTGTTTTTACCTCCTTCCCATGCTTGGGGTTTACCAGCTAGCTTTTTTCACGCCAGGAATTTGTCCTTTATATGCTAATTCACGGAAACAAATACGACAAAGCTTAAATTTACGGTATACAGAATGTGGACGTCCGCAGCGTTCGCAGCGAGTGTACTCCTGTACCTTGTGTTTAGGCGTGCGTTTTTGCTTCGCAATCATTGACTTTTTAGCCACGTTTTCGCCTCCCTCTATTTAGCGATTACTTTTGGAATGGCATTCCAAATTGAGTTAAAAGTTCACGAGCTTCTTCATCAGTGTTAGCTGTAGTTACGATAACGATATCCATACCACGAACTTTGCTTACTTTATCGTAATCAATCTCAGGGAAGATCAACTGTTCTTTGACACCTAGAGTATAGTTACCACGGCCGTCAAATGACTTCTTAGAGATACCGCGGAAGTCACGTACACGTGGAAGAGATACAGATACTAACTTATCAAAGAACTCATACATGCGTTCTCCACGAAGAGTAACCTTCGCACCGATTGGCATACCTTCACGAAGACGGAAGCCAGCGATTGATTTCTTAGCGCGAGTGATAACCGGCTTTTGACCAGTAATCAAAGTTAGTTCCTCAACAGCTTTATCTAGTGCTTTAGCGTTTTGAACAGCGTCACCAATACCCATGTTGATAACGATTTTTTCAAGCTTAGGTGTTTGCATAACTGATTTATAGTTAAACTTGCTCATTAGAGCAGGAGTAATTTCTTTTGAATGCTTTTCTTTTAGGCGGTTCATTCATTGTACCTCCCTTCTTCTTTGAACTATTTATCTAGAACTTCACCGGATTTTGTTGCAACACGTACTTTTTTGCCATCAAGCGTTTTATAGCCTACACGAGTTGGTTCACCAGATTTAGGATCGACAGGCATAACGTTTGATACATGAACAGGTGCCTCTTGGCTGATGATTCCGCCTTGCGGGTTCATCTGAGAAGGCTTAGAGTGTTTCTTTACAATGTTAACTCCTTCAACAAGCACTCGGCTTTGTTTAGGGAACGCTGCAAGAATAACGCCCGTTTTGCCTTTATCCTTACCAGAGATGACCATAACTTTGTCACCTTTTTTCACATGCATCTGTGCGCACCTCCTTAAAGGCAATTTGATTTGTTATTTATAATACTTCTGGAGCTAAAGATACAATTTTCATGAAGTTGTTTTCACGTAGTTCACGGGCAACCGGTCCGAAGATACGAGTTCCGCGTGGTCCTTTGTCATCACGAATAATTACACATGCGTTTTCATCGAAACGAATGTAAGTACCGTCATTACGGCGTACACCGCTCTTAGTACGAACAACTACCGCTTTAACAACATCACCTTTTTTAACAACGCCACCTGGTGTTGCTTGTTTCACTGTACAAACGATAACATCACCGATGTTAGCAGTTTTGCGGCCTGAGCCACCAAGAACTTTGATTGTAAGTACTTCACGAGCACCAGAGTTGTCAGCAACTTTTAAACGTGATTCTTGTTGAATCATGTGTGTAACCTCCCTTCGGGATAAATCTCCCAACCGAACAATTAGATAATAACTGCTTTTTCAACTACTTCTACAAGACGGAAGCGTTTAGTCGCAGATAGTGGACGAGTTTCCATAATACGAACGATATCGCCAGTTTTTGCTTGGTTTTGCTCATCATGAGCCTTGAACTTTTTAGAGTACTTAACGCGTTTACCGTAAAGTGGATGCTTTTTGTAAGTTTCGACAAGAACCGTTACTGTCTTATCCATTTTGTCAGAAACGACGCGTCCAGTGTAAACTTTGCGTTGGTTGCGTTCACTCATTGTGCGAACCTCCTCTCAATATCACTTGCTAAAGCCGATTTCTCTTTCACGAATAACAGTTTTCATGCGGGCAATCGCTTTGCGTACTTCACGAATGCGAGCTGTGTTTTCAAGTTGTCCAGTCGCCAATTGAAAGCGAAGGTTGAAAAGCTCTTCTTTTAATGATTTTACTTTTTGTTCAATTTCGGCAGTGGTAAGGTCACGAATTTCATTAGCTTTCATTTGATTCACCACCAATTTCTTCTCGTTTTACAAACTTGCACTTAACTGGAAGTTTGTGTGCTGCAAGACGTAATGCTTCACGAGCGATCTCTTCAGATACACCAGCGATTTCGAACATTACTTTACCAGGCTTTACAACTGCTACCCATCCTTCAGGAGCACCTTTACCAGAACCCATGCGGACTTCTAGAGGCTTTGCAGTGTAAGGCTTGTGTGGGAAAATTTGAATCCAAACTTTACCGCCACGTTTCATGTAACGAGTCATTGCAATACGTGCAGATTCAATTTGACGGTTAGTGATCCAAGAAGCTTCTAGAGCTTGAAGGCCATATTCACCGAAGTTTACTTCAGTTCCGCCTTTTGATTGACCACGCATTTTTCCGCGGTGTACACGACGATATTTTACGCGCTTTGGCAATAACATATTATTTGCCTCCTTCCCCAGTTTTCTTCTTCGTAGGAAGGACCTCTCCACGATAGATCCATACTTTTACGCCCAATTTACCGTAAGTTGTATCAGCTTCAACTGCAGCATAATCGATATCAGCACGAAGAGTATGAAGTGGAACTGTTCCTTCGCTGTATGATTCTGAACGAGCTATATCAGCACCGCCTAAACGACCAGATACCATTGTTTTGATACCTTTAGCGCCAGCGCGCATTGCACGTTGAATAGTTTGTTTTTGAGCACGACGGAAAGATACGCGGTTTTCTAATTGACGAGCAATGTTTTCCGCAACCAATTTCGCATCGATATCTGCTCTTTTAATTTCAAGAATGTTGATGTGAACACGCTTGCCAGTTAATGAGTTAAGTGACTTGCGAAGTGCTTCAACCTCAGTACCACCTTTACCGATAACCATTCCTGGTTTCGCAGTGTGGATAGTGATGTTCACGCGATTAGCAGCACGTTCGATTTCTACTTTAGAAACAGAAGCATCGCTTAAGCGCTTTGTGATGTACTCACGAACCTTAAGGTCTTCGTGTAAAAGATCAGCATAGTCTTTGCCTGCGTACCATTTTGACTCCCAATCACGGATGATCCCGACACGCAAACCGACTGGATTTACTTTTTGACCCACTGATTATCCCTCCTTCTTTTCTGATAAAACGATAGTAATATGGCTAGTGCGCTTGTTGATTTGACTTGCACGGCCCATAGCGCGAGGACGGAAACGTTTTAAAGTTGGTCCTTCGTCTACGAATGCTTGAGCAACTACCAGGTTGTTAACGTCCATTTCGTAGTTGTGCTCAGCGTTAGCTAGTGCAGATTTTAAAACTTTCTCTACGATTGGAGAAGCAGCTTTAGGTGTAAGGTTTAAAATCGCTACTGCTTCGCCTACTTGCTTTCCTCGAATTAAATCTACGACTAAACGAGCTTTACGAGGAGCAATACGAACTGTTCTTGCAACAGCTTTAGCTTGCATTAGAATGCCCTCCTCTCATTAACGTCTTGTTTTCTTATCATCATTGCCATGGCCTTTGTACGCACGAGTTGGAGCGAATTCTCCAAGCTTGTGGCCTACCATGTCTTCAGTGATGTATACAGGCACATGTTTACGACCATCATAAACTGCGATTGTGTGTCCGATGAATTGTGGGAAGATCGTAGAACGGCGAGACCAAGTTTTAGTAACTTGCTTGCTTTCTGTTTCATTAAGCTTTTCGATCTTTGTCATTAAATGTTCATCAACAAAAGGTCCTTTTTTTAAGCTGCGACCCATGATTGAACCTCCCTTCGTGATTGCTCTACGGTTCTTAATTGGAACCGTAGTACAATCCCGTTATTTTTTACGACGACGTACGATAAATTTGTCTGATTTGTTGTTCTTCTTGCGAGTCTTGTAACCAAGTGTTGGTTTGCCCCAAGGAGTCATTGGAGACTTACGTCCGATTGGCGCACGTCCTTCACCACCACCGTGTGGGTGATCGTTAGGGTTCATTACAGATCCACGTACAGTTGGGCGCTTGCCTAACCAGCGTGAACGACCTGCTTTACCAATGTTAATAAGCTCGTGCTGCTCGTTTCCGACTTGACCAACAGTCGCACGGCATTCAGCAAGAATCATGCGAACCTCACCAGAGTTTAAACGAACTAATACGTACTTGCCTTCTTTACCAAGTACTTGTGCAGAAGTACCAGCAGAACGTACTAATTGTCCGCCTTTACCAGGTTTTAATTCGATGTTGTGGATTACTGTACCCACTGGAATGTTAGCTAGTGGAAGTGCATTACCCACTTTGATATCTGCTTCAGGACCAGACATTACTTCCATGCCCACCTGTAAGTTCTTAGGTGCAAGGATGTAGCGCTTTTCTCCATCTACATAGTTAATTAGTGCAATATTTGCAGAGCGGTTTGGATCATACTCGATTGTGGCAACGCGTCCTGGAATGCCATCTTTGGTACGTTTAAAATCGATGATACGATATTGACGTTTATGACCGCCGCCTTGATGACGAACTGTCAACTTACCTTGGTTGTTACGGCCGCCTTTTCTCTTTAAAGGAGCAAGTAAAGACTTTTCTGGTTGGTTAGTCGTGATTTCTGCGAAATCAGAAACCGTCATGCCGCGACGACCATTAGAGGTAGGTTTATACTTTTTAATCGCCATTTCGTTTCCCTCCTCTTCTAGTTATAGTGAATTAAGCTTCAAAAAGCTCGATTTCTTGGCTTTCAGCTGTTAATTTAACGATCGCTTTACGGCGTTTGTTAGTGTATCCGCCGAATTTGCCCATACGCTTGAACTTGCCTTTGTAGTTCATGATGTTAACTTTCTCAACTTTAACGCCAAAGATTTGCTCTACAGCGTCTTTAACTTGAGTCTTGTTAGCTCGTACGTCAACTTCGAACGTATATTTTTTATCAGCCATAATGTCAGTAGAACGTTCAGTGATTACGGGGCGCTTAATGATATCGCGTGCATCCATTATGCAAGCACCTCCTCTACTTTTTCAACCGCTGCTTTCGTCATGATAAGCTTATCATGGTTTAAAACATCTAAAACAGTGATTCCAGAAGCAGACACAACTGTTACACCAGGGATGTTACGAGCAGATAATGCTACGTTCTCTTCCAGGTCAGCAGTTACGATAAGTGCTTTTGAATCAACAGAAAGACCAGTTAATACACCTTTAAAGTCTTTAGTTTTAGGAGCTTCGAAAGCAAGGCCTTCTAATACTAGGATGTTTTCTTCTAATACTTTAGAAGATAACGCAGATTTAATTGCCAGACGGCGAACCTTTTTAGGCAGTTTGTAGCTGTAGCTGCGTGGTACAGGACCAAATACAGTACCGCCTCCGCGCCATTGTGGTGAACGGATTGAACCTTGACGTGCACGGCCTGTGCCTTTTTGGCGCCATGGCTTACGTCCTCCGCCCGCTACTTCAGAACGAATTTTAGTTTTATGAGTCCCTTGACGTAATGAAGCTCTTTGCATAACAACAGCTTCGAATAATACGTGCTGGTTGGGCTCGATACCAAAGATCGCATCATTAAGTTCGATATCACCAACTTTAGATCCGCTTTGGTTAAACAATGCTACTTTCGGCATTCTGTTTTCCTCCTTTCCGGTTTAATTATTATGCTTTTACCGCACTTTTGATTTTTACTAATGCTTTTCTGGCACCAGGTACATTACCTTTGATCAAAAGAAGGTTGCGTTCAACATCAACTTTTACGATTTCAAGGTTTTGTACAGTCACTTGCTCTCCGCCCATGCGACCAGGTAATAATTTACCTTTGAATACACGGTTTGGAGCTACAGGACCCATTGAACCAGGGCGACGGTGGTAACGGGAACCGTGAGCCATAGGCCCGCGAGATTGTCCGTGGCGCTTGATGGCACCCTGGAAACCTTTACCTTTTGAAATTCCTGTTACATCAACAGTATCGCCTTCTGCGAAAATATCAACTTTGACTTCTTGACCAACTTCATATTGTCCTAAATCAGCTCCGCGGAATTCGCGTACGAAGCGCTTAGGAGCAGTGTTTGCTTTAGCAACATGCCCTTTTTCAGGTTTGTTGGACAACTTGTCGCGCTTGTCTTCGAATCCAATCTGGATTGCTTCATATCCATCAGTTTCAACTGATTTCTTTTGAAGAACAACGTTAGCAGCTGCCTCAACTACTGTTACCGGGATAAGATCACCGTTTTCAGCAAATACTTGAGTCATACCAATCTTTCTTCCTAAGATTCCTTTGGTCATTTCAGTCACACCTCCTAAGTTTCTTATGATTATTTATTGATTAAAGTTTGATTTCGATATCTACACCAGACGGTAAGTCTAAACGCATTAGTGAATCAACCGTTTGTGGTGTTGGGTTAACGATGTCGATTAGACGTTTATGCGTACGCATTTCGAACTGTTCACGAGAGTCTTTGTACTTGTGAACCGCTCGCAGGATTGTGTAAATAGACTTTTCAGTTGGTAATGGAATCGGACCTGAAACAGCCGCACCAGAACGTTTTGCAGTCTCAACAATCTTTTCTGCTGATTGATCAAGAATTCTGTGATCATACGCTTTTAAACGAATACGAATTTTTTGTTTTGCCATTATTTTCCCTCCTTTTCGCCTATTTTAATATAGACATTCTCCGTGAAAATTTCCCACACACTCGCCATGGCAAAGCGGCCGGGTGTGTCAGCAACCTTTCACATCATCGCAGTCAAAGACCAACATTGTCTATTATACAGAAACAATAAATGAAATGCAACAAGTAAATGTTATTTCTTTTTGTTCCGCACACTTTTACTATTATAACTGCTGTGTATTGAGTTTTCAATAGTATAGGAAGAAGTCTAACTATTTGCACTGTGAGTAATTGAATATAAAAATATAGTGGTGATTATATATAGAAGAAAAGCGGTTTTATTCGGGAGTTTTAATGGAGGAATGATATCTTTATAATTGCAAGCAGCACCGTAAGAATTATTATTGAAATTGAAATTGTGCTTTTTATTCCATTCATCTCTTTATGTATTAAAATATTGAGAAAGCACATAAAAAAACAGATGGGTCGTCACCCATCTGTTTTTATTAGTTGAAATTACTCAGTGATTGTAGCAACTACGCCAGCGCCTACAGTACGTCCACCCTCACGGATAGAGAACTTAGTACCTTCTTCGATAGCGATTGGAGCGATTAGTTCTACAGTCATTTCGATGTTATCTCCAGGCATAACCATTTCTACGCCTTCAGGAAGATTACAGATACCAGTTACATCAGTTGTACGGAAGTAGAACTGAGGACGGTAGTTAGTGAAGAATGGAGTATGACGTCCACCTTCTTCTTTTGAAAGAACGTATACTTCAGCTTTGAACTTAGTGTGTGGAGTGATTGAACCTGGTTTAGCAAGTACTTGTCCACGTTGGATATCTTCACGTGCAACACCACGAAGAAGGGCACCAATGTTGTCTCCAGCTTCAGCATAGTCAAGAAGCTTACGGAACATTTCTACACCAGTTACAGTAGTTGATTTTGGCTCTTCAGCAAGACCGATGATTTCGATAACGTCACCGACTTTAACTTGTCCACGCTCAACACGTCCTGTAGCAACAGTACCACGGCCAGTAATTGAGAAAACATCCTCAACAGGCATCATGAATGGCTTGTCAGTGTCACGAGTTGGAGTTGGGATGTACTCGTCAACTGCTGCCATAAGTTCTTCGATTTTAGCTTCCCACTCAGCTTCTCCTTCAAGAGCTTTAAGAGCAGAACCTTTGATTACAGGAATGTCATCACCAGGGAATTCGTACTCAGAAAGAAGGTCACGAACTTCCATTTCTACTAATTCAAGTAGTTCTTCATCGTCAACCATGTCACACTTGTTCATGAATACAACAAGGAAAGGAACACCAACCTGACGAGAAAGAAGGATGTGCTCACGAGTTTGTGGCATTGGGCCGTCAGCAGCAGAAACAACTAGGATTCCGCCGTCCATTTGTGCAGCACCAGTGATCATGTTTTTAACATAGTCAGCGTGACCTGGGCAGTCAACGTGTGCATAGTGACGGTTTTCAGTTTCGTACTCAACGTGTGCAGTTGAGATTGTGATTCCACGCTCGCGCTCTTCTGGAGCCGCGTCGATTTGATCGTATCCGCGTGCTTCACCGCCGCCTTTTTTAGAAAGAACAGTTGTGATAGCTGCAGTTAAAGTAGTTTTACCATGGTCAACGTGTCCGATAGTACCGATGTTAACATGGGGTTTTGAACGGTCAAATTTAGCTTTTGCCATTTGAAATTTCCTCCTTCAGATTATAAAAGTTAAGTATTTGATGCCGTGGAGAGGTTTCCCTTTCCACAGCGCTTTTAGCCTACAATAGTAGTTATACTTTATTGAAAAGGTAAAATCAATTATTCACCTTTATTTTTTTTGATGATTTCTTCAGAAATTGATTTTGGAACTTCTTCATAATGGTCGAAGTGCATTGAGAATGTACCGCGTCCCTGCGTGTTAGAACGCAATGAAGTTGCATATCCAAACATTTCTGATAGTGGAACCATCGCACGAACTACTTGCGCGTTACCGCGAGCTTCCATACCTTCAACGCGTCCACGGCGTGAAGTTACATCACCCATGATGTCTCCCATGTATTCTTCAGGGATTACGACTTCAACCTTCATAACCGGCTCAAGAATTACAGGGTTACATTTTGACGCAGCGTTTTTAAGTGCCATAGATGCAGCAATCTTAAACGCCATTTCAGAGGAGTCAACATCATGGTATGAACCGTCAAATAAACGGGCTTTGATGTCAACCATTGGGAATCCGGCAAGTACTCCTCTATCCAGAGAGTCTTCAAGACCCGCTTGAACAGCTGGGATGTATTCACGAGGAACGACACCACCAACGATTCCGTTTTCGAATTCGAAGCCTTTTCCTTCTTCATTAGGACTAAATTCGATCCAAACGTGACCGAATTGTCCGCGTCCACCGGATTGACGTGCGAATTTACCTTCAACCTGAGCTGAACCGCGGAAAGTTTCACGGTATGCAACCTGAGGTGCACCAACGTTAGCTTCCACTTTAAATTCACGTCTCATACGGTCAACAAGGATATCAAGGTGAAGCTCACCCATACCCGCGATGATAACCTGTCCAGTTTCCTGGTCAGTATGAGCGCGGAATGTAGGATCTTCTTCTTGAAGTTTTTGCAGAGCAGTTGTCATCTTATCTTGGTCAGCCTTTGATTTAGGCTCGATAGATAATGAGATAACCGGCTCTGGGAATTCCATAGACTCAAGAATAACAAGATTCTTTTCATCACATAGAGTATCCCCTGTAGTAGTGTCTTTAAGACCTACAGCTGCTGCGATATCTCCAGCGTGTACTACTGAGATCTCTTCACGGGAATTCGCATGCATTTGCAGGATACGTCCTACACGCTCACGCTTTCCTTTAGTAGAGTTCTGTACATATGAACCGGAGTTCAATGTACCGGAATACACACGGAAGAATGTAAGTTTACCAACATAAGGGTCGGTCATAACTTTAAATGCAAGTGCAGAGAATGGTGCATCATCGCTTGAAGGACGAGTAACCTCTTCTTCAGTATCCGGAGTTGTACCTTTAATAGAAGGTACATCAAGTGGAGATGGAAGGTAGTCGATTACTGCATCAAGCATTTTTTGAACACCTTTGTTTTTGAACGCAGAACCACAGATAACTGGGTAGAATTCAACGTTTACTGTACCTTTACGAATAGCAGCTTTTAGCTCTTCGTTAGTGATTTCTTCACCGCCAAGGTATTTCTCCATTAATTCTTCATCAAGTTCAGCTACCGCTTCAATTAGCTTTTCACGGTATTCTTCTGCTTGATCTACGTATTCAGCTGGAATTTCACGGTCTTCGATATCAGTACCCAAGTCGTTTCCGTAGAATGTAGCTTTCATTTCAATTAAGTCGATGATGCCTTCGAATTGATCTTCAGCACCAATCGGTAATTGAATTGCAGCTGCATTCGCTTGAAGACGATCATGAAGAGTCTTCAATGAGTACAAGAAGTCTGCACCGATTTTATCCATTTTGTTTACGAATACCACGCGTGGTACTCCGTAAGTAGTAGCCTGACGCCAAACTGTTTCAGTTTGAGGCTCAACACCTGACTGTGCATCAAGTACAGCTACCGCACCATCAAGAACACGAAGTGAACGTTCAACTTCAACTGTGAAGTCTACGTGTCCAGGAGTGTCAATGATGTTAACGCGGTGGCCTTTCCACTGTGCAGTTGTCGCAGCAGAAGTGATTGTGATTCCACGCTCTTGCTCCTGCTCCATCCAGTCCATCTGTGAAGCACCTTCGTGCGTTTCACCGATTTTGTGGATACGGCCAGTGTAGTAAAGTACACGTTCAGTAGTAGTTGTTTTACCGGCATCGATGTGAGCCATGATACCGATATTACGAGTATTTTCTAAGGAGAACTCTCTAGCCATTGGGTCTTTCTCCTTCCTAGTATGAGTGTTATTTTAGTTAAGCAGTATATCTTACCAGCGGTAGTGAGCAAACGCTTTGTTTGCTTCTGCCATTTTGTGTGTATCTTCACGTTTCTTAACAGATGCACCAGTGTTGTTAGCTGCATCAAGGATTTCGTTAGCTAAACGCTCTTCCATAGTCTTTTCACCGCGAAGACGCGCATAGTTTACTAACCAGCGAAGACCAAGAGTAGTACGGCGGTCAGGACGCACCTCAACTGGTACCTGATAGTTTGCACCACCTACACGGCGTGCTCTAACTTCAAGTACAGGCATGATGTTTTTAAGCGCCTGATCGAAAACTTCCATTGGTTCTTTGCCAGTGCGCTCGCTGATGATATCGAACGCAGAGTAAAGAATTGCTTGAGATTTACCTCTCTTACCATCGATCATCATTTTGTTGATCAGACGGCTAACTAGCTTTGAGTTGTAAATCGGATCCGGCAATACGTCTCTTTTTGCTACAGGACCTTTACGTGGCATGGATTGTTCCTCCTTTCAAAGATGGTTGTCTATTAATTAGAATTATTTTTTAGCTGCTTTTGGACGCTTAGCACCGTATTTAGAACGGCCTTGCATACGGTTGTTAACACCAGCAGTATCTAAAGCGCCGCGCACGATGTGGTAACGCACACCCGGTAAGTCTTTTACACGTCCTCCACGGATAAGAACAACACTGTGCTCTTGAAGGTTGTGCCCGATACCAGGGATGTAAGCATTAACCTCGATACCATTTGTTAAACGAACACGAGCATATTTACGTAATGCAGAGTTCGGTTTCTTTGGAGTCATTGTACCAACACGAGTACAAACACCACGCTTTTGAGGTGAAGCTACATTTGTTTGAGCTTTCTTGAAGCTGTTGTAGCCTTTGTTAAGAGCAGGTGAGTTTGACTTCTCAGACTTAGTTTGACGAGGCTTGCGCACTAATTGATTAATAGTAGGCATTTGATTTTTCCTCCCTTCGAATTTGTTTAAGCCCACACATCCAGGTGGTTCATTTTGTTGCAAAAACAAAGTTCTTGCAGATACCAATCTACAAAAACAGTTTTTAAATAGATATGGCAACAGCTGCTGCCCCAACTTCGATTCCACATGCCTTTCCGAGTTTTTTCATCGAATCGACATACACAATCGGAACGTTCATCTCATTCGCTGTACTAACCACTTTCGCTGTAACCCTAGTATCAGCATCACTGGCGACTACGACTTCATCGATTGTTCCCAGTTTAAGAGCTTTGACTGTTTGCTTTGTTCCTACAATAATACTTTTTGCCTGCAATACTTTATCATAAGACATTTACGACATCCTCCAAAGTATCCGGTGAATAGGAGCACCTTTGCTATAGTAACACCTTCATATTTCAATGTCAACAAGCAAAATGATTTTTATTTCGTTTATTCACTATAAAATGCGGCACTTGCTTTCAAATAAGCAAGCACCGCAATGATTACATTATTCTACAGTAACAGTATCTTCAGCAGCTTCCTCGTTTGTATAAGGTTCTGCTCTTCTGTATCGCTGCATACCTGTTCCAGCAGGAACAAGCTTACCAATAATTACATTTTCTTTCAGACCAAGAAGCTCATCGCGCTTGCCTTTGATCGCTGCATCGGTAAGAACTCTTGTTGTCTCCTGGAAGGATGCTGCTGATAAGAATGAATCTGTTTCAAGAGAAGCTTTTGTAATACCCAGCAGAACCGGACGTCCTGTAGCAGGCATTTTACCAGCAAGAAGGGCTTTTTCATTGGCATCTGTAAATTGATGGATATCAAGCAGTGTACCTGGAAGCACATCTGTTTCTGCCGCATCAATTACACGCACTTTGCGAAGCATCTGGCGGACCATTACCTCGATGTGCTTATCGCCGATTTCAACACCCTGCATGCGGTATACCTTCTGAACTTCACGCAGCAAGTATTCTTGAACAGCTGTTACATCTCTCACTTTAATTAACTCTTTAGGGTCAATAGAACCTTCAGTCAGTTCCTGTCCACGGACTACTTCGTCGTTTACAGCTACTTTTAAGCGGGCTGTATAAGGTGCTGTGTAAGTCTTAGACTCAACTTCACCCTGGACAACAATCTCCTGCTGGCGGTCGCGTCCTTCGTTGAGGCCGACTACTACACCATCGATCTCTGAAATAACTGCCTGACCTTTAGGATTACGCGCTTCGAAAATTTCCTGAATACGCGGTAAACCTTGAGTGATATCGTCTCCTGCTACACCGCCGGTATGGAAGGTACGCATCGTTAACTGTGTACCTGGTTCACCGATGGATTGGGCAGCGATAATACCTACTGCTTCACCAACTTCAACCTCTTGGCCGGTAGCTAAGTTGCGGCCGTAGCATTTCTTACATACACCATGGCGGGTGTTGCAAGTGAATGCTGAACGGATCCATACCTTTTCAATGCCGGCTGAAACAATTTCAACTGCAATATCTTCAGTGATCAATCCATTTTCAGGCACGATCACTTCATTTGTCTCAGGATGCTTGATATTTCTTCTTGCATATCTGCCAATCAGACGCTCTTCAAGCGCTTCAATGACTTCAGTACCATCCTTGAGGGATGCGATAAGCAAGCCGCGGTCAGTTCCGCAATCGTCGTCACGAACGATGACATCCTGCGCAACATCAACAAGACGGCGAGTCAGGTAACCTGAGTCAGCTGTTTTAAGAGCCGTATCGGCAAGACCTTTACGGGCACCGTGTGTGGAAATAAAGTACTCGAGTACTGTTAAGCCTTCACGGAAACTCGATTTGATCGGTAATTCAATGATACGTCCAGCCGGGTTGGCCATCAGTCCGCGCATACCTGCTAACTGAGTGAAGTTGGACGCGTTACCACGGGCACCGGAGTCACTCATCATGAAGATCGGGTTGGATTTATCCAATGACTTCATTAATTTTGCCTGGATATTATCTTTCGCTGCACTCCAGATTGAAATAACACGATCATAACGCTCATCTTCAGTAATAAGACCGCGTCTGAACTGTTTCATTACATTATCAACCTTGCTCTGTGCTTCCTGGATAATTTCCTGCTTCTCCTTTAATACTACGATATCAGCAACACCGACTGTGATACCGGCTTTTGTGGAGTGCCTGAATCCAAGGTTCTTCATGCGGTCAAGCATTTTAGACGTTTCTGTAATTTTGAAGCGTTTAAAGACTTCCGCAATGATGTTTCCAAGGATTTTTTTCTTAAACGGATCTACCAGAGGCATTTCCTTGATAACGGCAGCTACATCAGTAGCAGGCTCTACAAAATATTTCACAGGAGTTTCAATCTCAAGGTTTTCTTTTGTAGGCTCGTTAATGTAAGGGAATGTTTCAGGCAGAATTTCGTTGAAAATAAGCTTACCAACCGTAGTCAATAAAAGCTTCTTATTTTGTTCTTCAGTGAAAGTCTGATTATTTAAGGACCCAGCATGGACAGCTACTCTTGTATGCAAGTGCACATATCCATTTTGATAAGCAAGCAGCGCTTCGCTTGTATCTTTAAAAATCATACCTTCGCCAACTGCACCGGCTCTTTCTAGTGTCAGGTAATAGTTGCCTAGTACCATATCCTGAGAAGGAGTAACAACTGGCTTACCGTCTTTCGGATTCAGAATGTTCTGTGCTGCCAGCATCAGCAAGCGGGCTTCTGCCTGTGCTTCAGCTGAAAGCGGCACGTGAACAGCCATTTGGTCACCGTCAAAGTCTGCGTTGTAAGCAGTACATACAAGCGGGTGAAGACGAATAGCGCGTCCTTCAACCAATGTCGGTTCGAATGCCTGAATGCCGAGCCTGTGAAGAGTTGGGGCACGGTTAAGCAATACAGGGTGCTCTTTAATAACACTTTCAAGAACATCCCAAACTTCCGGCTGTACTCTTTCAATTTTGCGTTTTGCAGATTTGATGTTGTGGGCTAAGCCCTTCTCCACTAATTCCTTCATAACGAATGGCTTGAATAATTCCAATGCCATTTCTTTTGGAAGTCCGCACTGGTACATTTTTAAGTTTGGTCCTACGACGATAACCGAACGTCCGGAATAGTCAACACGCTTACCAAGCAAGTTCTGGCGGAAGCGTCCTTGTTTCCCTTTAAGCATATGCGATAGTGATTTTAACGGACGGTTTCCTGGTCCAGTTACCGGTCTTCCGCGGCGGCCGTTATCAATTAGCGCATCTACAGCTTCCTGAAGCATGCGTTTTTCGTTCTGAACGATAATGCTTGGAGCACCAAGGTCCAATAAACGCTTCAAACGGTTGTTGCGGTTGATTACACGGCGGTACAGATCATTCAGGTCGGAAGTGGCAAAACGTCCGCCATCCAGCTGTACCATTGGACGAAGCTCCGGAGGAATAACCGGAAGAACGTCGAGAATCATCCAGGAAGGTTCATTTCCAGAACCTCGGAAAGCTTCAAGTACTTCCAGGCGCTTGATTGCACGAGTGCGTCGCTGGCCCTGGGCGGTTTTCAGTTCCTCTTTAAGGGTATCTACATCTTTGTTGAGATCTATGTCAGAAAGAAGCTTCTTAATGGATTCAGCACCCATGGATGCCTGGAACTTGTTTCCGTATTTTTCACGGTATGCACGGTATTCTTTTTCAGAAAGCAGCTGCTTCTTCTCAAGAGCCGTATCGCCAGGATCCGTTACAACATAAGAAGCGAAGTAAATAACTTCCTCAAGTGCACGAGGAGACATGTCCAGCACAAGACCCATACGGCTTGGGATGCCCTTGAAATACCAAATGTGGGATACAGGGGCTGCAAGTTCAATATGGCCCATTCTTTCACGGCGGACTTTCGCACGTGTTACTTCAACGCCGCATCGGTCACAGACCACGCCTTTGTATCGAACACGCTTATACTTTCCACAGTGACATTCCCAGTCTTTCGTCGGTCCGAAAATGCGCTCGCAGAATAGACCGTCTTTTTCTGGTTTTAATGTACGATAGTTGATCGTTTCAGGCTTCTTAACTTCACCATGTGACCAAGAACGTATCTTATCCGGTGAAGCAAGACCTATTTTCATATACTCGAAATTGTTTACATCTAGCAAGGGGCCTACCTCCCTTTTGATCTCCGGGTTTTACCCTTATTGCTCAAACAGCAGCAAAGTGCCAATAATATCCCCAGCGGCATCCGCCATGTAAGGCGGAGCGCCCAGGGATGAAGGAATTTATATGAAATTATTCTTTCGTAACTACTTGCTCTTCGTTTTGCGTTTCCGGAGCGATTGTCAATGATTCAGCCTGCTGAACTTCATCTTCATCTTCCATGTCGCGCATTTCAATTTCTTCTTCATCGCCGGATAGAATCTTAACATCCATACCTAAACTTTGAAGCTCTTTGATCAGTACCTTGAATGATTCCGGTACACCTGGTTCAGGAACATTCTCGCCTTTGACGATTGATTCATAAGTCTTAACACGTCCAACTACGTCATCGGACTTAACTGTTAAGATTTCCTGAAGTGTATAGGCAGCACCATATGCTTCAAGTGCCCATACCTCCATCTCACCGAAACGCTGTCCGCCGAACTGAGCTTTACCGCCCAATGGCTGCTGCGTAACAAGAGAGTAAGGTCCTGTTGAACGGGCATGAAGCTTATCGTCAACCATGTGTGCCAGTTTGATCATATACATGACACCGACAGATACACGGTTGTCGAACGGCTCGCCTGAACGTCCATCATAAAGAACAGTCTTCGCATCACGCGCCATGCCTGCTTCTTCGATCGTTGACCATACATCTTCCTCACGTGCACCATCGAATACAGGAGATGCAACATGGATGCCAAGAGCTCTGGCAGCCATACCAAGGTGAAGCTCAAGCACCTGTCCGATGTTCATACGCGATGGAACCCCAAGAGGGTTTAACATGATGTCTACTGGAGTGCCATCCGGCAGGTAAGGCATATCTTCTTCCGGTAAAATACGGGAGATAACACCTTTGTTACCGTGACGTCCGGCCATCTTGTCACCTTCAGAGATTTTACGCTTCTGAACGATATATACACGTACAAGCTGGTTAACACCTGGAGGAAGCTCATCTCCGTCTTCTCTGTTAAACACTTTAACATCCAGTACAATTCCGCCTCCGCCATGTGGCACACGAAGGGATGTATCACGGACTTCACGTGCTTTTTCACCAAAGATTGCGTGCAATAGCCTTTCTTCAGCTGTCAGTTCCGTTACCCCTTTAGGAGTTACTTTACCAACTAGAAGATCGCCATCTTTTACTTCCGCACCTGTACGGATAATTCCGCGTTCGTCCAGGTTGCGCAGTGCATCTTCCCCAACGTTAGGGATATCTCTTGTGATCTCTTCAGGTCCAAGCTTTGTATCGCGTGATTCTGATTCATATTCTTCAATATGGATGGATGTATAAACATCATCTTTTACAAGGCGCTCACTCATGATGATCGCATCCTCGTAGTTATAGCCATCCCAAGTCATGAACGCTACAAGAACGTTGCGTCCAAGAGCTAATTCACCAAGTTCCATGGAAGGACCGTCAGCAAGGATTTCTCCTTTTGTTACACGGTTGCCAACAGCGACGATAGGACGCTGGTTGTAGCAGGTTCCCTGGTTGGATCGGATGAATTTAAGCATTCTGTATTTATCAAGATCGCCTTTAACTTCCTGGCCATCTACATTTTGAATACGGCGAACCCAAACTTCGCGGGCTTCTACATGCTCAACAATTCCCTCATGCTTACAGATGACTGCTGCACCTGAGTCTTTACCTGATACATATTCCATACCAGTTCCGACTCTTGGCGCTTCCGGCTGCATCAATGGCACAGCCTGACGCTGCATGTTCGCTCCCATCAGGGCGCGGTTGGAGTCATCGTTTTCAAGGAATGGGATACATGCTGTCGCAGCAGATACTACCTGTTTCGGCGATACATCCATGTAGTCAACACGGTCGCGTTTGACAACTGTGTTCTCACCTTTGAAACGGGCAACTACTTCTTCGTCAAGGAATGAACCATCGTCACCAAGAAGTGCATTTGCCTGAGCCACTACATAGTTATCCTCTTCATCGGCTGTCAGATAGTCGATGCGGGATGTAACTTTTCCGGTCTCAGGGTCGATTCGGCGATATGGTGTTTCGATAAAGCCGAAGCGGTTCACCTTCGCAAATGAAGATAAGGAGTTAATCAGACCGATGTTTGGTCCCTCCGGCGTTTCAATCGGACACATACGTCCATAGTGAGAGTAGTGAACGTCACGGACTTCGAAACCGGCACGTTCACGCGTCAGACCGCCAGGCCCCAGCGCAGAAAGACGGCGCTTATGTGTAAGTTCAGCAAGCGGATTTGTCTGGTCCATGAACTGGGACAACTGAGAGCTTCCAAAGAACTCTTTAATTGACGCAATAACAGGGCGGATATTAATCAGCTGCTGAGGTGTAATCGTATTAGTATCCTGGATGGACATTCTCTCGCGGACCACACGCTCCATACGGGATAAACCGATGCGGAACTGGTTCTGCAATAGTTCTCCGACTGAACGAAGACGTCTGTTTCCAAGATGGTCAATATCATCTGTATCTCCTACAGAATGCAGAAGGTTAAAGAAATAGCTGATAGATGCGATGATGTCAGAAGGTGCAATGTTTTTCACTGCTTCTTCCACATAGGCATTGCCGATCACATTGATGACCTTTTCACCATCTTCATTAGGCGCGTAAATCTTAATAGACTGAAGCAATACTTCATCATCTACTACTCCGCCTAATAGGCTTACCGTTTTGAAGCCGATATCCTTCTCAAGGTTAGGAAGAATGCGGTCTAATGTACGGCGGTCAAGTGTAACGCCTTTTTCCGCAATGATTTCGCCAGTTTCTGGATCCACAAGCGTTTCAGCCAGTTTTTGGCCAAACAGGCGGTTTTTAATATGAAGCTTCTTATTGATCTTATAACGTCCAACGTTCGCAAGGTCATAACGTTTTGGATCAAAGAATCTTGAGACAAGCAAGCTTTTTGCATTTTCGACCGTTGGCGGCTCGCCCGGACGAAGACGCTCATAGATTTCAAGAAGCGCTTTTTCAGTGCTTTCCGTATTGTCTTTCTCAAGCGTATTGCGAATGTACTCGTTGTCTCCAACCAAATCGATGATCTCTTGATCAGAGCCGAACCCAAGTGCACGCAAAAGAACCGTAACGGGCAGTTTCCGAGTACGATCTATTCTGACGTATACGACGTCTTTGGCATCTGTTTCATACTCAAGCCATGCGCCGCGGTTCGGGATTACGGTTGCTGTATAGCCTTTTTTCCCGTTTTTATCAAGCTTTCCACTGAAGTATACGCTCGGAGAACGCACTAACTGGGATACAATGACACGTTCCGCTCCATTAATAACGAACGTACCTGTCTCTGTCATAAGCGGGAAGTCACCCATAAAGACATCCTGGTCTTTAACTTCGCCTGTTTCTTTGTTTACAAGACGCACTTTCACACGTAAAGGTGCAGAATATGTAACATCTCGTTCTTTCGATTCCTCAACGGAATATTTTGGTTCGCCAAGGCTGTAATCAATAAATTCAAGCGACAAATTACCAGTAAAGTCTTCAATCGGAGAAATATCATGGAACATTTCTCGTAAACCCTCATCAAGAAACCATTGATAAGAAGAGGTTTGGATTTCGATTAGATTTGGTAATTCTAAAACTTCACTGATTCGTGCGTAACTTCTACGTTGGCGGTGTCGTCCATACTGAACTAGTTGACCTGTCAACTGATTCACCCCTCAAATCAAGCGTTATTGTTGCTAATAGCAATTTATATCATCCTATAAGAAAAGCAATGAGCGCCTGCCTATCGGTTCAGGTATTAGCAACTGAACCGATGGCGCACGAAGCCAGCCAGTAAAACTGGCCCAGAAGCAGGCTTTTCCCCGAAAAAGCACAGGGACATAAAGCCAAACCTCCATTCTTATAAGACAAAAAGAAAAAGGGTTTTCACTTCAAAAACCACATTTTCACAATACGACTATTATTTTGTTAGCTTTCCCATTAAAACCAAATTTATACAACTATTAGATAAATTTAGTTATAAATAGAAATATAATATGTTGGCATTTTACAATACTAACATAGCAAAAAAGTCAAGTCAATCTTTTTTTGCTCTTAATATAAAATAGCCTTTTTTCTTTTCTGCTGTCTCCACTTCATCGAATAACTCTGTCAGTTTATCGATCGCGGATGGGGCGCCCTGTTTTTTCTGGATGACAACCCATAGCTCTCCGCCCGATATCAGAGCCTCAAAGCTTTGTTCAAAAATATCATGCACTATCTTTTTCCCGGCGCGGATTGGCGGGTTTGTCAGGATAGCCGCAAACTTATTGCCTTTCGTACTTTCAAGACGGTCACTTTCATAGATTTGGACATTCTTGATGCCATTCAATTCAGCATTTTCCTTCGCCAGTCCAAGAGCCCTCTCATTTACATCAACCATATGAACAGTCCGTTCCGGCATAAGCTTTGCAGCAGTCAGCCCGATAGGTCCATATCCGCAGCCGACATCGAGAATATTCCCATCCGCTTCCGGCTGTTCAAATGTTTCGATTAATAATTTTGACCCAAAATCCACTTCACCCTTTGAAAAAACACCGTTGTCTGTTTTAAAGCGGAACGGGAATTCCTTTAAAGTATAGCTCCAGGTTTTAGGGCTGCTATCAACTTGCTGTGTTTTGGAATAGTAGTGTTCAGACATGAAATCACCTCCAGGAGTATATATAAGAAGATAAAAGGAGAATCACAATTATGTGGTTTCGAAGGAATTATATAGGATTGCCCATTAAAAAGCAAAAAGTTATAACAAAAGCGTAATGGCTGAAGCTAGACGGAGACAAACTAATCCACAGTTATATACATTTCGCTCTTTTTAATATTTTCCAAAACAAAAAGCCCGCTTAAGCAGCGGACTTTTCATAAAGGCTATTACTTAACTTCAACGCCAGCTCCAACTTCTTCAAGCTTAGCTTTAACTTCTTCAGCTTCTTCTTTAGAAATGCCTTCTTTAAGAGCTTTTGGAGTGTTGTCAACAAGTTCTTTCGCTTCTTTAAGTCCAAGACCTGTGATTTCACGTACCACTTTGATAACTTTGATTTTTTGGTCGCCTGCAGAAGCAAGAACAACGTCAAATTCAGTTTGCTCTTCAGCAGCGCCACCAGCAGCAGCTCCGCCCATCATTGCTACTGGAGCAGCAGCAGTTACACCGAATTCTTCTTCAATAGCTTTTACTAAGTCGTTTAGTTCTAAAACAGTCATAGATTTAACTGCTTCAATGATTTGTTCTTTAGTCATGATTATGTTTCCTCCTTATTTTTGGTTTGAATCTATTAGTTTAACGCTAAAATTAACTTACGCGCCTTGTTCTTCTTTTTGATCTGCAACAGCTTTTGCAGCAAGAGCAAGATTGCGGATAGGTGCTTGAAGTACGCTGAGTAGCATAGAAAGCAAGCCTTCGCGTGATGGTAGTTCAGCAAGAGCTTTGATATCTTCTACTGAAGCGATATTTCCTTCAATTACACCTGCTTTAATTTCAAGTGCTTCATGCTTTTTCGCGAAATCATTAAGGATTTTCGCTGGAGCAACTACATCTTCTGTGCTGAACGCGATTGCGTTAGGTCCAGTTAAAGAATCGTTTAAACCTGAAAGTTCAGCAGCTTCAGCAGCACGGCGAGTCATTGAATTCTTGTATACTTTGAATTCCACGCCAGCTTCACGAAGCTGTTTACGAAGTTCAGTAACTTCAGCAACAGTAAGACCACGGTAGTCAACAACAACTGTTGATAAACTTGATTTAAGCTTATCAGCAATTTCGTCTACGATTTGTTTCTTTTGTTCGATAATGCTGCTCATCCTTACACCTCCTGTAGAATTTTTCTACATTCATACCGTCCAATAAAAAACCTCCACGACTTTGCAGACATGGAGGAAGTATACAATAGCAAGAAAAAGCAATTCTATCGTAATACCTCGGCAGGGAATTAAGCAATTAAGCACCTGCTGTCTACGGCACAAATGTTATTATATTTTAACAACAAAATACATATTACACCATGTATTTCAGAATGTCAAGTTGGTATTATTTTACTGCAACAGATGAAGGATCTACTTTAACGCCAGGTCCCATTGTAGAAGTAACAGAAACGTTCTTCATGTAAGTTCCTTTAGCAGCAGCAGGCTTCACTTTCATCATTGTGTCGAAAATAGTGTTGAAGTTTTCAACAAGCTTTTCGTCTTCGAAAGATACTTTACCGATTGGCACGTGGATGTTACCAGCTTTGTCAACACGGTATTCAACTTTACCTGCTTTGATTTCGTTAACTGCTTTTTGAACGTCAAAAGTAACTGTGCCAGTCTTAGGGTTTGGCATTAAGCCTTTAGGTCCTAATACGCGGCCAAGTTTACCAACTTCACCCATCATGTCAGGTGTAGCAACGATTACATCAAAGTCGAACCAGCCTTGGCTGATTTTGTTGATGTATTCAGAATCACCTACGAAATCTGCTCCAGCAGCTTCTGCTTCTTTCGCTTTTTCGCCTTTAGCGAATACAAGAACGCGCTGAGTTTTACCAGTTCCGTTTGGAAGAACAACTGCTCCACGGATTTGCTGATCAGCTTTCTTAGGGTCAACTCCAAGGCGGAATGCTACCTCAACAGTTGCATCAAATTTTGCAAAATTAGTTTTCTTCGTAAGTTCAATTGCTTCAGCAATCGGGTAAGCTTTTGAAGAATCAACAAGCTTCACAGCTTCTGCGTACTTCTTACTTTTTTTAGCCATTTTTATTTCCTCCTTGATTGTGGTTTTAGCGGAATAACCTCCCACGAGTAAAAGCGGAGGCGCCTGGTTCAAAGGCGCCGCAGCTCGACACGAAAAGCGGAGGCGCCCATTAAGGCGCCCGCTCTTGACAGAACAAAGGTTGCGAGTGAAACCAAATTCAACGTCGCAACCTCATCCCTTAATCTGCTTCATACATGGATTAGTCTTCGATTACGATACCCATGCTGCGTGCAGTACCTTCAACCATACGCATTGCAGCTTCTACGCTTGCAGCGTTTAGATCAGGCATCTTTGTTTCAGCAATCTCGCGTACCTTGTCACGCTTGACTGTTGCTACTTTATTACGGTTTGGTTCACCAGAACCAGACTCGATTCCAGCCGCCTTCTTAAGAAGAACTGCAGCAGGAGGAGTTTTCGTAATAAATGTAAATGAACGGTCTTCAAAAACCGTGATTTCTACAGGAATGATTAAGCCAGCTTGTTCAGCTGTACGAGCGTTAAATTCCTTACAGAATCCCATGATGTTAACACCTGCTTGACCTAGTGCCGGTCCTACCGGTGGTGCAGGGTTCGCTTTACCTGCAGGGATTTGCAGCTTTACAAGTTTGATTACTTTTTTAGCCACGAGACACACCTCCTTAAAGTCCGTGATGTGGTAATAGGGAAAGTTCCCTCCCACTCAACTTATAGTCTTTATATTAAGATAAAGAACTTTTAACTACTGTCCAGTCTCTTTGTCCGAGACATACTGACCTTTGAAATATTATCACTTTTCAAAGCCAATTTCAAGTTTTTTTACAAAGATATATAAAAGTACTTTCACAGAAGGCTGATTCTTACAGTTTTTCAATCTGTGAAAAATCAAGTTCAACCGGAGTGTCACGGCCAAACATGTTCACAAGCACTTTAATCTTTGCCTTATCTTTATCAATATCTTCAATCGAGCCTGTGAAGTTCGCAAACGGACCTTCGTTCACCTTAACCGTTTCCCCGATTTCAAAGTTGATATCAAAGCGGGCTTCTTCAACACCCATATGCTTAAGAATATGAGTAACTTCCTCAGGCAATAGCGGAGTCGGCTTTGAGCCTGAACCTGCCGAACCTACGAATCCGGTTACACCCGGAGTATTCCTTACTACATACCAGGAATCATCTGTCATCACGATTTCTACCAGTACATAACCAGGGAAGACCTTGCGCTTCACTACTTTTTTCTTGCCGTTCTTAAATTCTGTTTCTTCTTCTTCAGGGACTACCACCCGAAAGATCTTATCTTGCATACCCATTGATTCAACACGTTTCTCCAGATTGGCTTTCACTTTATTTTCATAGCCGGAGTACGTATGAACAACATACCAATTCTTTTCCATTCACGAGGACTTGTTCGTCCTTCCCTCCCTGTATTCAACAATTTATTATTTTTCTCCAAATTAAAAAACCCGTTTCCGGGCTTTGCAAATGTTTCCTGTGTTATTCTCCATTATACCATGGAAACTCAGGGGTTATTCAAGAATTATACGAATCAATTCAGAAATTCCCAGGTCAAGCACTGCAAAAAACAGAGCGAAGAACGTTACTGTAGCAAGAACGGTAACAGTATAGCTTGTCAGCTCTTTGCGTTTAGGCCAGCTGACCTTTCTCATTTCCCGGCCAACTTCACGGAAAAAATTCACGATGCGCTGCATTTCGTAACCCCCAACTTTCGAAAGATATATCCTTTAACAAGAAGCGAAAGCGGCTTCAAATCAGACCGGTCTTCCAATCTGCCTAAAACACTCAGCTTCAGTCTATTAAAAGAACAAACTTCTTATCTATATAATCACTTTGTTTCTTTATGGATCGTATGAGCACTGCATGTGCTGCAGAATTTCTTCAATTCCAGCCGAACAGCTTCATTTTTTCCCGCAGTGGAATAGTTCCTGGAACCACATACGGAGCAAGCTAAAATCACTTTTTTTGTCATATTTCCACCTACTAAGTCACATTACGCCCTTAAAACTTTAACATGCACCCTAAAACATGTCAATAACTGCAAAAAAGGCAAGGTGTTGGGAAATTCTGTCTACAGGGAAAATTCACGCACTTCCAGATATCTTTCCAGCTTTCTTTTTACCCGCTGAAGAGCATTGTCAATCGATTTAACATGCCGGTTCAGTTCTTCGGAAATTTCCTGATAGGACTGCCCATCCAGATAAAGAGCAAGCACCTTGCGTTCAAGGTCACTCAAAAGCTCGGACATTTTCACTTCAATATGATCAAATTCTTCCTGGTTGATAATCAGCTCTTCAGGGTCCATAACCTTCGCCCCGGAGATTACATCCATAAGCGTTCTGTCCGATTCCTCATCATAAATGGGCTTGTCCAGAGACACATATGAGTTCAGCGGAATATGCTTTTGGCGGGTCGCCGTCTTAATGGCGGTTATGATTTGCCTGGTGATGCACAGCTCGGCAAACGCTTTAAATGAAGACAGCTTGTCCTCTTTAAAGTCACGGATCGCCTTGTATAAGCCGATCATCCCCTCTTGTACAATATCTTCTTTATCTGCGCCAATCAAAAAATAGGATCTTGCTTTTGCCCGGACAAAGTTGCGGTACTTATGAATCAGATAATCCAGCGCCTCACTCTCGCCCTTATGCACGAGCTCCACTATTTCTTCGTCCTCTAGCTGTATAAAGTCTATAAGATTTTCTTCGATTGTCTTGAAGTCAGCACTCACTAGGATCCCCCCGACCGTACAAGCATGGTTAGAAACATTATACAGCACGGTTTTTTCAAGCGTCAACCGCTCATTGGCCTCCTCTGCGCCATTTTTCGAAAATTTCTGCCACTTCATCACTGAGAGGTATCTTGGAAACCGGCTTTTTCTCCTGAATTTTTTTTACTTTTTTTTCGATGCTGCTTTCAATCAAATTCATTTCATTCAGCAGCTCCCTCGCTGATTTCCTTAGGGCCCCCTGGCCAAATATGACCCATTGCTCTGTAAAATCGGAGGTTGCCACATGAATTTGGGTTTTAATATTGCTGAGATCAATAGCCAGTTTTTCGATGCGTTCATCTGCCGTTTCATTATTCCGCGTAAAAATAACTTCGATCTTTGAATTCTTAAACTTTTTTTCCGTGCCCTTTACATAATGGGCATCAAATACGACAATCACTCTGTACCCGGAATATCCCTGGTACTCGGCCATTTTTTCAATCAGGCGGTCTCTGGCTGATGATAAATCCTTGTTTTTGAGCTCCCTGAGTTCTGGCCAAGCACCAATTATGTTGTATCCGTCAACAAGAAGGATGTCCATTTTTATCCCTCAAGCGGGTGCCGTTTCCGGTAAACCTCATACATGAGCAGTGCAGCCGCAACTGATGCGTTAAGGGAAGTAACATGTCCAGCCATCGGCAGGTTAATGAGGAAGTCGCATTTATCACGTATCAGGCGGCCCATTCCTTTACCTTCACTGCCAATCACAAGACCTAAAGGCATCGCCCCATCCATCTGACGGTAGTCCTGTTTCCCTTTTGCATCCGTACCGGCGATCCAGACGCCTCTTTCTTTTAATTCATCAATCGTTCTGGCCATATTGGTAACACGGACAACCGGAATATACTCGATCGCACCTGTTGAAGCTTTAGCTACCGTTGCTGTCAGCCCGACCGCTCTCCTCTTCGGAATAATGATCCCATGGGCACCCACTGCATCGGCCGTTCTCATGATGGATCCCAGATTGTGCGGATCTTCAATTTCATCCAGCAGCAGGAAGAATGGTGCTTCATTTTTCTTTTCTGCAGCAGCAAACAAATCATCGATTTCAGCATATTGATACGCAGCAACCTGTGCGATAACGCCTTGATGGTTTCCCTCTGCCATCCCATCTATTTTTTTCTTAGGCACAAACTGGACCAGCACCCCGGCGGCCTTCGCCAAACCGATTACCTGCTGCATTTGCCCGCTTTGCGATCCTTCTGCAATAAAAATCTTATTAATATCCCTCTCTGACTTCAATGCTTCGATGACGGGATTCTTCCCAATGATAAAATCCTGGCTCATTTTACCGCTCCTCCTTTCTTTTTCTCAACTAAATCTATGGATTCCAGAATCAGCTCTTCCATGCGCTCCTGTCTTTTCGCTAAAAACAGATAGCCAATCAGCGATTCAAAAGCTGTGCTGTATCTGTATGTTTGGACATCTGTATTTTTCGGCACCGAACCGGACTTGGCATTCCGCCCCCTTCGGACGACTGCCAGTTCTTCTTCAGTCAGCCGTTCAGCGTCTATTAATTCATGAATGATCAGGGACTGGGCTTTTGCAGAAACATACCGGGTCGCCTCCTTATGGAGAAAATGAGGCCGGACCCGTCCATTTTGCAGGAGATGGTGGCGTATATAGGTCTCAAATACTGCATCTCCCATATACGCCAGGGCAAGACTATTCAATTGTTTTTCATCTACATTGTTATCATAGTGAAGCATTGCTTAGCCTCTTTTCCATCTGATTCCCTGCGGTGTATCTTCAAGGATAATATTCATTTCTTTCAGCTGATCGCGGATTTTATCTGCCAGTTCGAAGTTTCGCTCTTTTCTGGCCTGCTGCCTCTCTTCAATCAGCTGCTCGATTTCTTCATCCAGAAGGTCTGCATGTGCCTCTTCAAGTGAAAGCCCCAATACATCAAACAGCGTTTCAAATTCTTTCGTGAAAGCATCGATCACTTCCACCGCTGTGTTTTTCTCCATCAGATAATAATTCGCAAGCTTTGACAGTTCGAACAAAATGGATACAGCATTCGCTGTGTTAAAATCATCATCCATATCTTGAATGAACTGCTCATGAAGAGCTGTAATTTTATCCAGCCACTCCTGATTATTATCGGTCAGGTTCACACTTGCTTCTCTGCGGTGCTGCAAATTGTGATAAGACGTTTTAATGCGCTCAAGCCCTGTCCGGGTGTTTTCCAGAAGCTCATCACTGTAGTTGATCGGATGCCTGTAATGAACCGACAGCATGAAAAACCTTAAAACCTGCGGGTCATGCTTTTGGATAATGTCATGAACCAGGACGAAATTCCCCAGTGATTTAGACATTTTTTCGTTGTCGATATTAATATACCCGTTGTGCATCCAGTAGCGGGCGAAGGTTTTTCCTGTCAATGCTTCTGACTGGGCAATCTCATTTTCATGATGCGGGAAGGCCAGATCCTGACCGCCGGCATGGATGTCAATCATGTCCCCAAGGTATTTCTTTGCCATCGCCGAGCATTCAATATGCCATCCGGGTCTTCCTTGCCCCCAAGGACTCTCCCACGCAATCTCCCCTTCCTTCGCCGCTTTCCAAAGAACAAAGTCAAGGGAATCCTGCTTCTTCTCGCCGACGGCAATGCGGGCGCCGACACGCAATTCATCAATGGACTGATGGGAAAGCTTGCCGTACTCATCAAATTTCCGGGTATGGTAATAGACATCTCCCTCAGATTCATACGCAAAGCCTTTATCAATCAATGTCTGGATAAATTCAATTATGATATCGATGCTTTCTGTCACTCTCGGGTGGACATCAGCTCTTCTGCAGCCGAGGGCAGAAACATCCTCGAAATAGGCATTAATGAACCGTTCTGCAACCGCAGGAACATCCGTTCCCAGTTCGTTCGCCACGCGGATCAGCTTATCATCCACATCTGTAAAATTGGAGACATACTGTACATCGAAGCCGCGGAACTCAAGATATCTTCTTACGGTATCAAATACAATCGGCGGACGGGCATTCCCTATATGGATATAGTTATAAACGGTTGGCCCGCACACATACATTTTCACTTTTCCCTCTTCCAAGGGAATAAAATCTTCTTTTTGACGAGTAAGTGTATTATAGATTTGAATGGCCATGAATCTGGCTCCTTTCTTTCCTCAATGTTTCCACTTCCGTTTTTAATTCCCGCAGCTCCCCTTCCAGTTCCTTAAACCGGTCTGCAATTGGATCGGGAAGATCACAATGATTTAAATCTTTGCTAATTTTCACACCATCCCGGACTTTCACTCTTCCAGGAATCCCGACTACTGTTGAATTTGGCGGAACCTCATGAAGAACAACAGAGCCTGCACCGATCTTAGAATTCTCTCCAATAGTAATAGAGCCCAAAACCTTAGCGCCGGTTGCAATCAGGGCGTTGTCCTTAATGGTAGGATGGCGCTTGCCTTTTTCCTTCCCGGTTCCTCCCAATGTCACTCCCTGAAAAACTGTTACGTTATCACCGATTTCACATGTTTCCCCGATGACAACCCCCATGCCATGGTCGATAAAAAAGCGTCTGCCGATCTTTGCTCCCGGATGAATTTCAATTCCTGTGAAAAAGCGGCTGATCTGGGAAACCACTCTTGCAAGAAAATAAAACTTACGCTTAAAAAGAGCATGGGCAATGCGGTGTGACCAGACAGCATGCAATCCTGAGTAGGTTAATATTACTTCCAAATAACTTCTTGCTGCCGGATCCTGTTCAAATACCACTTCGATATCTTCCTTCATTCTTGCAAACATGGTTCTTTTCCCCTCCTGGCATAGATCTTCTTTGTAATAAATATTTTTCTCATATACTAATTTCTTGCAGGTTTTGCATATAAAAAAAGCGCCTCTGCCACAATCGGACAGAGACGCTTTACGCGCGGTTCCACTCTGTTTAGGCTTAAACAGCCTCAACTTTAACTTGTTAACGGATAAGTTTCCGCTCAAATCTACTTGGAAGCATGGCGTCCGTTCGAATTGAGGCTCAGAGGCGCACTTCAGAATAAAGAGAGGCTTAAACCACTTTCAGCCGGTGATGGTTTTCTCTAAAAAGCATCTTTTTTCTTACTTTTCCTCTTCAACACTTTTCAATATAGAATAATTTACTTAATACTATATTACATTTTCTCCAAGATGTTAACCAATAATGCTCATTAATCGAGTTTTTACTTTTTCTTTTCCTAAAAGTTCAATTGCCTGCGGCAGATCCGGTCCATGGGTTTGGCCGGTCGTTGCGGAACGGATTGGCATGAAGAGCTTTTTGCCCTTGTGGCCTGTTGATTTCTGTACAGTCTTCATAGCCGCTTTAATTTCATCTGCCTTGAATTCTGCAAGTGCATCAATTTCCTGCAGGAATGCAGTCAGCACTTCAGGAACCTGCTCTTCAGCCAGAACTTCCTTCGCTTCTTCATCAACGGTCATTTCCTCTGTGAAGAAAAGCTCAGAAAGCTCGACAATCTGAGCGCCAAAGCTCATTTTTTCCTGGTAAAGAGTGATCAGGCTATTAACCCACTCTTCGTTTTCCTGCTGCCAGTTTTCGCTGATCTTCCCTGCCTTCACCAGGTGAGGGGCTGAAATGGACACCAATCGCTCCTGATCTAGCTTCTTCATGTACTGGTTATTCATCCATTCAAGCTTCTGCTTATCGAAAAGGGCAGGAGATTTTGAAAGGCGGTTTTCATCAAAGATATCGATGAATTCTTCTTTGGAGAAAATCTCTTCCTCCCCTGCAGGAGACCAGCCAAGTAGAGCAATAAAGTTAAAGAGTGCTTCCGGCAAATAGCCAAGCTCTTCATATTGTTCAATGAACTGGATGATCGTCTCGTCGCGCTTGCTCAGTTTTTTGCGGCTTTCATTGACAATCAGGGTCATATGGCCAAACACCGGAAGGTCCCAGCCCAATGCTTCATAAATCATCTGCTGCTTAGGCGTATTGGAAATATGGTCATCCCCGCGCAGAACATGAGAAATTTTCATCAGGTGATCATCCACTGCTACCGCAAAGTTGTAGGTAGGCGTGCCGTCTTTCTTGACGATGACATAATCGCCGAAGCCATCCGACTCAAATGACACTTCCCCTTTTACCATGTCATTGAATGTCAGCATCTTGCCTTTTGGCACCAGGAAGCGGATGCTCGGCTTTCTGCCTTCAGCTTCAAGCGCAGCTCTTTCTTCCTCTGTCAAGTGGCGGCATTTTCCTGAGTAAGCAGGAGTATCGCCTTTTGCAGATTGAGCTTCACGCTCTGCTTCAAGCTCCTCTTCCGTACAATAGCATTTATAGGCATGCCCTTTCTCGAGCAATTCTTTGTAGTAGGTTTCATAGATATGATTTCTTTCAGATTGGCGGTATGGGCCGTATTCGCCTTCCCTGTCAATACTTTCATCCCAATCCATGCCAAGCCATTTTAAATAATGAAGCTGGCTTTCTTCGCCGCCTTCAATATTCCGTTTCTTATCTGTATCCTCAATGCGGATGATGAACTTTCCGCCTTTGCTTCTTGCAAACAAATAGTTAAAAAGCGCCGTTCTCGCATTTCCGATATGTAAATGCCCAGTCGGACTCGGAGCGTAGCGGACGCGGATTTCATTTGACATACTGATTTCCTCCTTAAAATCTTGAGTTTATCGTAAGCTATATTTTAACACTCAGGTTTTTCTTCTGAAAGGTAATTTTAGCGGTTCTCTATCTTTTTCAGCAAAACAGCTGCCTGGGAAGCGATTCCCTCTCCCCGTCCCGTAAAGCCAAGCTTTTCTGTAGTGGTCGCTTTCACATTAATATTTTCTTTTTCGGTTTCCAGAAGCTCTGCAATCCGCTCCTGCATTTTACCGATATGAGGAGCCATCTTCGGCTTCTGGGCAATGATGGTGCAGTCTGCATTAACCAGCTCATACCCTTTTTCTTTTACGATTCCCCATACATGCTGCAGCAGCTTTGCCGAATCGGCATCCTTGAATTCAGGATCGGTATCAGGAAAATGCCGCCCAATGTCCCCTTCTCCAATGGCCCCAAGGCAGGCATCTGCCACTGTATGCAGCAGGACATCTGCATCTGAATGCCCTAAAAGCCCTTTCTCATATGGTATTTCAATTCCCCCGATAATCAGGGGGCGTCCTTCAGCAAACTGGTGAACATCAAATCCTTGTCCAATCCGAAACATGATAACAATCCCCTTTACATATGGCTTCTTTTCTTTATAATTGCTTCCGCAAAATAAATATCTTCCGGCGTAGTCAGCTTAATATTATCGTAACTTCCCTCAACAATCACCACTTCATTGCCTAACCGCTCCACGAGGCTCGCATCATCTGTTCCTAAAAAGCCGTCTCCGTCTGCCTTGCGGTGTGCCTCAAGCAGGGAAGAAACGCGAAAGGCCTGTGGAGTCTGAACAGCCCACAGGCAGGAACGTTCAAGTGTTTCTGTAATTAAATGCCCGTCAGCTTTTTTAACGGTATCCTTCAGCGGCACTGCCAGAACAGCAGCTCCTTTTTCCCAGGCTGCCTTCACCAGGGGCTGCAGTAAATCCCGGGTAATAAAAGGGCGGGCAGCGTCATGAACCAGGACTACTTCCTCACCCGAAGCTGCCTTGGCCGCATTATAGACGCTATGCTGCCTTTCCCTTCCGCCTTCAACCATAGCAGCCACCTTCTTAATCTGATGCTTTTTTAACAGATTCCGCATTTCTTCTTCATCCTGAGGATTAATGGCCAGAAAAATGCCTGTGCACTCCGGGTCACTCTCAAAAACTCTTAACGTATGTATAAACACAGGGACATTTCCAATTTCCAGAAGAAGCTTATTCTTTCCGGCTCCCATTCGTTTCCCCTGCCCGGCTGCCGGGAGAATCGCTTGATAATTCATATTTTTTGACTCCTCTTTTAAAAAAGCAGGCAAAAAGGCAGGGAAATCAATCTCCCTGCACGTTCTGTCCTACTTTCCATCATACATTATAAAGCTTTTTCCAGAAGCTTGGGTTTTGCAAAGATCATTCTTCCGGCTGATGTCTGCAGAACACTTGTGACAAGCACGTCAATATGTTTGCCAATGTAATTTCTGCCTTCTTCCACCACGATCATCGTGCCGTCATCCAGATAGGCAATCCCCTGATTCTGTTCCTTGCCGTCTTTTATTACCTGTACTTTCATTTCTTCACCTGGAAGCACAACCGGTTTGACAGCATTAGCCAGGTCATTAATATTAAGGACTGCCACCTTTTGCAGTTCACAAACCTTGTTTAAGTTAAAATCATTGGTCACAACGACGCCATTCGTTAACTTAGCCAGCTTCACCAGCTTGCTGTCCACCTCTTGGATTTCTTCAAAATCACCTTCATAGATTTCCACATTAATCGAAAGCTCTTTTTGAATCCGGTTTAATATATCCAGACCCCGTCTGCCTCGGTTGCGCTTTAATACATCTGATGAATCAGCAATATGCTGAAGTTCTTCGAGCACAAACTGCGGAATGACAATCGTGCCTTCCAAAAAGCCAGTCTGGCAGATATCAGCAATGCGTCCATCGATAATAACGCTTGTGTCAAGAATCTTAAGTGATTTTTTAGGTGCAGCTTCAGGGTCAATTTCTTCTTCATTGCTTTTCTTTTTCTTGGTAAATAAGCTTAAAAGCTCATCCCGCTTTTTAAAGCCAACCTGAAATCCCAGATAGCCGAATATAAGCGTCAGCACAATGGGAGCTACTGTATTCAGAATCGGCACCTCAATCGCATTTAGGGCATATCCGATTAAAAAGGCAATGACTAATCCAAAAACCAGGCCGACACTTCCAAAAATAATATCTGTTATAGGTACTTTTACCAGTGATTCTTCTGCCCATCTCACAAAATTGACGACATGATCAACCGCCCAAAAAGTTAAAAGATAAAAAATAATAGCACCTAAAATGGCGGACACGTATGGATTGTTTAAAAGAGGAATGTCATCTAAATTGATTAATTTTAATAAGTCAGGAATTAAAAATATTCCAAGCGTTACCCCTATAATAAGGAAGCATGCCTGTACAATACGTTTTAACATTCCTTCACCTCCTTTTAATCATTATAAACAAATTCACAAAATTGAAACCCTGAATCCGGGGTAATTTCAATTTTGTCTCTTATAATTATTTCACGATAATAAAACAACTGCTTAAATTAATACTTTCATCCACTTTAAGGGTAGCACCATTGGCAATAAACTGTCAAATAATTAACCAACCATTTTAGCATAACTAATTACATAGTTCAATGGTCTCTTTATAGCTGACGATCCGCAAAAACCTGCTCTTTTATGAGCTTAAGTCCCTCTTTAATTTTTCTTGCCCGCACTTCCCCGATTCCTTCCACCTCATCGAGCTCCTCTACAGTTGCCGTGATGATATTGGGGAATTCTTCAAACCGGTTGATCAGATTTTCAATAATAATTGGCGGCAGGCGCGGAACTTTATTCAGCATGCGGAAGCCGCGGGGACATTTGAATTCTTCCGTGTGAATATACCCGTTGTAGCCCAGAAGCTTTAGAATGACAGAGTCTTCGAGCATTTCCCCTTTTGAAAGGACCTGCAGTTTGACAAGCGCCTCCCTGGAGTCGATGTCTCTTGATTGGGCATAATCTCTAATAATCCATTCTGCTTCCCGTTCAAGCTCCACCAGCAGCTCATTCATCTGGAGCCGGATCAGCCTTCCTTCGGTGCCCAGTTCACTTAAATAGGTGAGCAGCTCATTTTTAATGCGCAGAACCATTTCGATATTATGAAAAACATGCAGGATGTCGCTGTAGGTAACAAGCTCCTCAAATTCCAGGATGCTGAGATTGCCGATGCTCTGTTCAAGAACGACCTTATATTTTTCAAGCGTCTGGACGGCTACATTCGCCTTCGTTAAAATAACGCCAATATCCCTCAGCGCATAGCGGGAATGCCCCTTATAAAGGGTAATGACATTGCGTCTCTGGGAAATGGCAATCACTAATGCGCCTGTTTGCCGGGCTACCCGCTCAGCCGTCCGATGCCGCATGCCCGTTTCTGTAGAGGGCACACCGGGATCAGGAGCCAGCTGGGCATTCGCAATCAGAATCATGTTCCCCTCTTCATTTAAAATAATAGCCCCATCCATCTTGGCCAGCTCATACAGATAACTTGGCGAAAATGGGCAATTAATTTGAAAACCCCCATCAACAAGGTTGCTCAGCTTTTCTTTAGAGCCTAATACAATCAGCCCGCCTGTATTGGCACGCAGAACATTATCAATCCCTTCCCTGATAGACGTACCCGGAGCCATGAATCGAAGGATTTCACTCATTGTTTTTTCGCCCATTTTTTTAGTCTCCATGTTTATCCCCCTAACGCAGCCTTTAGCGCTTCACCAACAGAGCTAACTCCGATCAGTTCGATTCCTCCCGGTGCGCTCCAGCCGCCAAGATTATTCGCCGGCAGGATGACCCGTTCAAAGCCCAGCTTGGCCGCCTCCTGCACTCTTTGTTCGATTCTTGAGACTCTCCTGACCTCGCCGGTGAGTCCTACTTCTCCAATGATGCAGTCTGTTGCTTTTGTTGGCTTATCCCGAAAGCTCGACGCAATACTCACCGCTATGGCCAAATCAATTGCCGGTTCATCAAGCTTTACTCCGCCAGCGACTTTTAAATAGGCATCCTGATTTTGCAGGAGCATTCCGACCCGTTTTTCCAAAACGGCCATCAGTAGCGGGACCCGGTTATGATCGATTCCGGTTGCCATTCGTCTTGGATTTCCAAAGCTTGTCGGGGAAATAAGCGCCTGAATTTCAACAAGAACAGGCCTCGTCCCCTCCATGGAAGCAACGACTGTTGAACCGGCAGCCCCCTGTGACCGCTCTTCGAGGAAAATTTCCGATGGATTGGCTACTTCCTCAAGCCCAAGTTCCTTCATTTCAAAAATGCCCATCTCGTTTGTTGACCCGAATCTGTTTTTTACAGCTCGTAAAATCCGGTATGTATGATGGCGTTCACCTTCAAAGTATAAAACCGTATCCACCATGTGCTCAAGAAGTCTTGGACCCGCAATGGAGCCCTCCTTTGTAACATGCCCTACGATAAAAATGGCAATTCCCTTCGTTTTGCCAATGCGCATCAGTTCAGCGGTACATTCCCGAACCTGGGAAACACTCCCCGGCGCCGATGTCACTTCCGGGTGGAAAATCGTCTGTATGGAATCGATAATGACAAAGTCAGGGTTGACTGTTTCAATCGTTCTGCTGATTTCTTCAAGGCTGGTTTCCGAATAAACGAGCAGACTGTCTGAAGAAACACCTAAGCGGTCAGCCCGCAGCTTCGTCTGGCGCATGGATTCTTCCCCTGATATATAGAGGACCGAGTGCTTCCTGTTCGCAAGCTGTGAGGACACTTGAAGAAGAAGCGTTGATTTCCCGATGCCCGGATCTCCCCCGATCAGAACAAGGGAACCTCTTACAATCCCGCCCCCGAGGACACGGTTTAATTCTTTTAAATCGGTATGTATGCGGGGTTCGCTGACTGTTTCGATGGATGTAATTGGCGTAGCTTTTGCCGCTATGGACGTTCCCTGTGAATGTGCAAAAGCGCCTCTTCTCGTTGAAGCTGGCTTCTCCACCTCTTCCACCATCGTATTCCATTGTCCGCACCCCGGACATTTCCCCATCCATTTCGCTGATTCATAGCCGCATTCCTGGCACATGAATTTCGTTTTTCTTTTAGCCATACTTCTTCCCCTCTCTGTACATTCATACCAGCCGCGGTAAAGGAAAATCTTATGATTACCGGCCTTGCATGGAAGAACCAGTGATGAAAGAAGTACGTTTACTTCCTATTCCCTTTTCCAACGGGTCTTAAAATGTTTTTGTCCTGATATCTTTTTCTCTCTTAAAATTAACATAAAACGGCTGAATAAACCTCTTTTAAGGCTGTATTTAAAAATGTCCTGAAAGAGTACAAAAAGGTACACGTATAACAGGGACGTGTACCTTTTTGCTGTGTGTGATCACTGATGTTTATATAATATGGTCCGTTACACCTTATTTTTGAAGGTTTGCTGTTCTGCTTGGTTCTGCGGTTCTCACCACAAATTCTCCATCCTTCACATCGATTACCACGCTTTGCCCAGTTAGGACTGTTCCTCTTAACAGCTCTTCGGATAAACGGTCTTCAATATGCTTTTGAATGGCCCGGCGGAGCGGACGTGCTCCGTACTCAGGATCATAGCCCTCAACCGAGATTTTTTCTTTGGCTGCATCTGTTAATTCCAATGTAATATCCTGTTCCTTCAAACGTTTCGTTAAGGTATCAGACATAAGCGAAACGATTTCCTGAAGATGCTTTTTCTCCAATGCATGGAAAACGATAATTTCATCGATACGGTTCAGGAATTCCGGACGGAAGGACTTCTTCATCTCTTCCATTACCTTTCCTTTCATATCTTTGTAATCCTGTTCCCCATCCTGGATGTTAAAGCCAACGTATTTGTTCCGCTTAAGCGCTTCAGCACCTACATTGGATGTCATAATCAGAACAGTGTTGCGGAAATCAACGGTTCTTCCCTTCGAGTCTGTTAATCTTCCGTCTTCCAATACCTGTAATAGGATATTGAATACATCAGGGTGGGCCTTTTCAATTTCATCGAGAAGCACAACAGAATATGGTTTTCTGCGGACTTTTTCGGTTAATTGGCCTCCTTCTTCATACCCTACATAACCTGGAGGAGAACCGACCAGACGGGATGTGGAGTGCTTCTCCATGTATTCTGACATATCGATGCGGATCATCGCATCCTCATCACCGAACATCGCTTCTGCTAATGCACGGGCCAGCTCAGTTTTACCCACTCCAGTCGGGCCAAGGAATACAAATGAGCCAATCGGGCGCTTCGGATCTTTAAGGCCAGCACGGGCACGGCGGACAGCCTTCGAAATGGCCTTAACGGCTTCTTCCTGCCCGATTACACGGGAATGAAGGATTTCTTCCAGATTAAGAAGCTTTTCTGTTTCAGTTTGGGCAAGCTTCGAAACAGGGATTCCCGTCCAGCTGGCCACCACATTGGCAATATCCTCAACCGTCACTTCACTGTTTTCTTTGCCCTGCTTTTCTTTCCATGTTTTCTTCGTCTCTTCCAGCTGTTCACGCAGGCGCTGCTCCGTATCCCTTAAGGAAGCCGCTTTTTCAAATTCCTGGCTTTGTACGGCTGCATCCTTCTCTTTTCTTACATCCTCAAGCTTAACCTCAAGCTCTTTCAGGTTTGGAGGCGTAGTATAAGACCGCAATCTTACCTTTGAACCCGCTTCATCGATTAAATCAATCGCCTTATCCGGAAGAAAGCGGTCTGAAATGTAGCGGTCTGACAGCTTTACGGCTGCTTCAATCGCTGCATCTGTAATGGTTACGCGGTGATGGGCTTCGTAACGGTCGCGCAGCCCCTCAAGGATTTGAACAGATTCTTCGGCAGTCGGCTCATCCACTGTAATAGGCTGGAACCTTCTTTCAAGTGCCGCATCTTTTTCAATGTATTTTCTATATTCATCAAGTGTAGTTGCACCAATACACTGGAGTTCGCCGCGGGCAAGAGATGGCTTTAGAATGTTGGAAGCATCAATCGCTCCTTCTGCTCCTCCTGCTCCTATTAATGTATGAAGCTCGTCAATGAATAAGATGATGTTTCCTGCCTGCCTGATTTCATCCATTACCTTCTTCAGGCGGTCTTCAAATTCACCGCGATACTTTGTTCCGGCAACTACTGTACCCATATCAAGCGTCATAACCCTTTTATCACGAAGAGTCTCCGGCACTTCATTGTTAATAATCTGCTGCGCTAGGCCCTCTGCAATGGCTGTTTTACCCACACCAGGCTCACCAATGAGAACCGGGTTGTTTTTCGTTCTCCGGCTTAATACTTCAATCACACGCTGAATTTCTTTGCTTCGTCCTATAACTGGATCGAGGCTTCCTTCTCTGGCAATAGCAGTCAGGTCACGTGCTAATCCATCCAGGGTCGGGGTGTTCGCATTGGCTGCCGAGCCTCCCTGATGGCTGCCGGATTCATTGCTGCCTAACAGCTGAAGCACCTGCTGGCGCGCTTTATTGAGGCTGACTCCAAGGTTATTCAATACCCTCGCAGCAACGCCTTCGCCCTCACGGATCAGGCCAAGCAGGATATGCTCTGTTCCCACATAGGAGTGGCCAAGCTTTCTTGCTTCATCCATGGAAAGTTCAATCACTTTCTTGGCACGCGGTGTATAGTGAATGGTCTGGGAAGCATCCTGCCCCCTGCCAATTAAATTCTCAACCTCTTTTTGGATCTTATCAGAGCCGAGGCCTAAAGCATACAGAGCTTTAGCCGCAATTCCTTCACCTTCGCGTACAAGCCCAAGCAGAATATGCTCTGTTCCGATGTTATTATGTCCTAAACGGATTGCTTCCTCCTGTGCTAACGCCAATACTTTTTGAGCTCTTTCCGTAAATCGTCCGAACATCATAATTTCATCCTCCCAACTCTTGATCTTCCATTTTTAATCTTTCCCTAATTAGTGAAGCCCTGCGGATATCGCGTTCATGCGGTCTGAGCGGCCCGCCTGCATACTGCTGCAGGAAACCGGGCTGTGTCAGGATCATCAGCTCATTCAATATATTCTTTGATATGTTTTTAATGTACTGCATATCAATCCCCAGGCGAACATCAGACAAGCATTGTGCTGCTTCCTTGGATTCAATGATCCGGCTGTTTGATAAAACGCCATAAGAGCGGAAGACTCTATCTTCTAATTGTATGTTAGAAGTCTTTGCTAATGCTTCCCTTGCCGATCTTTCCTGAGAAATCAGCTGACTGACAACGCTTTTCAGATCCTCGGCGATATCCTCTTCTGACTTTCCGAGAGTGATCTGATTTGAAACTTGAAAGATATTACCTAAAGCTTCGCTGCCTTCCCCGTAAATTCCTCTAACAACTAAACCTAACTGGTTAATTGCCGGGATAATCCGGTTCATTTGGTGTGTGAGAACGAGGCCAGGCAAATGCATCATAACCGATGCCCTGAGCCCTGTTCCTACATTTGTGGGGCAGCTTGTTAAAAAGCCAATATCTTCATCAAATGCATAATCGGCTTCTTCCTCCAGCCAATCATCAATTTCATTTGCCATATTTAAGGCTTCAGAAAGCTGAAACCCCGGAAACAGGCATTGAATCCTTATATGGTCTTCTTCATTAATCATGATACTGACTTCTTCATTTTCAGAAAGAAGGCAGGCACCATGAGTTGAATTCTCAGCAAGATGGGGACTGATCAGATGCTTTTCCATCAGCACTCTTTTTTGAAGCGGCTGAAGGTTATCCATTAATAAAAGCTCCATTTCCCCAAGTTTTGAAAAAGAAGAATGCTCCACCCTTGCCTTTATTTTTTCAATGACTGCTTCTGCTTCTTCATTTGAAAATAAGGTAGGGAATTTATATTGCTTTATATTGCGGGCGAGCCTGATCCGTGAGCTTAATACAATATCGGAATCAGGGCCTTCCGCACTCATCCAGGAGCTGATAGCTTGATTTATGAAACGTTCCAGCGACAAGCTACTCCCCTCCCTTTTGATCGGCATTGAGCTGTTTTTCCAATTTCCTAATTTCGTCTCTCAATTCTGCCGCTCTCTCAAACTCTTCTTTGGAAATCATTTCTTTTAAATGATTTTTTAAATCATCAATATTCCTGCGCAAGTGAATGGTTCCCCCGATTCTGGCCGGGATTTTCCCGCTGTGTGACGAATTCCCGCTGTGCAGCCTTCTAAGAATGGGGTTTAATTGATCTTTAAAAGTCTCATAGCAGCTGGCGCATCCAAAACGGCCAACTTTAATAAATTGCTGAAAGGTCAGGGAGCATTGCTCACACTGCAGAACCTTCTCCTGCTGAAAAGGATCCTGGCCCGATCCCTGAAAGGCAGGCTGAATATTCAAAAGGCCAGCAAGCAAGTTATTTATTGAAAAACCGGACCCGCTGCCCAGCATAAACATTTCACCTTTTTCCTGTGCGCATTTCTCACAAAGATGAAACTCTGCTTTCTCTCCATTTACAACTTTTGTAAAGTGCAGCGTGGCCGGCCTTTGATTACATTCCTGACAAATCATGACTTCACCTCTCCAGCTCACTACTATTTATATTTCAAAGTGGTCAACATTGCCTTAAGCATTCTTGCCCTCAGCTCATCCCTGAAAGGAAGGTCAATATACAGGACAGAACGGTCTATAACACTAAGCATTATTTTAGCTTCCCTGTGTGTTATGATCTCTTCTTCTACCAGACGGTAGATGACATTCTCCGCACTGCTCTGGGCAATCCTGCTCTGCACTAAAGATATTAACTGGTCAATCAAATCAGCATGGTCATAGGACTGGACTTTCATAATCCGGATGAAGCCCCCGCCGCCCCGCTTACTTTCAACTGCATAACCTTTTTCAATCGTGAAACGGGTGTTGATCACATAATTGATCTGAGAAGGAACGCACTGGAATTTGTCAGCGATTTCGCTTCTTTTAATTTCCACGATTTCCCTTTCACTCTTCTCTAAAACCTGTTTGAGATAATTTTCAATTATGTCGGATATATTTCTCACCAGGCCTCCCCCTATCTGACTTTGACTATATTTGACATTAATTATACATGATTTATGTAATTTCTTGCAATTGACGGGTATTAATAATTTTCCCCCATTTTTTGACTTCCCAAACCTGATAATGGAAGTTAATGTCGATAACAATATATTTTTGGATGGGCGGGTTTGTGCTTGGTTGGGGGAAGTTTTTTGGATGGCAGCTGATGTGTATGGTTGATTGTTCTTTGGGTTGAGGATGGCAAAACTGGATTGAGCTGCTGCTGGATGTGCACTGTTTTTAGATTCTTTGAAGATGGGGTGGTGCGATTTATCTGACATGTTTGGAGATTTATTTTGCGTGTTTGGAGATTTATCTAGCAGGTTTTTGAATTTATCTAACAGGATTTTTGATTTATCTAGCAAGTTTTGGAGTTTATCTAACATTTGGCACCATCCGTCTTTACGGAGACGAAATTGACTATGAAAACAGAGGGCGAGATGAGGAATGGCGCATTTGATTCTAGCGCATATAGCGTGAAAGTGACGCATTTCAGCACTTTTCAATAAAAAGAAGAGTCCAACCGATTGAGATACCTATATTTTCACATAAAAAAGAGCACCCATCAGGTGCTCTTTCATGTGCCCGGCAGCGTCCTACTCTCACAGGGGGACAGCCCCCAACTACCATCGGC
>NZ_JBQCMZ010000023.1:0-68071 GCF_051964675.1 Cytobacillus sp. SAFR-174 | reverse complement strand
TAATGGTTCGCATATCCCAACGCCCATAGCGGACTTTCACCGCCAAGTTAATGAACATGCCTGGCACACAAATAAAAGCCCTGCTTATATAAAAGCAAGGCTTAAGTAGTTTCTAATCTATTCAGCTGCTGAGTCAAAACGTTAAAAGCTTTTTTATCCTGTTTATCCAATGCTTCATCAATGAGTTCAAGGAGTTTCTCTCTTCTGAACTTTTCCAGGCTTTCTGTCAGGAACCTTTCGGCGATCAGCCGATCCTTTTCGTTTATCTGAAGTGTCTTTGGCATAAAGGGATTTTCCTCCATGACCGCTGCATACTGATGGGCCTTATTTGAAGCATGGAAATTAAGCTGGATATAAATCTCTTCATCCCTGTTTAAGCGGATATCATGGAAGGACTTCTCCGCATCTGTGGTCATTACATTCTCTTTGTAAAAGCGAAAAGGAACTTCATCCACACAATGGGTCGACATGATCAGGCCCCTTGGGCAATACTGTGCCTGCTCCACAAAATGCACCTTTTCCATAAGCTGGTCATGACTCATTAAATAATTGAGAATCCAAACACATTCTCTTCTTTTGAGCTGATAATGGTTTAAAAACCAGCGGATAAAATCTTTCTTCTCGTTGACAGATACAGGGGTCGCCATTTTTGATTCCCTCCTCTGCTTACAGACAAATTTGGTCTTACTGAAACTGCATTAAGGATAGACACTGCCTTTTTTAATCAAGAAAATTATCCGTGAGTCGCTGCAGAACATCCTGATATTCCTCATTGCCAGGCTCCAGTTTGGTTAATGTATTAAAAATTTCGGCAGCCTCTTCCCTTTTTCCTTCCTCTGCTAAAAAATATCCGTAATCTGAAAGAAAATCCGGCTGCTGTTTAAAGAAAGTATATGCAAGCTGATATTTGTTTAATGCCTCTGAATATTCCTCTATATGCTGAAGGGCAACGGCTGAATCCCATATAAGCTGGGGCTCTTCAAGCTCGTTCAGCATTTCAGTGATTTCGATTACATCTTCATATCTTTCCTGCTGGAGGAGAAGTTTATTTAAAAGAATGGCTGCCTGGACATATTCGGGATCCAGTGCAAGAGCCTGCCTGAACATATCTTCGGATTCTTTTTCATTGCCATTTTTCAAGGCAAGCTTCCCTCCATAGAAGAATAATTCTTTGTTAAATTCGTCCTGTTTCAACCCTTCCTTGACTGCTTCCAGGCCGCTCGCGGCTTCTTCCTCCCGCTCGTATGCCTGAGCAAGGTATAAATACAGTGAATGATACTCGGGATCCAGCTCCTTCAGTTCAGTCAATTTTTCAATGGCTGTCCGGTTAAAGCCGGCTTGAAGCGCTGTAAAAGCATAACTGAAAAGGGTATTAATCTCCAGTTTGTCATCAAGCGCTTTTTCGTAATATGGGAGGGCTTCTTCAAATGCTCCGCCTGCACTGAGAATATCCGCCAATCTCTGATTTACATTTATGCCTGCAATGATTTCCTCTTTCCTGAGAACATTTTCATAAATCCGCTTTGCTTCCAGGAACCGTCCCTGCTCTGCATAAAGTTCACCCAGGGCAAAATCTACAATTATCTCATCAGGCAATATTTCTTTTGCTTTCAGGAGCTTTTGTTCGCTGACCTCAAATAGACCATCCATCTGATAAAGGTCTGCTAATAAGAGAAGAGACTGCGGAAAGCTCGGATCATGTTCATTTATTCTTTCAAGGACAAGGATGGCTTCCTCTTCATTTCCAAGATCAATATGTGTTTCAGCCAACAGAACGAGCAGTTCTCCTTCTTCCGGATATGCTTCCAGAAGCCGTTCAAATAAGGCTTTTGATTCCTCAAGGAACCCGTACTGGAACAGTTCTTCTGCCAGCAGGAACCTTTCTTCATGGGAACCATCCAGCAGTATTTGCTGATAGCTCTCCAACGCTTCTTCATGATGACCGTTTTCTAAAAGAGTAATGATTTTATTTACTTTATCCATACTAAATTCCTTTCGAATGCTAATCGGCTATTTTAAAACAAGCTGGTGTGCTGATTTTAACATGCTCTCCGGAACCTGAACGAAAAATCACTTCTTGTCCGGCTCTAATCACTTTTCCCTTCAGTACAGTGACAGCAAGTTTATCTCTATGATAATGAAACAGCTGTGATTCTTCAACGGTAAGACCTTCTTCAGGTTTTTCAAATAAATTATAACTGATTTCCCCGCCCTGATGAATATTCCCTTTTAAAGGGTAAATCCCTGCTTTGGACAGAACTGACCTGGATAAAGGCTCGTGCTCCATCAGTTCATTCGGCACCGAAGGTATTTTCTCTTCCTGCATCAGTTTTGCCCATAATGTATTTATTCTGCTTTTCTCCTTTTCATTCCTGCCTGCAAAGATAGGTGCAAGCGGACAATTATAAGGAAACATTGCTTCACGCAGCCATCCCCATGGAACTTGTTCAAGCTCCTTTGCATCCTGTATTTCAACAAAAACAATAGGAACTCTTTCTCTCTTGCATTTTCTCATAAAAGAAGGGGTAAGGAGACGGACAGGAATTTTCACACCAATAATATAATCAATCGGGCTGCTTAATAAACTTGCCTTAAAGCTTTTAAGATCACTCTTCAAAGAATATTCATGCTTTACAGGCACGGCTGTCAGGAAGGCTGTACATCCTTTTAATATGAACTCCCGGATGTAATACTCTTTGAGTTCTGAGAAAGGCATTTCCAGCGGGATAGATGTGTCCAGAACCACATATCCTGCAGACATAATAAATGCACCCGCATCCATTCTTGTAAACTGAAACCTTTTCATTTCAGCCTGCATCAGTGAAATCTCATTATTTTTTATCAGCATAGATGTTGTTAACAGCTTGTCTTCCTTTAGCAGATTTGCATTCTCAATAATATATGTCATAAAACCACCCTCTTAAACGGTCTTATGACAAGCTATGAAATTTTAAGATAAATATGACTGCTTTAACAGAAAAAAGAGCTGCAGAAACAGCTCTTTTTTCTATGAAGGTATTGTATTTCAATCAGAAATAAGGCTATCTAAATGATCAAAAAACGACGGATAGGATACAGAGATCGCTTCTTTCTGCTGAAGGTGAACTTCGCCTTTTGAGATGGCAGCAGCTATTGCCAGCATCATGCCGATGCGATGGTCTCCATGACTTGAGACAGTTCCACCTGAAAGAGATGATGTCCCCCTGATTACCATTCCATCTTCTGTAGCAGTAATCACGGCTCCAAGCACCGAAAGTTCATTGACAACCGTATCAATGCGATTCGTTTCCTTCACCTTAAGTTCCTCCGCATCCTTAATTACTGTTTCTCCCTCTGCTTGTGTTGCGAGCAGGGCAATAATTGGAATTTCATCGATAAGCCGGGGAATGAGCGCCCCTTCGATAACTGTTCCTCTAAGTTTAGATGTTCTGATGGTAATATCCCCTGCAGGCTCAGCTGATCCATTTTCATACGGCTCAATGCTGAAATCTGCACCCATTTGCTGCAGCACTTCAAGGATGCCGGTTCTTGTAGGATTCAGTCCAACGTTTTTTAATGTAATTTCACTATTAGGCACAATGGCTCCTGCAGCCAGAAAGAAGGCAGCAGATGATATGTCACCGGGAACATGAATTTCTGTCCCTGTCAGTGTTTGGCCTCCCTTAATCCGAATGGTTTGCCCACCCGCTTCAACTTCCCCGCCAAATTGTGTGATCATTCTTTCAGTATGATCACGTGTCTTCACAGGTTCAATAATGACTGTTTCGCCGCTTGCCTGCAGGCCGGCAAAGAGCAGTGCTGATTTAACCTGTGCACTCGCGACAGGAAGCTCATATGTTACTCCGGACAAGGGGCCGCCAATGACTGATAAGGGGGTGAATTCTCCATTCTTCCTGCCATGAATCCTTGCACCAAATAAACTTAGTGGCGCGGTCACTCTTGTCATCGGCCTTTTTGCAATGGATTCATCTCCGACAAGGACTGAATGGAACGGACGGCCAGCCAGAATCCCCATCATAAGGCGTATCGTCGTACCTGAATTCCCAACATCCAGAATACCAGCCGGTTCCTGTAATCCATCCATTCCCTGACCCATAATTGTAACTTTATTGCCTTCCTGCTCAATAGTTACTCCGAGCTTGCGGAAGCAGGCTATCGTACTAAGGCAGTCCTCTCCGGGCAGAAAATTAGTGACAGCAGTCTTCCCCTTTGCAATAGACCCAAACATGACAGATCGATGTGATATGGATTTATCACCGGGTACCGCTATTTCTCCGCTTAAACCTTTGACATTTGACTTCAATTTTGCCGGTAACATCTATCATCACCCTTTGCTGGATTAATAAATTCGCTCTATAGACCGATGGTTGTTTCATAGCTTGTATACTGTTCCAGGCAATTGATTGCCCGATCCCTGTCCTCTTCCGTTTGAAAGCTTATAACCAGAACTCCATAAATTTCTTCCCTTGTCTCCAGGATTCGGATATTCGTAATGCTGATTTCTTCCTTGGCCAAATATCCAGTGATTTCTGAAATAACACCAGGGTAATCCGGTACATCCACGAACAGATCATAAAATGCCGGAATTGCGCCTTTTTCTTTTTGCGGCAGCTCATCCCTGAACATCTTTGCATGGGAAAAATATTCAAATATGCCCTCGCTGTTTTCCTGTCTGAGGATTGATTTTACTATCTCCATTTCTCCCTGCCAATCCTCCATTAACTTAAGCAGCACTTCTTTATTCTGAAGAAGAATATCCCTCCACATAGCAGGGCTGCTGGAGGCAATCCTGGTAATATCCCTGAAACCTCCAGCTGCCAGTCGTGGAATCAGCTTGTGCGAACGGCTTGTCTTTTCTGCCTGATGGACCAGGGAAGCAGCTATCATATGCGGAAAATGGCTGACGATCCCGGTTATATAATCATGTTCATCGGGAGCTATGGTAAGAAATTTCGCTTTTGTTCCTGAGAGCCATTCCTTTAACCTTTCAACCTCTGACAGAGCAATATGCTCTTCAGGAGTGAGCAGATAAAAGGCATTCTCAAAAAGCAAATCTTTTGCTGCAGTGACACCGCTCTTATGAGAGCCAGCCATTGGATGCCCTCCGATAAATGTAATTCCTTTTTCCTTTAGTACCTTTGCGCAGCTGACAATTTCTTTTTTCGTGCTGCCCGCATCCGAAATGATGACGCTATTTTTCAATTCACACTCTTTTAAAATATGTATAATTTTTTGAGTCTCTTGTACAGGTGCAGCTATTAAAATTAAATCTGCGTCCCTTGCCCCATCCTCAATAGTAGCAGAAATTTCATCTGCGACCCCCAGCATTTCGGCAAGGCGCCCCTGCTCTTTATTTACATCAAAGCCAATGATCATGCTTTCACTATGATTTCTTTTTATTGACAGGGCCAAAGAACCTCCGATCAAACCAAGGCCAATAATAAAGATTTTCCCTCTCATCCTCTCACCGCCTTTATTAAAAATAATTCAGAGGCACACTTATGCCTCTGAATGGATATCAAAAAAGTATTTTTCCCCTGCTAACCAAAAAATTACTTACAATGCTGCAGCCTGCTTGGCAAGATATTGATCCATAGCAGCAAGCACACCATCATTCTGTTCCTTAGAACCTACCGTGACACGGACATAGCCCTGGAAGCCAAGTGCCTTGCCGGACCGGACGATATACCCTTTTTGAAGCAAAAATTGAAATACTTCATCTGAATCGGCATTAAAGTTCATTAAAATAAAATTCCCCTGTGAAGGGTAATAACCCAGTCCGTGCTCTTCACAGAAAGCATAGAATTGTTCCAGCCCTTCGCGATTTTTCTGTTTGCACTCTTCAATGAAATTCTGATCCCCTATGGCTGCAGCAGCGGCAGCCTGAGCAAACTTATTAACATTAAACGGCTCTCTTACCGGTTCCAGAGCTCTGATAGTTTGAGGATCCGCAATTCCATAGCCTACCCGCAGGCTTGCTAATCCATATATTTTAGAGAACGTTCGCAGGACAATCAAATTTTTAAAATTCCCGATTAAATCCAATGAATTGCAGTAATCCTCTGCTGTAACATATTCATAATAAGCTTCATCAAGGACAACCAATATATCTTGAGGCACCTTTTTCAGAAATGAAAGCAATGCAGACTCATTAATATAGTTCCCTGTCGGATTGTTTGGACTGCACACCCAAACTACAGCAGTTTTTTCATCGATGGCAGCCAGCATTCCATCAAGGTCATGCTCACCTTCAACCAGTGGAATTTCCCTGATTTCCGCACCTTCTACCACAGCATTATGCCTATATTGCGGAAATGTTGGCGCCGCCATAACAGTATTGGTTTCCGGACTTAATAAAGCTCTGGAAATCATTTGAATAATTTCATCCGAACCATTGCCAAAAATCAGCTGGTCTTCCTGTATGCTTAAGTGCCCAGCCAAAACCGACCGCAGCTCAGAAGCATAACCATCGGGATACAGGGCAAAAAATGATGGCGACTGATTCATCGTAAAAAGAACTTTTTCAGAGCATCCAAAAGGATTCTCATTTGAAGCAAGCTTAACTATTTGATTCAGTCCATATTCCTTTTTTACTTGATCAATTGATTTTCCCGGCTGGTAAGGAGTTAAATTCAACAGCTGTTCCTTCCATTTCATTCAAATCCACCTCTTTTTTTATCGCTTTCACTAATTATCGTATTAAAGCGTTGTTGATCTGCTCCTATATTATCACAAAACTCTCCATTAAGAAGAGTTCCTGGTATTTAGATCTGGCCGAAGCTTGATGGCTCCACGCAAATAAATATGGCGGATATTCTGCTGAGGTGCATCTGTATTCACATGCATCATTACCCGGATACAATTAGGGAGTGATCCTTCAACAGGAATTTCTTTCATGCACATGACAGGAACATATGTCCAGCCTTCTATTGAACGCATTGCCTTTGCGGGAAAGGCTGCTGTTAATTCTTCCGTAACGGATATAAAGACAGAAGCTACATCTTCAGATAAAATCTTATTCTCCTGAATCATTTGCCTGATCAGCAGCTCAGTCGCTTCTAATATCTCAGCTTCACAATTCTTACCTACGGTGACGGCTCCCCTCACCCCTCGAATCACTTGCAGCACCTCCCATTGCTGTTTTGTCAGCCTTTTTATCGCAGTCTAACGGGCAGTAAGACCCGAAGAACAAAGACTAAAAACGCCACATCCTGTGGCAACGTCTTTGTGACCCACTTCCTGTGGGCCTCAACTAACAATCAGCGGGGGGATAAAGCCCCCCCACTGATTGAAGTTTCACTTTATCTCTTAGTCATATAGTCAAGCCTATTTATTTTGTAAAAAGATCAAGCTCCCGCAAAATCAGGTCATCAGAAACCTGATATATGACAGGCTTACCCACTTCCTCTAAAAGGACAAAGCGGACATTCTGGCCTTCTGATTTTTTATCCTGCTTCATCCGCTCAAGCAGTTTTGAATGTGATAAATCTTCAGGGAGATCTGTTTTGTAGCCAAGCTTATCAAGCCAGCGCTTGAATTCGTTAACATCAAAGCAAAGATTCAGCAGTGTTTTACTTAATTGAAGTGCGAATAGCATACCTACTGCAACAGATTCGCCATGTGTCCATTCCCCATAGCCTTTCTCCGCTTCAATTGCATGGCCCAGGGTATGGCCGAAATTCAAAAATGCCCGAACCCCGGCTTCCTTTTCATCCTCTGCAACGATCCTGCCTTTAATCTCTATTCCCTTTGTGAGCATCTTGCTTAATTCATCAGAGGGAAGGCTCTCAAGGGTAAGGATGTTGTTTTTAAGGTTCAAATAAAAGTTTCTATCATCTATAAGGCTATGCTTTATGACTTCTGCAAACCCTGAGCGCAGCTCTTTTTGAGGCAGGGAATCAAGAAACGCAAGGTCATAAAATACTGCCTGGGGCTGGTAAAAAGACCCTACCATATTTTTTCCTGAAGGATGGTTGATGGCAACTTTTCCTCCCACAGCGCTATCATGTGCCAGGATGGTAGTTGGAATCTGAATGAAGGGTATTCCCCTCATAAATGTGGCTGCCACAAAACCTGCCAAATCTCCGACAGCTCCCCCGCCAAATGCCAGGATCAGAGATTTTCGGTCAAGTTTTTGTTCCAGAGCAAATGATAAACACTGGTAGTATACTTCAAAGGTTTTGGCTTTCTCGCCGCTTGGCACTGTACAGACTTTTGGCTCCAGCCCCTTAAGTGCCGCTTCCAGCTCTGGCAGGTGTAAGTCCCTAACTGTTTCATCGGTAATGATCATTACATTCGTCAAGGCTGGAAAAGTATCTTTAATATATGATCCCAATCCTTCAATTGCTCCGGTCCCTATATAAACCGGATAGGCTTTATCGGGTGTTTTGATTAAAATCCTTTTCATTAAAACTCCCTCGCAAATTGCCTTTGCTGTTCAACAGACGCTTTTAATGTCTCAAACCGGTCAGAATAGAACTGGTCTACAATGGCTGAAGCCAGTTCCCAGGCAATCACATTTTCTGCAACGACTGCAGCTGCCGGCACTGCACAGCTGTCAGAACGCTCTATGCTTGCTGAGAAAGGTTCCTTTGTTTCAATATCGACACTCTGCAGCGGTTTATAGAGAGTCGGTATTGGCTTCATTACTCCTCTGATGACGATTGGCATTCCCGTTGACATGCCCCCTTCTAAGCCGCCAAGACGGTTCGTTTTCCGATAATAGCCCTTATCCGGATCCCATGCGATTTCATCATGAACTTCACTTCCAGGCTTCCTTGCAGCCTCGAAACCTATGCCAAACTCCACACCTTTAAAAGCATTAATGCTCACCATTGCACCTGCAAGCTTTGAATCAAGCTTTCGGTCATAGTGTACATAACTTCCAACTCCCGGCGGCATTCCTTCAACAATAACCTCCACTACTCCGCCAATGGAATCGCCATTTTCCTTAGCGGAATCAATCGCAGCCATCATTTTTTGGGCGGCAGCCTGATCCAGACAGCGAACAGGCGATTCTTCTGTAATTTTCTTTAACTCCTTAAGTGAAGAATAATCTCTTTGGCCTGAAACAACACCGCCAATTTCAATAACATGTGCTGCAACCTCAATCCCCAGCTGAGAAAGCAGTTTTTTTGCAGCTGCACCGGCAGCCACTCTTACTGTGGTTTCTCTGGCTGAAGAACGCTCCAAAACATTTCTCATATCCCTGTGTCCATATTTTAGTGCTCCATTTAAGTCAGCATGGCCTGGGCGAGGACGGGAAATTTTTCTTTTCACTTCTGCCTCATCCTCAGTATTAAGAGGATCCTGGCCCATAATTTTTGTCCAGTGCTTCCAATCATTATTCTCAACAACGAGTGCTACCGGGGATCCCAGTGTGTATCCATGTCTGATCCCCGCTGTTATTTGAACAGTATCTTTTTCAATTTGCATCCTTCTGCCTCTGCCATAACCTTTCTGGCGTCTGGCAAGCTCTTCGTTTATATCTGAATCTACGAGCGGCATTCCTGCTGGCAGTCCCTCTATTATAGTAGTCAGCTGCGGTCCGTGAGATTCACCAGATGTAAGATATCTCAAAACTCTTTCCCCCTTCAACTCATTAAAGGATTATGTATCAATATAACATAATGATAAATATAAGAATAGATAAAATTGAAAATTCCTATAATATTTTATTTCTTCTTATGAATGGAGCCATTTTAACACGAATAGTTATTTACTACCAAACTAAAAAACAAAAGAAAAAGAGGATGACCAAATAATCATCCTCCTTGTTTATTATTCTTTTCTATAAAAGAAAGTTTCAGCAGATGCCAGTTGATAGCGGCCTGAGTTAAAAATCTGTTCAGTGCTTCCAACAAAGAATATCCCATCTTTTCTTAATGCACCGCTGAATTTATGATAAAGCTGATCCTTTGCTTCCTCTGTAAAATATATTAGAACGTTCCTGCATACGATAAGATCATACGGACCGCCAAAATCATCTGAAAGGAGATTTTGCTTTTTAAAGGTTACTGTCCTTTTTATATCCTCGGATATTTTATAGAAACTTCCTTCGCGCTGAAAAAACTTTTGTTTCATCATGTCAGGAACTTCATTTAGCGAACGCTCAGGGTAAATACCCATCCGTGCCCTTGCCAGGGCATTTTCATCAATATCAGTTGCAGTTATCCTGATTTCGGACATTGGCAGCATTTTTGATAAAATCATGGCAATTGTATAAGGTTCTTCACCAGTGGAACAGGCTGCACTCCAGATTTTCAGATTCCTATTTTGATCTAATAGTCCGGGCAGAATATTTTTTTCGAGCACCTCCCACCTTTGTGCATTCCGGTAAAATTCGGAAACATTTATTGTCATCCTGTCCAAAAAGTCATTCAGCAGTTCTCTATTATTGACTATCGCGCTAAAAAAACTTCCAAATGATTGAAAGCCTTTTTTCTCATACAGGGATATGAGCCTTCTCTTCATTTGAGCTTCTTTGTACAGAGAAAGATCAATTCCTGTTTTTCTTTTTATATTTTGAATAAATTCCTGATAATCGTCTGCCATTCTATTTCCCCTCTGATATTATCGGTGAGTTTTTTTTTATCGTTATATCCATCCAGCTGAAATAATGAATTCGGTTACAAAAAAAGCACTTGTCATGGACAAGTACTTTTAAATAAATTAGTTAATCCAGTCATTCATTAATTTTTTGTATTCCACTTTCTCTTCTTCTTTGAAGAAAAGGCCAATTTCACGTTCTGCACTTACAGGTGAATCGGATCCATGGATTACATTTTTTCCAACTGTAATGCCGAAATCTCCTCGGATAGTTCCTGGAGCAGCATCTTTAGGATTTGTTGAACCCATCATCAGACGAGCTGTTGCGATAACATTTTCACCTTCCCACACCATTGCGAAAACTGGTCCGGATGTAATAAAGTCAACAAGCTCTCCAAAGAATGGACGCTCTTTATGCTCTCCATAATGCTCTTCCGCAAGTTCCTGGCTAATGCTCATTAGCTTGCCGCCTACTAGCTGAAAGCCTTTCTTTTCGAAACGGGAAACGATTTCCCCGATTAAATTGCGCTGTACACCGTCTGGTTTAACCATTAAAAAAGTTCTTTCCATTGAATTCCACTCCTAAAACTTATGTATAGTTATAATGTTAATCCACGAAAATATTAACATTGTTTTGAAAATTTAGCAACAGAAATTTGAAAGCGCTTTTAATTTTAACTTCCCAAAAACAGAAATTGCCGGCACCCGGTAGAGTGCTGGCAATAGATACAGTAAATTAAAATTTTCTTTTGCCTATAAATTTTGCAATATCCCGTAAAGCTTTCTTAGACCTGGAATGAGGCAGCTCTTCGAGTACCCCTAAAGCTTTCTGCAGATATTTATCACTAATTTGAAGAGACTTTTCAATTGCACCGGAGTCTTTGACCAAGGCAATTATGTTCTCTATATCACTTCTTTCAGTTCCTTCGTGGACTCTCCTGATTTGTTCGGAGATTCTATGATCCTCCATTGCAAATAAAGCAGGAATGGTAATGTTTCCCTGATGGAGATCTCCTCCTGCCGGCTTGCCAAGTTCTTTTTCTGTACCGACAAAATCCAGGACATCGTCGATGATCTGATAGGACATTCCCACATAATAGCCGAATTTAAAAAGTTTTCTATGTATATCTTCCTCTACATTAGCCGCAATTCCTCCAAGCTGACAGCTCACAGCAATCAGCATGGCTGTTTTCCTTTTAATTCTCCGGAAATATGTCCTGATATTCTGGTCATAGTTATACTTATCTTTAATTTGCTCTATTTCGCCTATACACAGCTCCACAAGTGTATGAGAGAGAATTTTATGGGCATGCGGATTTTCCACATTTGTAATTAATTCCAGTGCACGCGCAAAAATATAATCACCGGTATACATGGCAATTTTATTATCCCATTTTGCTTTGATGGTAGGCTGTCCCCTGCGCAGTTCTGCATCATCAATAACATCATCATGGACAAGCGACGCCATATGGATAAGCTCCAGTGATACAGCTACGTTTTTAATTTTATCAATATCGTATTCTCCGAACTTCGCAGCCAGCAAAACGAAAACTGGGCGGATTCTTTTCCCCCCGGCCTGCAGCAGATGCAGGGAAGCCTGATGCAATAGGGGAGACTCAGCTTTAATCGTCTCCTCCAGCTCGTTTTCTATAACATTTAAATCTGAATTTAAAAATGAATACATCATTTTCAATTTCATTGATTACTCACCCAGCTTATCGATCCCGTCTGATCTATTCTCTATCTTCCATGAGAAACATACAGAACAAGTTATTATTTTTATTTCGTTCCAATGTGTACGGCAGCCACTCCGCCGCTATAAGGCTTGAATGTAACGTTATTAAAGCCTGCTTTCTCGAACATTCCTGCAAGTTCTTTCATCCCGGGAAAGTCTCTCGCAGATTCCTGCAGCCAGGAATATTCATTAAAACTTTTGGCAAAAAGCTTTCCGAACATAGGCATAATAAAGCGGAAGTAGAAATAATATGCCTGCTTGTATCCGAACATTGTTGGCTGAGAAGTCTCCAGACAAACTGCTAACCCCCCCGGCTTTACAACACGGTGCATTTCTTTTAACACCTGCAGGTAATCCGGAACGTTGCGCAGACCAAAACCGATTGTAACATAATCGAAGGAATTGTCAGCGAAAGGAAGCTCCATTGCATTACCATGGACAAGCTCAACTTGCTTCAGTTTCCGCTCCTTGATTTTTTCCTCACCGATTTTCAGCATATTTTTGCTGAAATCCAAGCCTGTCACTTTACCGCTTTCACCTACGGCTTCAGCGAGCGCAATGGACCAATCGGCTGTACCGCAGCATACATCAAGCGCTTTTGCACCTTTTTGAACATTCATCTTTTTCATTGTATCTTTGCGCCATCTTAAATGCTGCTGAAAGCTGATAACCGAATTCATTTTATCGTAGTTGCCATAAATCTTTTCAAATACGCTATGAACACGTTCTTCTTTTGATTGCTGCATATTTTATCCTTCTTCCACAAAAGTTTTAGCCACAGACTGATTATTATTGAAAATGCAGTGAATACGCTGCTCTAATAATTCATTTGCCATAGGAAATTTAAGCAGTGATTGATCGACAATATTCCTTGAAAAATCAATATACCTGTCGCAAATGAGAATTAAATATTTCCGCTGCTCAGCAGACATCTCTTTCACTTTTGGGAAAGTCAGCTTTTTAAGCGCTTCAAAAACAATTGAGGTGCCTTCCTTCATGAACTGCTGCTTCTCCATAATCAGGCGCTTAATGAATAAAAGATTGGATATTACGTCTTTCCATGCTGTTTTGCTGAATGCATCAGCCAGCTTTTCAAAAAGTGAAGCCTCTACTTTCCTGACTGAACTCATCAGAGTGTCGACCGCTTCAGGAGATTTCTGATATAGAGAAATTTTATGCTCATTTACATCTTTGATCCCATCTGCGAAGACCCTGATCATGTTGATATCATCAAAAGCTGCGAGAATCTTGTAATATAATCCGCTGTAATAAACACCAGCAAGGACAGTAAGCTGTCTATGTTTAAGACCTTTGTCTTCAGATTCATCGTTCTTAACAAGTTCGTGGGTATCAAGGGCGATTTGGATAAGCATTGCAGTTACTGCATATTTTTCTGCTTTTGATTCAGGTATCTGCACATCATCAAGTAAAGAGATAAAAAGCAGAAGCTTGTCTTCATCAATAACAGGTGAATCAATATACCTGAGCAGATAAGGGTGGTTAACTTTTTTTTCAATCTGTTCTTTCACATCTGCTAATTTAATCTTCACATCATGCATGCCATCACCCTTGTTTCCCCTTAATTTTCTTTTCCCAACCGCTATTTCTCCATGTGAATACTGCGACAAAGAGAACGGATACAAAACGCCTTACACATTATTATCTATTTTTAGCCAATTCATGGTTTCCTATTAAATATAAAACGGGCAAAAAAACCTTTTACCCGGTATCTTGTATTCAAGAGAATTAATCAAGCAGAGACAATTATATCATAAATAACAGGAACATGTCAGGACATTATCTTATGAAAATATTCTGCCCTTCAATTCCAGGGGAAAGCTATTTCTTAGCCTCACTTTCAAGTTCTCCATAGCTAGTCATGATCCTGGCATTCCCCCGGATCTTAATCGCAGAAGTATGCTCAGTAAATTGCGCAATCATGACTTCTCCCTGGTCAAGTTTTTCTGAATGGTGGAATCTTGTATCGGATCCTCTTGTTAACCCTATTACATTAACACCGTCTTCTTTTGCTTTAATTACAATATAATCGTTTCCTGATGGATTCTTCTTTTCCATTCATACCATCCTTTGCTAAATGTTGGTGATTGATAATTATTTACAAAAAAAGGCTAAAAGTTTTATCTTTCAGCCTTTGACCTGTTTATTGCCTAAATTCATTCATAAACAGAGTCCATATTATTGTTTTATCAGTGAGAGGACTTCTGCACGTGCTCTTGCATCCTCTGCAAATACGCCTCTTACTGCTGATGTCACCGTTTTTGAACCGGGCTTTTTAACTCCGCGCATTGTCATGCACATATGCTCTGCTTCCACAACAACCATCACACCATGCGGCTCAAGCTTTTCCAGGATCGAATTTGCTACAGTAGATGTAATGCGTTCCTGAAGCTGAGGACGTTTCGCAACTGCCTCTACAGCTCTGGCAAGTTTGCTTAACCCTGTTACTCTGCCATTCCGCGGGATGTAAGCTACATGGGCAACCCCAAAGAAAGGCACAAGATGATGCTCACACATAGAGTAGAATGGAATATCTTTAACTAAAACAAGCTCTTCATGGTCTTCGCCAAATACTGTTTCAAAGTATTCTTTAGGATCCTGGTTCAGTCCCATAAAAACTTCTTCATACATTTTAGCGACTCGCTTTGGTGTATCAAGAAGTCCTTCCCGATTTGGATCTTCACCGATTGCTTCCAATATTAAACGCACCGCATCTTCGATCTGGGCACGATTTACCTCTGCCATAATTATGCCTCCTATGTATTAACACTGTGGTAATAATATGTTCATATTAGCATAACCCCCTCATTCAGGCAAAACTGAAACTTCTTTCTAAGAGTTCAAATAAAATACCAGGAACAGGGTGAATCCTCTGCTTTTTAAGGGCCAGTAACGCAAAAAAAGAAAAAACCGCGAATATATCGCGGTTTTTAGCTCAAGCATAAGCTTTAAGCACTTGTATGTAGATTATTTAACTGCATCTTTAAGCGCTTTGCCTGGTTTGAAAGCAGGAACTTTGCTTGCAGCGATTTCGATTTCTTCGCCAGTTTGCGGGTTGCGTCCTTTGCGGGCAGCACGTTCGCGAACTTCAAAGTTTCCGAAACCGATTAGTTGTACCTTATCACCATTTTTCAAAGCATCAAGGATTGTATCGAAAACAGCATCAACTGCTTTAGTCGCGTCTTTTTTAGAAAGTTCGCCAGCCTCAGCAACTGCGTTAATTAGTTCTGTTTTGTTCATGCCTTTCACCTCCTCCCAAATATGGATAAAACCCAGTAAAATAAGATTCCTTACATACATTTGTAAACAAAATTACTGAATTCTATACGTTATGGCGTGTTTTTGTTTAACAAGCCTTATATTAAATGATAAATTGAAATTTTTCAATCAAAAAATCATTATAAACCCTTTTAAAATAAGGGTTTGGCCGCCATAACGGTAATTCTGTTAAAAGATTATCACAATCAAATGCTGTTATCAAGAATATTTCATGATTTAATGGGAATCTTTTCTTATCTGCAACATATTTGTAATACGCTGACCTGGTTTTAATACCCTAAGCGTGCGGGTTGAAACATATTTTTTCAAATTGCAAGGTTTTCCATTTCCTTTAAGGTGCTCTGGGTTCGGACTTAGAACACTGGATTTTAGCTTTTTATGTCCGAAGTTGGCGCAGATACTGACTCAGTACACTGGATTTTCCCTTTTTGTGTCCGAAGTTAGCACGGGTTCTGACTCTGTGCACTGGATTTTCCCCTTTTGTGTCCGAAGTTGGCACAGGTTCTGACTCTGAGCACTGGATTTTCCCTTTTCGTTGTCCGAAGCTGGACGCGGTTCTGACTCTGAGCACTGGATTTCCCCATCTTTGTCCGAGGTTGGCACAGATCTCGACTCATTCCGCCGCCAATAAAAAAAGACTCCAAAAGGAGCCTTCATTAAAGGATTATGGCAATTAATCCGCCAGAGCCTTCGTTGATGATTCTTTCTAAAGTCTCTTTGAGTTTATATCTTGCGTTTTCAGGCATTAGGGACAATTTTGCCTGAATTCCTTCTCTTACGATGGAGCTGAGGCTGCGTCCAAAGATGTCGGAGTTCCAGATTGAAAGCGGATCATCTTCAAAGTCCTGCATCAGGTAGCGGACGAGTTCTTCGCTTTGCTTTTCCGTTCCGATGATAGGAGAGAACTCAGATTCCACATCTACTTTTATCATATGAATGGATGGAGCAACAGCCTTAAGCCTTACACCAAAGCGTGATCCATGACGTGTAATTTCCGGTTCATCGAGGCTCATATCAGCCAGTGAAGGAGCAGCAATGCCGTAGCCGGTTTGCTTCACCATTCTCAGTGCATCGGAAATTTGGTCATACTCTGCTTTAGCATGGGCAAATTCCTGCATCAGCTCAAGCAAGTGGTCTTTTCCGCGGATTTCAACACCCACTATCTCTTTAAGGACCTCATCGTAAAGATCGTCCGGCGCATATAAATCAATTTCGGCTACTCCCTGCCCCATTTCAATTCCTGCAAGGCCTGCCCGGTCAATGAATTCAAAGTCGCTGAATTGATGGACCACACGGTCAACATCTCTTAGCCTCTTAATATCCTTAACCGTTTCTTTAACTGCTTCCTGATAGCTTTCACGAAGCCAGTGATCTTCATGCAGCACCATTACCCAGCTTGGAAGATTTACATTCACTTCCAGTACCGGGAACTCGTAAAGAGCTTCACGCATAACATTTAATACATCTGATTCTCTCATGCCCTCTACGCTCATGGCCAGGACAGGGATATCATATTTTTCAGCAAGATCATTTCTGAGGGCATCCGTATTTGGGTGATGAGGCTGGACGCTGTTAATGATCATGATAAACGGCTTGCCAACTTCCTTTAACTCCTCAATAACTCTTTCTTCAGCCTCAATATAGTTTGCCCGCGGTATCTCCCCAATTGTTCCGTCTGTTGTAATTACCACTCCGATTGTAGAATGCTCCTGAATCACCTTTCTTGTTCCTATTTCAGCAGCTTCGTGAAAAGGAATCGGCTCTTCATACCATGGTGTATTGATCATTCTCGGGCCATTTTCGTCTTCATAGCCCTTCGCTCCCGGCACTGTATAACCCACACAGTCCACAAGCCTGATATTTACATCCAGCCCTTCTGCTACATGAACTGTAGCAGCCTGGTTAGGAACAAATTTCGGTTCTGTGGTCATAATTGTCTTGCCGGCAGCACTTTGGGGAAGCTCATCCTGTGTGCGGGCACGTTCTGCTTCGTTTTCCATATTTGGCAGTACAACCAATTCCATGAACTTTTTTATAAATGTAGATTTGCCGGTGCGAACTGCGCCAACTACTCCGAAATATATATCGCCGCCAGTTCTTTCGGCAATATCTTTAAAAATATCAACCTTTTCCAAGTGATCCCCTCCTGAAATCTTGAGTTAATGGGATAATATTATCCTATCTATTATGTTTGGACATTATATGTGTATGATGTTGTCCTACATTGTTATGACAGTTTTTTTCTTTTTTGCCCCCCTATCTAGGAAAGTGCACTGCACCTGTCAGCCCAGCTGGAGAATCTTCAAACCTATAACAGTCTGGAATGGACAGCAGGCCATTCCAAATTTCCTTTTTTATTTACAAACTCACCTGCGCCTTTATTTCTTTGCCTTTATGCTTTTAGTCATTAGTTGAAGAGTGGTTATAAAAATAAATAAAAAATAACCCTTCTCCTACAATATATTTTGCAGGAGAAGGGTTATGACTATTTCACCAAAAAGATTGGATCATTTGTGCCGTGCTCAATTGTATAAGGCAGTGAATAGGCGGGAACAAAATCAGAATCCTCCACAAGAAGATTTCTAATATCCTTTCCAGGTTCAGGTTTGTTCTTCTTATTCTCCAATACCTTATACAAATCAACCCGATAATCTACATATACCTCAGCATTTCCGGTTACGACGTATGGAAGGCTCTGGCCGCTATACGGACTGAGGGCTTTTGGCTCTTCCTTAAATCCTAATTTTTTGAAATCCATTGTATAAACATTTTCAGCAATTTGCTCTTTATATGGCGGGAATCCATGTGCCTTAACCCTCAGGTTAATATCCCTGATTGTTTCCGCAATTCTTAAATCAAAAATTTTCACTTTCGGATCTGTTTCTGCGTCAACAATCACATATTGAAAAACTCCTCCGGATTCAAAAGCATTTCCAGGGGGTTCTGCCATGTATTCCGGAGCAATTTTCTTGAAGTCAATTGGATACTTTTGATAGATAGGCGTTGTCTGGCCCTTGGTTTTTATTGGCAGGAGACCTCCATTTGCTTCCCTATATTGATCCACTGCAGACTGTACAGACTGAATCTGATCCTTATAGGCTATCTGGTTTTGAGATAATTTCTCTTTAGGGTACATACAGCCTGTCAGAATCAAAGCACAGCTTAGTAAAAGCAAAAACAAGTTAATAGCTTTTTTCATGTAATCAACCCTTTATGTAAAAGTGCTAGCTGCTTGTCGGACCGCTGAACACGACAATCACTATAATAATTCCGCTTATTATCATTAAAAAGTAGGCAACGATAGCTGTTATAACCTTAAAAACTCCAGCTTTCAGCTTGTAGCGGCTAAGATAAATCAATATTATGGATAAAAACATGAATCCCATCGAAGCAAGGGATATCCACATTTTCATTAAAGCCGGCGACATACAAATCAACTCCCTTTTCCGAAGTGTATTATACCATATTAAATGGATAAATCTAAAAGCTTTTCATCACGAAAAAATGAAGACAAAAAAAACTGAGGCAAAGAAGGGGCAATTCTTTACCTCAGCCATTTGACTAAATAACCCAGCACCCTGTTCATTACACTAGTTTGCTTCGTTGCATTGTATGCAGGAACCTGCTGTCTCGCATCATCTAATGCCTATATTTTTAAATTTATATAGATATCAGATTTTTTTATTCCCGCTTTGATCTTCCAAAACGTTAGCAAGGTCTTCCATCTCATGTGTTTTCCCTCTTGCCATCAGAAGATCAACAGCATCCTTCGCATTTACATTATTAAAAAGGACATCATACAGAACATTGGTAATAGGCATTTTTACGTCATATTTTTGAGCCAGCTGATGTGCTGCTTTTGTTGTTCTGACACCCTCTACGACCATGCCCATATTATCCAGGACTTCTTGCAGATTATGTCCTTTTCCAAGAAGGTTGCCTGCTCTCCAATTGCGTGAATGGACCGAAGTACATGTAACGATCAAATCCCCGATTCCAGCTAATCCGGAGAAAGTAAGCGGACTTGCCCCTATCTTCATTCCGAGACGGGCAATTTCAGCAAGACCTCTCGTTATCAGAGCTGCCTTTGCATTGTCTCCATAACCTAAGCCATCTGTAATTCCCGCAGCAAGGGCAATAATATTTTTCAAAGCACCGCCAATTTCCACTCCAATGATATCTGGGTTGGTATATACTCTGAAATTGTTATTAATAAACAGATCCTGAATTTTTTCGGCAGCATTCATATTTTTTGATGATACTGTTACAGTTGTCGGATGTCTGAGACTAACTTCTTCCGCATGGCTTGGGCCAGATAGCACAACTACACTGTCCAGAAGATCTCCGGGCATTTCCTCTTCAATCATTTCAGATATCCTGAGAAGTGAATCAGGTTCAATTCCTTTACTTACATGTACAATAGTTATGGGCTCTCTTCTAATTCCCTTGATCTTCCCCATTACTTCACGAATGGCCTTTGTCGGAACTGCCAAAATCAGCGTATCTGTTCCGGTTAAAGCCTCTTCAAGCGATGTGTATCCTTTTATTTCTGCAGGCAGCTGTATCCCTGATAAATATTTTTGATTAGTATGGTGCTTATTAATTTCCTCTATCTGATCAGGATTATGGCCCCAAAGTCTGACATCATGCCCATTATCTGCAAGCACCATCGCCAGGGCAGTACCCCAGCTGCCGGCACCAGCTACAGCTACGCTTTCTTTTTTCCGCTCCATTTGATCACTGCCTTTTAATGTATTTGGATGCATCAAAAATTCATCCGATTCTGCAGCCAGACACATTATAAAGCTATCCGGCCGGAGTTATCGCATTATTTTCTTTCCCTTGCAAATATCTTAATAGGTGTGCCTTCAAAACCAAAAGCGTCCCTGATTCGGTTTTCCAGGAACCTTTCATAAGAAAAATGAAGAAGTTCAGGATCATTGACAAACACAACAAATGTCGGCGGCTTTACAGCAACCTGTGTGGTGTAATAAATTCTGAGGCGTCTTCCTTTATCTGTTGGCGTCGGATTCATTGCAACAGCATCCATGACAACATCATTCAGGACGCTTGTTTCAACACGCAAAGAATGATTTTCACTTGCTGTGTTAATCATTGGAATAAGTGTATGAATACGCTTTTTCGTTTTGGCAGAAAGGAAAACAACAGGTGCATAATCCAGGAATTGAAAATGCTCACGGATATTTTGTTCAAATGCCTTCATTGTTTTCTCATCTTTTTCAACAGCATCCCACTTATTGACAACGATAACAACAGCTCTGCCTGCTTCATGAGCATAACCGGCTATGCGCTTATCCTGTTCAATGATTCCTTCTTCCCCATCAATGACCACCAGGACAACATCGGAACGTTCAATTGCCCTCAAAGCTCTTAGTACACTATATTTTTCTGTTGTTTCATACACTTTCCCTTTTTTTCGCATACCCGCAGTATCAATGATGACATATTCCTGTCCATCCACTTTCACCTTCGAGTCGATTGCATCTCTTGTAGTGCCTGCAATATTGCTGACAATGACCCGTTCTTCGCCAAGCATTGCATTTACAAGGGAGGATTTCCCGACATTCGGACGGCCAATTAATGAAAACTTAATGACATCTTCTCCATATTCACTTTGGCCATGTTTTGGGAAATGCTTGGCAGCTTCATCAAGCAAGTCTCCAAGACCAAGACCATGGGAACCTGAAATCGGAAACGGCTCACCAAAGCCAAGTGCATAAAAGTCATAAATCAAATCCCGCATCTCAGGGTTATCGATTTTATTCACACCAAGAACTACAGGCTTTTTGGCTTTATATAAAATTTTCGCAACTTCTTCATCTGCGCTTGTGACACCCTCTCTTCCGTTCACAAGAAAGACAATGACATCTGCTTCATCTATCGCAATTTCTGCCTGAAGACGAATTTGCTCTAAAAATGGCTCGTCCCCAATATCAATTCCGCCTGTATCAATAATATTAAAATCATGAGTCAGCCATTCTGCAGAACTATAAATTCTGTCCCTGGTCACTCCCGGAATATCTTCGACAATTGATATCCGTTCTCCTACAATTCTGTTAAATATCGTTGATTTTCCAACGTTAGGACGCCCGACAATAGCCAAAACTGGTTTTGCCATGAACATCACCCTTTCGATTCTTTATTCTTAAATTGTTTAACTTTGAGTCTATGTTACAGAAATGCCTGTTACTTAAAGTAAGCATACAGATGGCTGTCCACAATAACACTACATTGATGTTAAAACCATCCAAAGCGCTTTACATTTATAAAATAAACCCTTCTCACAGATAGAAGGGTCTAACTTAGATATTTTAACAAAGAGAAACCTTCACGGCAATGAAAAACTTGGAAACCTCCTTTAATGCTTAACAATTACATATAGTTCTTCTGTTAAGGCATGGGCAATTCCGTCTAGAATTGCTTCAAGATTGGCTGCAATGATTTCCATTTCTTTTTTATCTTCACAATGAAAAACAGCAGTTCCTGAAGGTATCTTGGATGGATTTGTTGTAATTGCAGCCAGTATGTATTTTTCAAGCACCATAAACTAACTTCCTTTCCCGTTCGTTTGCCGTTCAGAAGGCATCCTAATCGCATTTTCGAGTGTCGGGACTGCTTCAATGACTTTTAGGGCTTTATTAATATCCTTTTCCTGGGGCAAAACAAATACTCCTACACGCCCATCATCCAGATCCCTTTTCGCCAGAGGAACAAGCGCAGGAGTCCCGGAATCCCGGTAAACACCCAAAGCCGTAGAAACATCATGCAATATAGCCTGCCTCTGTCCCAGATTGGCAATAGTGGACCGGGCATTGAAATTTTTTGGATTTAAAATAAATCCCATGCCATATCGGAGCACTTCCTCTTGCCTTTCAGGCAAGCCTATATTCATAATGTAAATATTGTCCACATACAAGCCCGCTCCATCAAAACGCGGTTCCATAAATTCAACATCAACAATATCCTTCAGCTTTCCACCCGACATTAATTTCGTGCAAATCAGTATGGCAAGAACGGCTGCCGCAAGACCTCCCCATATATTAAACAGCAGATAGCCTAGAGTACTAAGCAATGATGTGAAGATTACAAGATAATTCCTGCTTTCAAAGGCTATTGCTACACCTTCTATATATGTTTTGCCTCTTGGAACCATTTCATAGCTGTCCAGCTCAGTAAGTGTGTTTCTCTCCATATTTCTGACTTCTCTAAACTGGGATGCTGCAAGAGTCAGAAAGGTGATGGCTGTGAAGTCTTCCTCCATAATTGAAGGAATAGCTACAGTTCCCAGGCCTGCAGCAATGAATCCCAGTGCAACATGTATAATTTTCCCATGCAAATATGTAGGGTATTGACGGTAATCGGTCCGAAGCATATAAATACGGGTCAAGGTTCCTGTTGCCAGACCAAAAAGGATCGGGTACGTGTATTCACTCATGACAATTTTTGTTTCTCCCTTTCAAAATGTTTAAAGTTGGCTTCAATATATTTGACCGTCCAATGTACTGCAATCCATAAAGCAGATATGGAAATTGAAATGCCCATAATATCCAAAAAGGCCAATGACCCAATCGTATACGGAAAGGAAAATGGTTTAAGGATAAAGGCATATAGAAATTCTCCCTGGATTCCCCCGAGCAATATTAACGGCAGCCTGAGCATTCTGTTTTTTTGCAGGAGTACAGCCATATAAACCATAAGGACAGAAAGCATCCATTCCCGGGAAAAAATCACCCAAACAGGATCAAACAGTTCAAAAAGGTGAAATGTGACATAGGCCATCATCAGGATGAATGTGCAAAAAAGGAAATAAAGTTTGCTCAGTTTTTTTAGTCTCCCGGCGTAAATATATAGTGATACAAGCAGAAAAAGTCCAGCGATGCCAATTTCATAATTAAGGATATTAAGTGTCAAGGGTGACAGGATCATTAAACATAAGATCCAGGCAGACAATAAAAACCTGAATTTATTAGTTCGAGCCATAAAAAAAGTCGCCATAATCCAAACCATCCAGGAAATCCAATAAAAAAATAATCCTTCCATCCTCTACCTCCTATCATTTCCATTATGCCTACTTCGTATGTAAATTAACCCTGTAAGTTCAAAAGCTGCGCCTTTAGAATCCCAGATGCCTTTTTTTGCATAATTCTCTTCCGGTCACTTCATCTTAATAACATGGAGGTGTTAAATATGGGCAAAGACAGACAGGAAAGAAAGCTGAAAAATAGCGGAAAAGTGGAGTCCGATCGCGACCAGGCACTTCACTATCCTGGAGCTTCCAAGATGCAGAGTCCCGAAGAAGCCAGATCTCTGAATGATTCGAAATACAGTTAAGAAAAGCTGCTGCGCCTTGCTATGCACTGCAGCCAGAATGAAAAAAATAGCTCTCGTCAAATGACGAGAGCTATTTTTTGATGGTCCGCCTGGAATATGCTTTTGTATCAATTCCGCGTTCATTCAGCCAATGGTGGGTTCTTCCAGATATAATAATAGGAGACTGCTGGAGTTCCGCAATGCTTTTAGCCCCCAAGGCAGTCATGATCATCTTCAATTCAGAATGAATACTGTTAATCTCTTCGATAAGTGCCTCAAGTCCTTCTTTCATCAGGACCTTTAAAAAGAATCCCGCCATCCCAGCAGCTCCTGCACCAAGTGCAATTGCCTTTGCTATTTCATGGCTTGTCCGAATGCCCCCGGAAGCAATAACAGAAACGCCTGCTTTTAAAGATGAAGCTTCTGCAATGGAGACAGCTGTCGGTATTCCCCATTCATCGAAAAACGTTAACAGCCTATCTCTTCTTGCATTTTCAATACGGGAGAAATTTGTTCCTCCAAAACCGCCGATATCAATGCCTGTAACGCCGACGGAAGCAAGCATTGAAGCTGCTTCTTTATTTATGCCAAACCCTACTTCTTTTACTACTATTGGAACTTCGGAATGGGCGACGATATTTTCAATTCTTTCTAATGCACCGCGAAAATCACGGTCCCCTTCCGGCATGGTCAATTCCTGTACAGCATTTAAATGAATTTGCAGTGCATCTGCTTCAATCATATCAACTGCTGCTTTTGCCTGATCGATTGTAGCTTCACTTCCTAAGTTGCCAAAAATAATGCCTCGGGGGTTTTCTCGTCTGACAATCCTGTAGGATTCTGCTTCACTTGGATCCTTAAGTGCAGACATCTGAGACCCTACTGCCATAGCAAGGCCTGTTGATTTGGCAGCCAAGGCGAGATCCCGGTTAATTTGAACCGTTCTTTCTCCTCCGCCTCCTGTCATGGCATTTATAAAAATTGGCGAACTTAATGAAAGTTCGCCAATTGAAGTGCCTAAATCTGCCTGATCCAGAAACGCATCAGGAAGGCTTTGATGTACAAAAGCAACATCCGCTAAACCGGTATTGCTGCTCTGGCCTGTTGCTAAAGCATGCTGGATATGATCCCATTTACGTTTTGATCTGGACACAATTTATCACCATTACTTTTTTAAATTCTTTAGCTGGTCGCCAATCATATCACCAAGCGAGAAGCCTTTTGTTTCTTCAGGAAGTTCATAGTCAGTCACTTCTTCCTGCTCTTTTTCAAGAAGATCTTTAATGCTCAATGACAGACGCTGATCCTGTTCGTTCACATCAAGAACCTTCACTTTCACTTCCTGTCCTTCGCTTAGAACTTCATGTGGAGTTCCGATATGCTTATGAGCAATTTGAGAAATATGGACAAGTCCTTCAACACCAGGGAAAACTTCAACAAATGCTCCGTATGAAACAAGTCTTCTTACTGTTCCATCAAGTGTGCTGCCTTTAGGAGCCTTCTCGCTGATGTTATCCCATGGTCCAGGCAGAGTCTCCTTAATGGATAGTGAAATGCGTTCATTGTCGCGGTCAACGCTTAATACTTTCACTTTTACTTTTTGGCCTTCCTCGACAACATCTGAAGGCTTTTCCACATGCTCATAGGAAAGCTGGGAAATATGAACAAGTCCATCGATTCCGCCGATATCAACAAATGCTCCAAAGTCAGTAATTCTTTGAACTGTTCCATCCAGAATCTGGCCTGCCTGAAGGGACTCCAGCACTTGATGTTTCTGCTTGCCTTTTTCTTCCTCTATTACAGCACGATGCGAAAGAATCAGGCGATTTTTATCTTTATCAAGCTCAACAATTTTAAATGTCATCGTTTTGCCTTTATAGTCAGTAAAATCTTCAACAAAATGAGCTTCAACCAGGGAAGCAGGAACAAATCCGCGAACCCCCAGGTCTACTACTAATCCGCCTTTAACTACATCTTTTATTTCTGCTTCAAAAACTTCACCCTCATTGAATTTCTTTTCGAGAGTTTCCCATGACTTACCGGCATCAACTTTACGCTTTGAAAGAATAAGAGCATCTTCCTCGACTTTTAAAACCTCAAGCTCGAGTTGATCCCCTTCAGATACCGCATCGCCGGCTTTTTCAATGTGCAGGCTTGAAAGCTCGCTGATTGGGATAATCCCATCCAGTTTGCTGTCAGCAAGATCAACGATGACTTGCTTTTCTTCAACCTTGGTAACTTGGCCTTTTACCTTGTCACCCACCTCAAAATTTTTAACTTCTACTTGATTCATTTCTTCTGACATATGTATTCCTCCTTAATCCAATGGCTGCTTTCAAATTTTTAATCTGTATTCAACTGCCTGCCATCCAGGCAAGAACCCTGTGTCAGCAGCAGAAATACTCGAATGGCTAATTATTTGCAGGCTATTTTTCAACTGTTTTTGATTATAAAATTGTTCAGTAAAGGAAAGCCTTATTTTTCGAATATTTTCGCCTTTTAAAAAAATGCCTTTTTACTAACTTCTTACAAAAGAAGTTTTTTGTCAAGCAAGAAGGTCTAAGAGTAATCTTCAATTAATTTACGGATTTCAGACATAATCATATCGGTGGTTTCCTCCGCTGATGCCTTTCTTTCTCTGAGCTCTTTCATATTAATTGGTTTCCCGTAAACAACTTTTAATTTTGAAAAAGCTTTATAAGGACCAATAATGGCGCAAGGAACAACATGCGCTTCCGATCTGAGAGCAAAAAAACCTGCTCCGGCCAGCCCTTTTCCCAGCTGTCCCGTTTTACTCCTAGTACCCTCCGGAAACAGACCTAAAACATTTCCTTCTTTTAGAATTCCAAGACCTTTTCTTAATGCTTCCCTGTCACTCATTCCTCTTTTGACAGGAAAAGCATTTAGATGGGGAACAATTTTCCCGAGGACCGGAACATTAAAAAGCTCTTCTTTGGCCATAAAATATACTGGCCTTGGTGCATTAATGCCGACTACGGGAGGATCCAGATTATCTATATGATTAGAGCAAAGGAGAACTCCGCCTTCTTCCGGAAAGTTCTCCTTTCCGATTACTTCAAATCTGTAAATGGGTTTTAGTACTCCATAGACTGCCGCTTTGGCAAAAGCGTAGAGATTCACTTAGAACCAATCCTTTCAATAGCCAGATCCATTATCCTGTCGACTACCTGCCCAATTGACAAGGATGTTGTATCAATCTCTTTTGCATCAGCCGCTTTTCTTAATGGAGCTATTTCACGTTCAGAATCCAGCTTGTCCCTAAGAGAGATTTCCTCTTTCAGCTTGTCCAGGTCAGATGAATATCCCTTTTGGATATTTTCGTTATGCCGCCTAAGAGCTCTTTCATCGACAGAAGCCAGAAGGAAAACCTTCACTTCTGCATGGGGCAGGACATGTGTTCCGATATCCCTGCCATCCATTACCACTCCTCCATTTAAAGCAAAGCTTTGCTGGCGCGAAACCATTTCTTCCCTAACCAGCTTATGCATGGAGACAACGGAAACAGAATTTGTCACTTCAGAAGTCCTGATTTCATTTGTCACATCCTGGCCGTCCATATAAATTAGCTGCCCTTTTTCACCTGGCTGCAGTTCAATAACTGTATTGTTTAAAATCTCCATAAGAGAGGCTTCATCTTCAAGGCTTGCATTTTTCTGAATTGCTTTATAAGTCAAGGCTCGATACATGGCACCAGTATCAATATATATGTAAGATAATTTCTCCGCCACGATCTTTGCTACTGTACTTTTCCCTGCAGCAGCTGGGCCGTCAATTGCGATTGATATACGTTTACTCATAGTTCCTCCTGTGTAACCCTGGCCGCTTTTTCCCCAGGTTTATTCCGCTTTATTTTAACATAAGAAGTCTGCTTCAGTGCATAAATAAGCTGTATTTTAAGTCTTACAAATTTTTAAAAGCAGTCTTTAAAAATTTCACCACAAAAAAATAAGCAGGCGCCTGCCTGCTAATTATTTTTCCTGAAAGTTTCAAGCAGCTCAGTAAAATTCTGATCTGTGACACCTTCATACTGTGTCAGCTGCTTTAATTCCGGAAAAGCATCCATATGATGAAAGAAAAATTGAGTGATCAGCAGGAAAACAAATTGCACAATTATTAACTTAAGAATAATCCTCTCTACCGTTTTCATCATTGCCATCTCTCCAACTGAAATATAAAATTTAGCCATAGACTTCACCATCTATTATGAGAGATGAATATAAAAAATATTCCTTTATTCATTTTTCCAGGCCTTTTTTCTTCATGGCCAATTGCCTATCGAAACAAAATCGCAGAAGCATTTGCCTATCCTGCGGGGTTATATCCATGAACTGTACAGAAATAAGCGATATACCATTTCTTGGTTCAGAAACTCTTATTACTTTACTTTTAAGCTTCAAATAATAATTTACACCGTTTTGCATGGCTAATACGAAATAAGTAAGTATTTGCATATTGGCTTTTAAGGAATTGTCCATCTTAGCGATGATTGCAGCCCCGCCTGCACTTATATCATCCGTAACGGATACAAAAGGAGTAAACTCTTTATTTACCGCATGGATTGCAACATCAACAGGTGTTTCAACCCGTACAAACTGCCGCCTTTGAATTTTCACTAAATGTTCATCCCCGGGATATGATAAAATCATCATCGGGATTTTTTGCTTAACTCTTCCGAGAACCTCGCTTTCGAAAAGGTATACTGTTCCATCATCAGCCAAAAAGGTAGCCTTCAGCTGAGTACCATCGACCAGAAATGCAGTTTTATTCGTTTCCTGATTTATTGGATAATCAATATATAGGTTATTTCCTTCTCTTTCGGCAAGCTTGCATTTATAATTCTCAGGTTTTTCAGAGTACGTCAATTCGAGCATCAATGCTTCACCAATATTTATCACACTTCCACACTTCCCCATAATAAAAGGATAATCTTGTCATTTAATTATGAACGCTATATAAGAATCCTGCAATAACATTTTTATTTCTTTATAGGCAAAAAGACTCAGTTATTTTGAATAGATTACTGTTCTTCACCTCTCAATGCTGTCCGTCGATTTTCCGCTCAAGGCTGCTCGCTTCAATCAATTCTGCAAAAAAAATACAAAAATCAACAAACCTTCGAAAATAGCCAAATAAAAAAAGAAAGCCTATCCGGCTTTCTCTACACTACATCTTCATATATTGGTTCTGCATTCTTAAGCTTTTCTACTTTTTCTTCCTGTCCAGTTTCTGCATTTATATAAATCCTGTAGGTATCTTCACCCAGTGTGCCCATAAATTCATAACAGGAAACTTCCTGATTCAAATCGTTAATAATTATTGCACGCCTGTCTTCCATGACCTTCAGCTGCGGATTCACCCTGGATCTTGCCTCTTCTGCAGTAATTGCAGGCTCAGGAATTTCACGCTGGTGATGAGATTTTAAATAATCCTCAGCAGAAAAAGCAGTCATGCTGCCATTGTCAAGCGCAATTTTCACACGAATGGAGTCTGGATAAATTCTTACACCATCCTGATTCGACACGAAGGTGAATACCCCTAAATTGTCATATTGGGCACTTTCGAATAAATCCAGGTCTTTAAAACCATTGTCCTTAAGAAATTTAACTGCATTATTGCTTGCTTCATTAAGACTTACTTTTTGTTTCGCCACTTTCCGGTCGAGGATAAACCAGATTGGATAGCCGCCTTTTTTGGTAATATCCATGTTTGCTTCTTCATTTGTTTTCTTGTTTTGGATACTTACACTGAAAAACCCGTAATCAGATCCTTTGCCGTTTTCCGTTACTCTGATATTCACATTCTTTCCCAAACCTGCATAATGCTGACCAATACGTGCAGCTTCTTTTTCTGTTATTTCTTTGCCCTTCAGATATTTGTAGTTTTCATCCTTTTTCTGCATATTTACAAATGCAGGCCCAAAGTCTGTCTCTCCATAGCCTTCAACTGTTTTTTCCACTGTTTTAAAGCCATCTATGATTGTATTATCTGCAGGTTCTTTATTGGACGCGAGAGCCATTTCCACATCCATCCACCTTAAGTTTTTTTCAAGAACCATATGCTGTACTTTACGTAAATCCTGCTGAACATCCGCAGATTGCTTATAAAGCTGTTTGAGCGTTTGGTATTCCTTTTCCGATAATGGCTCCTTCTCTAAGTCTCTTACTGCTGTCCGATAACTGAAATCTCCGATATTGGATAGAAACTCTTCGGTTTTATTGAAAGGAAGAAGTGTCAGAGGCAGCTGGCCTACATCCGAGTGGGCTTCTGAAGTCAATCTCCATACTTCTGCCAATTCAGGTGATAGTGAAGCTCTCGAATTCATCGCTAACGTTGTTCCGATTTTGTCATGCAATAGATCGACTTGATAAGTTAAATCATGAAATGCTCTTTGATAATTATTTTCAGCATTAATGAGGATTGCATTTTTCTCCCGGTGTTCCTGATAACCCCAAAACGCTGTACCGGCAACACCCAGCGCAAGTACCCCAATAAGAATTCCTCTAAGCATGATTATTCACCCCTCTATTTACAGAATATATGTTTTCCAATCCGCTTGATTTGCGGCCGTGTCCAAATCCATCCGCTTGTAGCGGTATCCGGATTAAAATAATACAGCGCCTCTCCTGTCGGATCCCATCCATTAATCGCATCCAGCACTGCTTTTTTTGCCGTCTCATTCGGCGTTAGCCATATCTGGCCATCGGCAACGGCAGTAAAAGCACGAGGCTCAAAAATAACACCAGAAACAGTATTTGGGAATGAAGCACTGTTTACACGGTTTAAGATAACTGCAGCAACTGCCACCTGGCCTGTATAAGGTTCTCCTCTTGATTCTCCATAGACTGCATTGGCCATTAGCTGAATATCATTTTCCGAGAATCCATTAGGGACATTTGAAGCAGTGGGCTGTTTGGGAGCTTCCTGCTGCTGTGCTGTTCCCCCCGTTGACCCTTGCTGAGGCTTAGTCTGCTTTTCAGTTTCCACCCCGCCATAATGGGTAAATTTATTGCCCTTATTGATTTGTTCTTTCACATATTGTTCATTATATTTAGATGCTTTCACGAGCTTGTTTTTTGTTTCCTGGCCTGCAAGCCCGTCAATGGGAAGTCCAAATTCATATTGGAAGTTCCTAAGTGCCCAATAGGTTCCCCACCCAAAGACTCCATCAATCTTCCCATTGTAAAAGCCTAGATACTGCAGTCGGGATTGAAGTTCTATTACATCGTCACCTACAGCCCCGTGCTGAATCACCTGATTTGAAAAGGCATTGGCTTTTTCCATATTCCCGCTCAATGGAATTCCCAGAACACAAAGGGAGATTATGAGTAACACCTTTCCAGCCATAAATTTCTTTTTCATGGATTATAACCTCCAAAAGTCAATCTTTTATCATTGACCCTATTTTTTGTAGTCCCTGGCTTTTTATTCAATAACTTGAATCATTTATTAAGGTTGCCGGCAAATAAGAAAAGCGCAAGCGCCTTGCCCACCCCCGACAAGCACAAGACGAGCCTCCTGGAAAGGCGTTCTTTGCCTTTTTGGGAGGATTGCCCGAAATGCGGAGGCGACTGCTCTTTCAAAGAACGCAGACTAAGAGCGCCACGTCCTGTGGCAACGTCTGCATGACCCGCATCCTCCCAAAAGCTGTAGCTTTTGGTCGTGCGATGTTTATGCTGACGAAGCCTTCCTTGTCCTGCGGGCCTCAGGCATAAGACGGTTCCTGTAAGAAGGCGTATTTCCTTCTGGAAGGAAACGGCTTATGATCCCGAGTCCCTAGGAGCCGAAACAAGACAAGCTTGTGACATCGAGGGGGTAGGCGCTGGAGCTAGACAGTTATCTAACTTCAGAATTTATACATTCTTATCTTTATAAAAAAACCCTCCATCAGGAATGGAGAGTTTTCTGTATTTCAAATTGATTATTCATATGCCTTACGCTATGAGCCCTTGCTTTTTTTACTTTTCTTAAGCCCAGCCACCAAAGGAAGATCATAAAAGGAAACATGATAAAGATCCAATGTTTTAGGGAAATAAGGATATAGTCGTAAATACCGTGGAGGAGAAAAGGTATAAAAAGTGAAAAGGCTATCCATTTTCTTGTAGATGTTGCCGAGAATTTTCCTTTTCCTATATAATAGCCCATGATAACACCGAAGAGAGCATGACTGGAAACCGGGAGCAAGGCCCTCCCAAGTGCGTGTTCCACCCCTAGCCCGATGAGATAGAAGATATTTTCTGCAGTAGCAAAGCCGAGTGATACAGAGGCACCATACACAATTCCATCATATGGTTCATCAAAGGTTATATGCTGATAAATAGTATAGAATAATATAAACCATTTAAAGAACTCTTCAAGCATGCTTGATGATAGAAAAGCATCCGCAAAACTGGACTGGAGCACCCCTTCAGCTTCTAAAACATATTGAATGAACATGATGGGGAACACAAGCAAGGCACCAAACAAAAAAGTTTTAAAAACCATTGATATGGGTTCTGACTCATATTGATCTTTTAAATAAAAATAACTTAATAGTGCCAGTCCCGGCGCGATGCCAGCGGATAATATTCCCAGCATGAGCTGTCCTCTTTTCAATCTGTTTTCTTAATCGTATCATGATATAGAGAGAATTAAAATGATTATTCAAATATTGGAAAAGAAATATTTCACTTCATATTTATTTTTCAAAGCGAAAATTGGGGGATTCACATGGAGAAAAAAAAGATACTTGTTATACACACAGGAGGCACCATTTCAATGAGCGAGGATGCAGCAACAGGTGCCGTAAAACCAACAGATAATAATCCATTAACTGAAAAAACAAAAGAACTGCTGTCCCTTGCAGAATTACTGGTTGAAGAGCCATTCCACCTTCCTTCACCGCATATTACGCCAAAGGAAATGCTTAAATTAAAGGAAATCATTGAAAACAGCCTTGCAAAGGAAGAGATTAGCGGCGTAGTGATTACCCATGGAACTGATACATTAGAAGAGACAGCCTACTTTTTGGACTTAAGTGTGAAAACATCCCTTCCGATCGTTGTTACAGGTGCAATGAGATCGAGTAATGAAATCGGTTCAGACGGACTTTACAACCTCATTTCTTCTATTCGTGTGGCTGCATGTGAAGAAGCAAAAGACAAAGGGGTCCTAGTCGTTTTAAATGATGAAATCCATACAGCAGAAAATGTTACAAAAACACATACGAGTAATGTCTCTACTTTCCAGAGCCCTCAGTATGGGCCAATTGGAATAGTCACAAAGAGAGGTGTATTATTCCATAACACGCCGACAAATAGAGAATACTACCCAATGGATACAGTTGAAAAAAAAGTCACACTCATTAAAGCTTTTGCCGGAATGGATTCTTCTTTGCTTCATGCGATAGGGAACTTAGATTTCGATGGTGTTGTTATCGAAGCACTTGGACAAGGCAATCTGCCTCCGGCCACAATTGAGGGCATTAAAGCCCTTACTGAAAAAAACATTCCGATTGTATTGGTTTCCCGCTGCTTCAATGGAATTGCACAAGATGTTTATGGTTATGACGGAGGCGGAAAACACCTCAAGGACATGGGGGTTATATTTTCAAATGGGCTTAATGGACAAAAAGCCAGGATTAAACTGTTAATAGGACTGGAAACACAGCAAAATATCGAAGAGATTTTTCAAATATAATTAAAAGGCTGATCTGAAATGATCAGCCTTTGCAGTTTCCGCTCTCTTTTTCAATTATTGCTTTTGCTATTTGTCCGCCGTGAAATCTTCCATTTTCAATAAAAATTTCGTTAGCATTATTTCCGGCAGCTATTACACCTGCAATAAATATTCCAGGGACATTCGTTTCCATTGTTTCAGGGTTAAAGTGAGGGCGCCCGGTTTCATCATTAATTTGAATCCCCATATTTCTTAAAAATCCGTGATCAGGATGATAACCAGTCATGGCAAACACAAAATCGTTCTTAATGTCAAAGGTTTTACCATCCACTGAATATAATAGCTTGTTTTCACTAATTTCTTTCACATGTGCATTGAATTCCATTTTAATGACGCCATTTCTCACTAAAGCCTCAAACTCAGGCAGAATCCAGGGCTTTATGCTTGGTGAATATTCTGTTCCACGATATATCACCGTAACTCTTGCTCCTGCTTTTACCAGTTCAATTGCTGCATCAACGCTTGAGTTCTTCCCTCCGATAACTGCTACGTCTTTATCAAAGAATGGGTGAGCTTCTTTGAAATAGTGAAATACCTTTGAAAGATCCTCACCGGGAACTTCCATGAAATTGGGATTATCATAATAACCTGTAGCAATTATGACGTTATTGACTGTATAAGCCCCCTTATCAGTTTGTACTTCAAATGCTTCGGAATGATTTTTTACTACATTTAGAACTTTTTCGTAAGCATTGATCTTAATGCCCTTCCTTTTCACCACTTCCCGGTAATACGTTAGCGCCTGGTTTCTCTTAGGCTTGTAATTTTCCGTTATGAAGGGCACCCCGCCGATTTCGAGCTTCTCACTTGTGCTGAAGAAAGTCTGGTGTGTCGGGTAGTTGTATATTGCATTTACGATATTGCCCTTTTCGATAACAAGGGGGTTTTTTCCAGCTTCCTGAAGGGCTATGGCAGCTGCCAGTCCGCAGGGCCCTCCCCCAACAATAATAGCGTCTATATTCAAGATTCTCACTCCTTAAATGCCAAAAACAAGTATTTCATGCTGCTGTTTATAAAAAATCTCCCATCAGTTTATGATAGGAGATTTTTTATGATTATTCAAATGTGAAGATTTACAGTTAAATCCACCCGCGGAATCTTGAAGCTTCCGCCATTTTTCTGACACCTACCATATAGGCAGCCAGACGCATATCGACACGGCGTGTTTGGGATGTCTGATAGATATTATCGAATGACTTAACCATGACTTTCTCAAGCTTTTCTTCTACTTCTTCTTCAGTCCAGTAATATCCCTGATTATTTTGAACCCATTCGAAATAGGATACTGTTACACCGCCGGCAGAAGCCAGTACATCAGGGACAAGCAGGATTCCCCGCTCAGACAGAATCCGTGTTGCTTCCAAAGTAGTTGGACCGTTAGCCGCCTCCACTACAATGCCAGCTCTTATGTTAGGTGCATTTTCTTCTGTTATCTGGTTTTCTATGGCTGCCGGGACCAGAATATCGCAATCAAGTTCAAGCAGCTCTTTATTTGAAATTGTATCATTAAACAATTTTGTCACAGTGCCAAAGCTGTCACGGCGATCCAAGAGATAATCAATATCAAGGCCGTTCGGATCATATAAACCGCCATAAGCATCTGAAATACCAACAACCTTTGCACCTGCATCATGCATAAACTTTGAGAGGAAACTTCCAGCGTTTCCGAATCCCTGAACAACAACTCTTGCACCTTCAAGGTTGATGCCTTTTTTCTTGGCAGCTTCCCGAATGCAAATTGTAACCCCTTTAGCTGTTGCTGATTCCCGTCCATGGGAACCCCCAAGTACAAGTGGTTTACCGGTAATAAAGCCTGGGGAATTAAATTCATCAATCCGGCTGTATTCATCCATCATCCATGCCATGATCTGCGAGTTGGTAAATACATCAGGCGCAGGAATATCCTTAGTAGGACCTACAATTTGACTGATTGCCCGAACATATCCGCGGCTTAACCGCTCTAACTCACCGAAGGACATATCGCGCGGGTCACAAACGATTCCGCCTTTACCTCCGCCATATGGAAGATCTACAATTCCGCATTTCAAGCTCATCCAAATTGACAGTGCCTTTACTTCCTTTTCAGTTACATTCGGGTGAAAACGAATACCGCCTTTAGTAGGACCAACAGCATCATTATGCTGGGCCCGGTAGCCAGTAAAGACTTTTACTGTTCCGTCATCCATCCGTACAGGAATTTTCACTGTCATCATACGAATTGGCTCTTTAAGAAGCTCATAAACCTCATCAGAATAACCCAGCTTCCCTAAAGCCTTATGTATGACCGTTTGAGTCGACTTTAAAACGTCCAATTTTTCAGCTTTATTTGAATCAGTACCTTTCTCGGCTACCATTTGTAAACCTCCTAGAAAAATCACTTTCATTAGTTGTCCGCTTCCATGGAATAGTATACACCTTTGCCTAATTTATGCAAGAAGAATAATACAGTTTTCCGCATTTTTTGATATTTTTATGAAAACGCTATCAGCGTTGATATTAAAGGGAATTTTCTGTTTACTCCCAGTACTCCTTTTCCCGCTGAAGAGCAATAGAAACATCCTGTTTCCTTTTGTAAAGTAAAAGCTTTATATATGATATTATTGCAGCTGTTTGACTATATTTGGTTTACCCAATTTTTATATAATTCATGAGCTATTAATCCAGATTCGTTGCTGGATGCAGCAAATGCATATTGCAAAAGAGTGACCTGCATAAAAAAAAGAGGTTGGATCCCCTCTTCCACATTAAGAGAAATATTCCACCAGCTTTTTTACAGCATCGGCTTCAATCAGCACTTTCCCATATTCCTGAATAACGTGAATGCTTGTAAAAGCTGAATCACCGTACTCAGCTAAAATGGCAATTACCCGGTGAATATTTTTTTCCCCCTCCAAATCTCTTGCATGATAAAAATACTTTTCTTTATAATAGTACAGGCTTCCTTCCTCAATCTGCACGCTGTTCAGACTTCTTGCCATTTGAATTACATCTTCAAAATCCCGGAATTCGAATAATATATCTTCACTGCCATCAACAGTTACCTGCATTTCAATAAAACCATCCTCAAGGAGCTCTTCATCCATCTGCTCCTCCATTGTAACAATCATCACCATTCCCTGTGCCTGCATGGAGAATATTTCCACTGCAACTGAGCCATGAATGTCTACACCGAATTCTTCACTTGCTTCTTCCAGCATTTCATGAAAAAGCTGATGCCATTTTAATGAATCCTTCAAGACATCTTCCTTAGTCAGTCCCCTATCATTCAAGTCATCTAAAGTGAGAAAGATTTTAATTTTATTATAATTCAATCGTTCTAAGCGCATGGTAAGCCCCCTGACCTGAACCAACTCTTTGGTTTAGTGTATGATATATTGCTTAGTTTGTGAGTCGTCTTTTTTTCTGTGACTAAAAAAAGAAAAGACCCGGCAATTTACCGCCAGATCATTTGTTTATAGGAGCCGTTCTTTAATCCACTCTTCCCATTCTTGCGGAGAACTGCCGGGTATAAACTGTTTATAATTCATTTTTTCTTCATTACTTAGTGAATCAATGCCGAATCCCCCAATGCCTACATGGATGTTTCCATAAGTCCCCGTAAGTCGCTCTGAAAGTTTAAGGGTTTCCGGCACGTTGGACTTCATTGTACACGACAGAAATAAAAACTTGGGTTTAACCACTTCAATTACAGTGTCAATATCTTCATCAGCTATGCTTGTCCCAAGGTAAACAACCTCAAATCCTCTTCTCCGCAGAAACAACGTAAAAATTAAAAGTCCTAATTCGTGAGCTTCTCCAGGGCCGCAAACTGCGACCACCTTTGGCAGAACCCCGTTATGCGGAAAGGAATGCAGAATCATCCCTATTCTTGATCTTAATATGGACGAGGCAAAGTGCTCATGAGCACTGGTAATTTTCCCCTCCTCCCATAGGTGTCCAATTTTCACTAAAAGAGAGCCTAGTATATCAATTAAGACTTTATCTATTGTGTAAAAACTAAAAGCCTGATTAATCAAATCATGCGCTTTCGATTCATTAAAATGAAGGAGAGCTTCAAGAAGCTCATTGGCGAGGGCACCCGACCGGTCTCCTTCCTTATCCATCTGAAGCGGCTCGGCATTTAATTCCTTGTTCTCCAGAAGGGAAACAGCCTGGCTGATGGAAAAGCCCTGATCTACTTTCCTGATCAGCCATTTTAATATTTTGATATGCTCTTCGTTGTATAGTCTATGGCCGGATTCATTTCTCTTTGGAGCAACGATTTGATATCGCCTTTCCCACGCCCTTAAGGTTCCTGGCTGAATGCCGAGCATCTTAGAAACAGCCTTAATATTATATTTACCTTCTTCAGTTGCCATGCTAAAGCCCTCCCTTCAATGCTAATTAGCAAATATCGCTGGACAGCGATTAAATTTCAAAATTTATACCTACTTAAAAAGTATAAAAACGACCGTAAGAATTGTAAAATCTGGATGTGTTTTCATTTTGAAGATAAGATATCAGCTTTTTTTAAGGTGATGAAGTGTGTTTCAGACTTTGCCCCCAGCCTCAAAGGCACTCCAGTCGTTCCATAGCCGTTGCTGATCAGAATTGTTGTTTGCGGCAGCACTTCTATCCGTCCCTTTTCATAAGGGCTATACCCCAAAATATGTATTTGGCCCCCATGCGTATGCCCGCTTAAGACAAGGTGAATATTTTGTTCTTTTTCTATACTATTAATGATTCTTGGATCATGGCTGACAAGAACCCGAAAACCATCAGAGCCTGCATCCTTAAGTGCAAGGTCGAGCCGATGCCTCTCTTTGCTGAGATCATCTGTTCCCAGCAGAATAAAACGCTCACCTTCCGATGATTCAAAGGAGAGGGCAGTGTTATCAAGAATTTTCACTCCGCATTCGAGGAGGAGGGCGTCGAGCTGATGGTAATCCACTTCATAATCATTATTCCCCCACACGAAATAGACAGGCCCGCATTCCTTCAAACTCAGCAGGTTTTTCTTTACTCTATCAAAAGGAACTCCTTTTTCCAAGAGATCGCCGCCGATAATCACCAGATCAGGCTTCTTCTCTTTTATCTTCCCGATTATGGTTTCTGATACTGTCCTCTTATGAATATCAGAAATAAAAAAAAGCTTTATTTCACCAAAGCTTTCAGGAAATTCAGGAAAAGAAAGCTCTTTATATATAATTCTATCTGCAAAAGCCTCCCTAAGCATAAACAATAGTAAACCTGCACCGCCAATTAAGGCTAAAGCTATTAAGTATATCATAAATCCTCCTGCCATCAATCGCCTTTACTCAATCACCAGCAAAATTGATTTTCTTGAAATCTAAAGAAATAATACCATAGATTGCTGAAAAACAGAAAAGGGCAAACGCTTCCCATGGCGAAAGGACTGACAAAGTAAAAAAGCATACCATCAGCAATAAGATCACAACAGCCCCAAACAAAGCATTCCTTTCTTTCAATGACTTGATATTTTTAAAAACTCCGGCAGTCCATTCGATGATCATCCTAATGATTTCTGCGTTGGCTATAAAGGAGATAAGAAAAAAAGTCATTCCCAGGACAAAGCCTGCCGGCTCGAGCACAAAAATAACAATCATATCTGAAATGCCCATGGGAATAGACACCGGAAAAAATTTAATATATAAAATGCCGCCAATAAAGCCTGTCACCAGCTTCAGCAAAATAATAAACAATAAAAATCCCTCCCATACAGAGTGTATGAGAAGGATTTTTTTTGTTGACTATATATGCATTAATCTTCTGTAATATCCAGAACACGGAAACCGGATTTTTCAAGCCGGCTGATGAACTTATCCATATTATCATTTTTCTCCACTTTCATCACGATGCGGCGAACCAGCTTGTCTGTTTCATCAAAAGTAACAAGGGATATGATGTGTTCATGGAAATAATGGGCGATTTCGGCCAAACGGGCGATTCGCCCTTCCGCTTCCACAGAGGTAAACGCAATCCTGACACCGGGTTTATTCGTCCCGAAAGCAGATTGAAATTGAGCAAGAACATCAAAGCGGGTAACGATGCCAAGAAATTTACGATTTTCGCCCAAAACAGCAAGTAAAGGAAAATCCTTTAAATCCAGAAGTGTTTTTTCAAAGATTTCATTTCCCTGCAAATATTGCTCCTGATGTGTGGCAATATCTTTTACGAGTGTTCCTCCAAGAAACTCTTCCTTTGATTTTCCTGACAAAAAGAAGTTCTCATATATTCCATATCTGGTAATTATGCCGGCATATTGATCGCCATCCAACACAGGAAGTCCATCGATCTGGTTATCCTCAAGCAAATCCAGAGCATCTTTCAATGCTTCATCTTGTCTGATCGTTTTACAGTTATGTTTAGGAATCATAATACTTTTCACAAACATTGCCATCACCTCAAGAGTAATATTAATTAGACCTAACATATATTTCGCCATTTATTCAACTTTTCCCTCTTTTTATTGGAGTAAACGATCATAAAAACACTGTGTTTCTCATAAGTTTCAATGACGCATAAAAAGGAGGGATTATGATGAATACACTCCGTAAGACCTGGCACCCATATGTTAGCCCCTTTGACCCCTGCACTCCTATAAAGGTCAAAACTTATTCCACACCTCCAAACCTTTATATGGGTTTTCAGCCGCCAGGACTGGAACAATTTACACCCATGCAGGCCTTAAAAACAGGAACTCTGTGGAAGGCTTTCTATGATCCATGGTACAGTCCCTATGAAAAAGCCAGGGAGGGACAGCAATAATGAAACAATTACCCGCAGATTACTACCAGCTTCTTGAACAGCTTCAGGCTGTAGACTTTGTTCTTGTTGAGCTGACTTTATACCTTGATACTCACAATAATGATACAGAAGCCATTAAGCAATTCAACCATTATGCAAAAGAACGGAAAAAACTGAGAAATGCCATCGAAAGCAAATATGGTCCATTAATGCAATTTGGCCACAGTTATTCGGGACAGCCATGGAATTGGGATGATCCCCCGTGGCCATGGCAGGTATAATTTGATTTTCAGGCGCCTTCTTCATAGGAAGGCGCTCAAGGCTTACTAACGGACTTCCAAAGGAGGCTGAGAAAAAAATGTGGGTTTATGAAAAAAAACTGCAATATCCGGTGAAGGTAAGCACTTGCAATCCTAAACTGGCAAAGTATCTAATAGAGCAATATGGGGGTGCGGACGGTGAACTTGCGGCCGCACTAAGATATTTGAATCAGCGATATACTATTCCGGATAAAGTCATCGGACTTCTTACAGATATTGGAACAGAGGAGTTTGCACATTTGGAAATGATTGCTACAATGATTTACAAATTAACGAAGGATGCAACGCCTGATCAAATGAAGGCTGCAGGCCTGGATGCCCATTATGCTAACCATGATAATGCTCTGTTTTATCATAATGCTGCAGGTGTGCCTTGGACGGCTTCTTATATCCAGGCAAAAGGCGATCCAATAGCAGATTTATACGAAGATATCGCCGCAGAAGAGAAAGCAAGGGCAACCTATCAGTGGATTATAAATATGAGTGATGATCCGGATCTAAATGACGGACTCCGGTTTTTAAGAGAAAGAGAGATCATCCATTCCCAGCGCTTCAGAGAAGCCGTTGAGATTCTAAAGGAAGAACGGGATAAAAAGAAATTCTTCTAAATACTTAACAAAAAGAAGCAGGCAGGCTGCTTCTTTTTTCATTTGTTCTCATGATAAAGGTTTATATCATAATTTTTTTTCATCATTTCGAAAACGTTATGGCGATTTTTCCATTCATCTTCTTTTTTCCAGAGATCTTTGCTCTTATCAATTATTTCACACCTTAGTGCATGAAATTCTTTTTCTGCTTTATCTCTTTTTTCTCTCAAAAGATTCATAAACCCATAAACGCCAACCGTAAAAACTAGTAAATAGAAATTAGCAGACTGTTTGACAAAAGCCGAAAACATCGATGCAAACGAGTAAGAGTAAGGCTGCATAACACTTTTATAAAGGTAAAAAAAGAATAAAAAGGATATAAAAACGGTCGCCCACATGGCAATTAAATGCCAGGACTTGAATCGATCAAACTTTTGTTTTCTCTCCACAACTTTCTCAAGCATTTTTCTTGTTGCCTGGTCTGTACGTTCGTCAAGCATTCTAATCGGCGATTCCAAAAACGCTCCCTCCCTTTCATAATAAATGTATGAGCTTGTACATTATTCTATGACTGGGAGAGAAGACAGCATTTGGTCATAGACTCTTTTATTGCTCAAGAGGAATTTTTAATACCTGGCCCGTTTGTATTTCATTTGACGGCAAATTGTTGGCTTTCTTTATTATTTCAATTCCGGATTGGGATTTATAATAGGTCATGGCAATTCGAAAGATTGTTTCCTTTGGTTTAACCGTATGGTAGACAACTTTGACTTCCTTTTTTAATTCTTCCTGTGTCCCGGCAGTTTTCGACGGGTCTGTACTTTCAGAAGCTGTTTGCCTGGCCTGCTTTTCGGAAGCGGATTCAGAACCTTTATCTTCTTCATCAGGCTTTTGAGAAGTCTGTTTTTCCTGCTGGTCGCTGGCAGCTTCTTTTTCATGTGACTCTTTAGCTTTTTCAGGTTTCTCAGCTTCAGTTTTCTCAGTTTCCCGCTCTTCTCTTACTTCAATGGTTGTCCCTTCATCATCATCATTTGTGGCAAAAACGACCGTTTCAGAACCAATTTCTTCAGATTCTGCATTTAACCCGGTATTGGTGCTTTTATCACTGCTTACATATTGATAAATGCTGAAAATGGTAATCGGGAGAAGGATAAAAAATAAAGCCAGCAAACGAATAACAGGGTATTTAACTCTCCATTTATTTTTTTTTCTTTTTTCCTGATGTATACGGCTCCGCGGCGGCAAAGCGGATTTTTGCCCGCTGTCTCCCGTTTCCTGTTTTCTGTCAATCCTCTTGCGGAGTCTTTCAGCCTGATCTCTATATGGGTCTTCTTTATTCATGTTTCATCCCTTCCTGTAAATAAAATCATAAGAAGTTTATTTGACGCTGCTGTTAGCTATTGTTCATTGCCTTTTCCTCTTTTGATTTTTTCAGGTACCGTTTTCGAATCAGGATACCCAGAAGAAAATCAATCAGAAAATGCATAACAATCGTAACAAGCAAATTATTGGATATATGATAAATATAACCTATAAAAAAGCTTAATGTAATAATATTTACAAACAAAAACCAATTAAAAAGATATCGATAATGAACAAGTGCAAAAATAAGACTGGAGATTGCAAGTCCAAAATGGGTCTGAATGACACCTCTGAACAGAAGTTCTTCGCTTATTGCCACCACTGCTGCAATAAAAGCAATATGAAGAATATGGCGGTTTTGAAAGATTTTCTTATTTAACCCTCCATCATCATACATTTCCTCAGGGAGGAGCTTCATCAAAACAATATCAATCAGGACAACAGCCAATCCTGCCGCTGCCCCAATGACAAGAATATTAATATCATCAAGTACAAAAAGAGCCTGGAATTCCTCAAAGCTGTTAAATAATATAATACTAAGGATGAAAGCAATGGCTAAAATAAGCACCTGAGTAAGATAAAGATGGAATAATAGTTCCTTGTCAGTTAATTCCTTAATGACGTCCTCGTATTTTTTCTTCAACTCGGTTCACTCACTTGGAATCAGGAGATATTCTAAATGATTTTTCCAATCATAAAGCATACTATCCTGATTATCTGATTTTGTGTTTCTTATGAATTCATCAAATTGCAAACCGCATATATCACAGCAGTATTGGACCGGGGTATTTTTTTCCTCATCAAAAAAGGAAAGTATATTTTCTCTCCGGCAGTTTTTTGTGTGTATCCACCTATACACTTCCTCAATGCTATTTCTTTTCAATTTGATTCTGCCTTCGCAGTACGCATTCATTTCCTGCAGAATCCTTTTATACCCCAGTCCGGATTTGGCTTTCCGTTCAAAAAAGTCATTAAATATTCTCCACTGAATTTCTGTTAAACCGGAACGCTGTTTAATTTGTTCTTCATAAGCACTGACATTCGTGATCGCATTCGGGTTTTCTTCCATCCAGCTGCTGATCCAATCAATTTGAGACTTGTCAGGAAATTCATTTTCTGCAATTTGTATGGGAAGCTGCTCATCACCTGGTGTATAGAGCATAATAGCTATACTTTGTTTTCCATCCCTTCCTGCCCGCCCAATTTCCTGCAAATAAGATTCAATCTGAAGAGGCATATGAAAGTGTATCACATACCGGATATTATCTTTATTGATGCCCATGCCAAAGGCGCTTGTAGCGCAAATAAGATCGAGCTGCCCATGGATAAACTGCTGCTGCACAAGGATGCGGCTTTCCTGGTCCATTCCCCCATGATAAGCCATCACTCTTTTAGCTCCATTTCCCCTAAGCATATCGGCTGTTTGTTCAGCCATTTTTTTGCTGGAAAAATATATTATGCCAGGACCCTCAAGGCTCTCAGCAAGCTCCACAAGCCTCTTTGTTTTCACACGGAAATTTTCTGCTTTTTCTACAGTTAGCGCTATATTAGGACGGTCAACCGAATAAATAAATTCGCTGCAGTCAAGAATGCCGAGTGACTTTTTTATATCTGCTTTAACCTCATGCGTAGCTGTGGCAGTTAAAGCAAGCGTAACCGGGTTCCCTATCTTTTGTCTCACTTCGCCAAGCTTTAAATAATCTGGCCTGAAATCATATCCCCATTGGGAGATACAATGAGCTTCATCAACAACAAATAAAGCGATGCGCAATTTTTTCAACTGAGATTGTATTGATTCATAATAGAGCATTTCGGGTGAAATAAAGATAAACTTATACTGATTCAGATTAGTTAATGCCTGTTTTTTTTCAGAACGGGATAGAAAAGAATTGAATGCTATCACCTTTTTTTCCCCATTCATCATAAGCTGTTCTGCCTGATCCTGCATCAGGGACAGCAAAGGAGAAATTATAATCACCTGGCCTTCAATCATATATCCCGGCAGCTGATAACAAAGGGATTTTCCTGTACCTGTAGGCAGCATGGCAACAGTATTCCTTCCTGCGAGCACAGATTCAATAATTTCCTTTTGTCCAGGTCTGAAGGCAGAGTATCCAAATTTTCTTTCCAAAAGTTCGTCCAATCTCATTGTCCCTCTCCAAGCTTTGCCATTACTAATCTGATTTCAAAATAATCGGATTCAGGCACTATTTGACGTATTTGCTTTAATTGCATTGAATCAGCACGATTAGCTGCATGAAGGATCAGCTTCTGTTTTTCCTCTGAGACATAACGTGTGATATTAAACCGGCTGTCGTTTAATGCTACTTCCACAACATGATCCTCAATAGTACTTTTTTTCAATCTTCTCATTTTAGCTATATCATCCAAATCCAGTCCCTGTTTTAACATTGTGTAAGTCTTTTGGGCAGACAATGTTAGCTGAACTTCATTTCCTGCATCGCTCAAGATCTTATTGATTAGCGGATATTCGGCAGAATTATCTCTTGCGCTTGCCAGTATATGATGAATAGCTCCAAGGAACTGATGGTGGTAATAATCCTGGCTGATTCCAAGCTGTTCAGAAGCCTGAACAGCTGTGAGGCCAATACGGTTATAGCCTGTCAGCCTCAATGTCAGCACAGCAGGATTAATATCATTCAGCTCTTCGAGGCACTGGCCAAGTTCCCTGTACAGCATAACCCCAACTTCATCGCGGGCAAATCCAGATGTTCTCAGAAAGTCTTTCAGCCATTCATGAATATCTCTTTTTCTTTGGATAGGAAGGTATTTTACATTGTTATTATTTAAGTGGGATATTACCTGAATTAAAAGCGTAATCCTCTCCCAAAACAATTCACTTGTACTAAGATACAGCCATCCGTTTAATGATGAAGGTATTGGACATTCTAAAAGAGATCTTTCGAGCTCTTTCTTCCCTTCTGCAGTTAAAATGTAATGCTTTTCATCAATTGCAGTCATCCACCTGCTGCTTAGGATTTCTTCTGCAAGATGATCCAGTACTCCCCTGCTTAAATTTCCAAATGTACGAAAAAAAGGGGTTAGTTGAAATAGATGAGCATCTTGGATGGTCTGGGAAGACTTTTTTCCATTGAGCAAATGTAAAATGGAATATATAGTTCTTTGTCCCTGCAACTCGTTAACACAGTACATTATTACAGATTTCAAATAAGGTCTTTGCATTATGTTCACCTTACGGCTTAAGATTTTTTATTTTTTCATTACCTTCTTTTTCTTACTTCTATTTTATCATGAAAAAAATCGGCAGGCCGTTTTAATTATTTCTAACAGGGTAAATTATGCCTAAACCCTTATGTGATAAGCATTCTCAATACATTTTCTATTGAAAAGTTGAACATACAGTTTTACAATAGGATGTGAGGAATGTGTTACCATCATCTTGATGGGAGATTAATTGTTTAATTCTTGGGAGGTTTTTTTCATGGCAAAGTATACAATTGTTGACAAAGAAACATGCATTGCATGTGGAGCTTGCGGCGCAGCTGCACCGGACATTTATGATTACGATGATGAAGGCATCGCATTTGTTACCCTTGATGATAACCAGGGTATTGTTGAGATTCCAGATGTATTGATTGACGATATGATGGATGCATTCGAAGGCTGCCCAACCGATTCAATCAAAGTTGCTGATGACGCTTTTGATGGCGATCCGCTTAAATACGAATAATCCCTCAGCCATACTCTAATCTTTGTTAAGCTACTGCTCCCTTTCAACTAGAAAGGGAGTTTTTTTAGGCTTTCAAATTGAAAAAGCAGCGGAACATTTGCCGCTGCTTTAAATTTATATATTCATTATGCTGCACTTTTTAATACAGCCTGCTTTTCTACCCAGGTTCTCATGCGTGTAAAAATGAGCATGAAAACAATTGAAATAATAAGTCCTTTTAAAATATTGAATGGCAAAATCCCGGTCACAATCATTGTTCTCATTTCAGGCGCTGACATTGCCGGGAAATTCAGGAAGAATGTATATGCCGGCAGAATGACAAGGTAATTAAGCACACTCATAATAACAGCCATCACCATGGTGCCGATTACGAGCCCAAACGTCATGCCCTTTTTGGTCTTCAGTTTGCTGTATACATAATAAGTAGGCAAGACGAACAAAATGCCTGCCACAAAGTTTGCAATGTGTCCGACAGGTACACCTGTTGCACTTCCTGTCATGAAGTAATCAAGAATATTTTTAATAAGCTCCACTAAAATTCCTGCCGCCGGACCAAAGATTAACGCTGCGATCAATGCAGGAATATCGCTGAAGTCAATCATCAAAAATTGCGGAAACGGCGGAATTGGAAAATTGAGCAGCATTAATACATAAGAGATGCTGCTTAGCATTCCGATGGCAACCATTGATTTGATATTAAGTTTTTTCAAGTTCCTCTCTCCTTTTTAGGACTATCTCTCCTATAGAAGAAAGGTTCGGCTAAGCAAATATCTTCGCAATAAATAACCCTCAAGCTAAAATAACTTGAGGGAGAGTTGCGAAGGCACGCTTAATAACGTTCAAAACCTGCATTTTTTGAACGTCTGCAGAACCTCCATCTTCTCCCATCCAGACTGTACTGTCGGCTTTGGAATCGCACCAAATCCTGCCCAATTAAATGCAAAGCGTTTTTCGACCAAAACGCTTCTCTCAGGCTCGCGGGCTTAGAGTTAAGATTAACCCATCACCGCCGGTCGGGAATTTCACCCTGCCCCGAAGATAGACCGTATTTATTTATACAGATTAATTATACTGAAAAAAAGTTATTCTGTGAAGGGATTTGTTTAGCTGTATGGATTTGTAACATATATATCCATGTCCATACCTATTAAGATTTTTATGGATAATGCAAAAAAGGGCGGCTCTGCCATCCCTTTTGCATTATCCAAGCGGATATTCCTTTCTTTCTCCTTTGGAAAAAGTCATGATGGACTCATAGCCCACTTCTTTTGCAAGAGCAATTGCCTTATCAAAATCGGCACCTACATGTTCAGGAAAGTGGGCATCAGATGAAAGTACAATCGGGATTTTTTTCTCATAGCATTTTTGCAGGAGCCGTTTGTCCGGGTATAGTTCACCTACTGGCTTTCGCAGACCGGCTGTGCTGATTTCTACACATGTCTTGGATTCTGCCAGTGCATTGGCTGCACGATCATACTGCTCCAGCAAAAATTCTTCGTCCTTTGGAACATATTTAAAGATTTTCACGAGGTCCAGATGGCCTACAATATCAAATAAATTGGATTGGGCCAGTGTGACCACTTGATCAAAATACTTCCGGTATACCTCATAAAGATCCCGTTTATCCCATTCTTTTCTAAATTCAGCTAAATCTATGCCGAAATCTCCAACCCAATGAATGGATCCAATTACATAATCAAATGAGTAACTGTTAATAAACTTTGCCATTTCATCATGCTTGCCCGGCGTGTAGTCCATTTCTATAGACATTTTCACATCTATGTTAGTACTCCACGCTTCTTGAAAAACATTCACATAGTCCTTCATATCATAAAAGCGTCTTTCGTTTACCCATGGATTTTGCAGAATATCTGCTGTCTGATAGAAATGATATGCATGTTCCGAAATCCCAAAAGATTCAATCCCTTTTTGAGCAGCAGCATCTGTGAATTTTTTTAAATAGTCCAGGCTTAACGTGCCGTTTTCAAGATGGTTATGATAGTCTGTAAGCATTACTCTAACTCCCCCAGTTTTTTACCTATTATACTTTAAGGGAGTAAAGCGGTGCAATCATTTCTATTCTATTTTTTGTGAATGATTAGAATTTGTCCAATTTTGATAACATCTGAATTTGCATTGTTTAACTCTTTAATAGCTTCTGCTGTTGTATCATGCATTTTCGCTATAGAAGTTAATGTATCACCTTGTTTAACAGTGTATTCACTAAAGTTGCCGGGTTTTATCAACAGTTTTTGACCTGTAAGAATGCGATCAGGATTAATATTATTTAAACTGGCAATATCACCGGGCTGCAGATTATAGTGTGCAGCGATGGTCCATACTGTTTCCCCGGTTTTAACTATATGGTAGGTTTCACCGGAATCATTTGTTATTTGCCCGGAATTAAAATTAGACGGCCGGGCTGAAACTTCACGTGCATTTTCAGTTCTTGCCGCAGCATTTACAGCTTGTCCAACTTCTCCCATGCCAAATGCCACAGAGGGATCAACTGCATTTATTTTATCAGGTGTCCATGCCTGCGCATGTATTTCAAAATGAAGATGGACTCCTGAAGAGTCACCCGTGCTTCCCATCAATCCGATTTTCTGTCCGAGTGAAACTATTTCACCTTGAGCAGATAATCGTTTATTCAGATGGGCGTATACTGTTTCGGTTTGATTGTTATGTTTAATAAATATCACATTTCCGTATGTTTGAGAGTAATACGACCTGGACACAATTCCAGCGTCAGCGGCATAAACCGGAGAACCGGAATCTCCGGCAATATCAATGCCCTTATGCTGACCACTTCTTGTACCATACGTGTCCGTAATTACACCATCTGCCGGCCAAACCCAATGCTCTGTCAACTCAGAAATTTTTGGCTCAGCAGCTTTAGAATGCTTCCCTCCCAGAAATAGCAGACTCACACAAAGAGCCATTATTCCTGCGATAAAGAAACGCCTTATGTAATCCTTCATTCTTTTCCTCCTATGATGTCAGCTGAAATATCCGCACGAGCGCATTCTTTCCGCACCCTCTTACACCCTATGACAGCTTGTACTCTTTTAGAACAATTAACAATAAAGCTCATAAAAGCACAGTGATTAGTATTCTTCCAGCAGCAAGGTTTTTATGCAGATATGGAGGAACTTTATCCTAAAATGGAAAAGACGGCCACACAGGGCCGTCTTCTAATTTGGCAAATCTCGTTTATTAGCTGCTACAGGTACCTTTAATTCCTCAGTAAGATCAAACTTGCCTATTTTATCAACATCTGCATTTTCTAATTTGACCGTGTCGAAATCAAAGTCTTTTGCCGTAAGAAGGATTGCTTCGATTGCATGAAGTGTTGGTGCATTATCGATTATTTCTGATTCATTATTAAAACGGATTATGAGTTTGCTATCCTTTATTTCTTCTATTTCAAAATCAACATCATCCGGTATGGATGCCTGTAAATTATTTTCAGTCCTATTTTGTTTCATAGCTTTCAGAGCATCTTTTACCGAATTGAGCTCTTCTCTTAACGGCACCAGGAATGGTGTTGAATCTGCACCATTAGGATATAAGAAATAATAAATTAAGTTACCATTGCTATTTTCCGGGATAAATTCGTCTCTATATCCATAATGGCCGAACTCAATGCCGACTTTCCCTTCCGTTCTGAGGTCAATCTTTTCTATATCCAGATTGTTCATTATATTCGCCAAAACCTTCTCTAAAAGTAACTCTGAGGAGGAGGAAAAACTATATGGGTGATCCGCCGGCACATCAACTGTCAGGATATTATTTTCCTGGTCGTGAGTTAAATTTGCTTTTAAAGGATAGTAATCATCTAAACCCCAAGCATCTTCAGTAAGTTTGCTCATCGTGTCTTCAAACAAAGCAAATTTCGTCCTGGCCGGGTCATCATCAACCAGAACGCTGACTGGTACAATATTTTGAGCCTCCTTATCCGGAATTGCATAGGTCAGGACTTCTTTTCCTGCCAAATCTTCTTCATATACGGCAGTAGGGCTTGCTACGGATGAAACAGACTTCATGCTTATATCATCGCTTGAGTCTTTTTCCGGGTCACCGGAAAGCTGCGCATGATCCTCTTGTGGATCTTCATCTTTAGCAAGAGGTTCCGGATCCAAGTCTTCGTCTTTGGCTTCCGATATACTGTAATTGTCATCTGTTATTTTTTCAGATGATTGTGTCTGATCTGATTTAATTTCGACTTGTTTATCAGCAGACTCCTGCCAATTCATAAGGTTCGGGGCAAGAATGAAAAGCAGGAGCAAGGCAGCAGCCGCTGCTGCAGCAGGCATGATCCATGTTCTTTTCTTTTGTTTGCCCATCTTGATTTGTATGGTTTGATAAATTTCTCTTGGGTCTCGACTATCTTTAATCTTTGGCATCTGGCTCAGCAATTCCTGAAGCTGCTCATCGCTCCATTTTGATTCCTTCATTATCCATTCCCTCCTTTGCCTTAAAATGTTCCATATGATTTTTCAACACCTTTAACGCACGGTGCTGCGTTGTCTTTACCTTACTTTCAGTCCAGCCAAGTGAATCAGCTGTTTCTGTAATGGTGAGTTCATGTATATATCTCATAATAATGACTAGCCTCTGGTCAATGGTGCATAAATCAAGACAGCGATAGATCATCTGGATTTCTTCCCGTTGAACAGCAATTTCATCAGGCAAGGGGTGTTCATCCTTTACCTGCTGAGTTGACCAGTCAAATTTCTCCATAATCTTTTGTTTCCAGCCCTTTTGCTTGCGAAAGGAATCAATGGCAACATTCCGCGCAATTGAAAAGAGCCAGGTTTTTTCGCTGCTTTTCCCTTCAAATCTTTCATATGACTTTAACACTCTTATATAGACTTCCTGGACTAAATCCTCAGCCAGTTCCTTGTTTTTGACCATATAAAAAAGAAATTGAAAAACGTCCTGATGGTATTTTTTATAAAGTTCATCAAAAACGGAGTCCATGAATTCCCCTCCCCGTTCAATAAAATAGTCGTTCTCTCTCTAAAAAAAGTTACAGTTTAACTATATTATTATTGTGCAGAAAAACGCAAGAGCCTGTTTGGGCGGGGGATTACTCCCTGCCTTCAGATACGAACGGCCAATGCCTTTTCATTATAATTCAAAAAGAAAGGGAAGGAAATTCTTGCATCTCCTTCCCCAGCCTATGATTAATTGTTTCCCGTGTATCAAGAACAATCGCCACAATTCCCGTCTTTATCCGTCATTTCGAGGGATAAATATTGAAAATGTCGTACCATGTCCGGTCTTACTTTGAACCGTAATATGACCTTTATGAGCTTCAATAATATTTTTTGCAATTGCGAGTCCAAGGCCAGTTCCGGAGCGGCCCCTTGTCCTTGCTTTGTCAGCTTTGTAAAAACGCTCAAATACAAAGGGCAGGTCTTCTTCGGGGATTCCCGAGCCAGAGTCTTTCACTTCGATAAGCAGTCCCCGTTCATCACTCCGTTCGATAACTTTAACCTCTCCGTTATGGGGGGTATGCCGGATGGCATTATCAATCAGATTGGTCATAACCTGTTCTATTCTGTCCGGATCCAATTGAATAGATAAATTTTCGCTTTGCAAATCATGTTCCAGGTTAATTTCCTTCTCTTTTGCGAGTCCCTGGAATTTTCTGGTGATTCTTTGCAGAAAGGAGTTTACATCAGTTTCTTCCATTGTCAGCTGAATATGCCCAGCTTCCATTCTGGCAAGATCAAGCAATTCGTTCACAAGCCGGCCCATTCTCAGGGATTCATCATAAATGACACTTGCCATCTCTTTTTTCTCTTCATCCGTTCCCGCAATATCATCGACGATCGCTTCACTATATCCTTGCATCATAGAAATTGGCGTCCTTAATTCATGAGAAACATTAGCTATAAAATCGTTGCGGAGCTTATCAAGCTTACGCTCCTCTGTCATATCCCTGATAACTGCAACCGCTCCCCTAATATATTTTTTATTATAAAGAGGGCTAACGATTATCACCCATGAACGGCCCTGTATTGGGATTTCACCAATCTGTTCCTTCTCCGTATTAACAGCAAGCTGGAAGAGCTCCATTACTTTGGAAGGAACTTCCTCCGTATTATTCTCGATGTCATCCAGCTCATAAAACCAGCTTTGCAGAAAACGCTCTGCAGGAGGATTCGTAATCAGTATCGTTCCATCCCGGTTGAAGGTGATTACCCCATCAGCCATCCCGCTTAAAATGCTTGCCAGCTGTTCTTTTTCCTGGCTTAAGGCATTCATATTAAATTTCAGCTGTCTGCCCATTTGATTAAAAGCCATGGCTAATTCGCCAACCTCATCATTAGTCAGAATCGGAACTTTCGTATCAAATTTACCTCTTGCTACCTCAAAGGCAGCTTCTTTCATTTTTCTCAGTGGAGCATTGATTCTTGTCGATAAGAAAAAAGCAAAGATGGTTGTTAAAATGATGGCAACTCCCGCAGCCAGCAAAATAAACTTTGTGGTTGAACGCAATGTTTCGTGCATTACCTCAATGGACTGATAAATAAAAACGGCTCCATTGCTGCCGTCACCTTCAAGCGGGACTCCAATGATAAGAATTTTGCTGTCGTCATCTGCGGATACGTCTGTATACTCCGGATTAACGGATGTTACTTTTTTTACAGTCTTGTCTTTCGCAAGAACTTCTTTCAAATCATCTTCCTCGGTGAGGTAGGAAATGGGCAGTTTTAATGAATCTGTATGGTTTGGAGAATAGTAGTACTCTTTCGGCGAGTTAATAATAACTACTTTTGTAACATCATCGACAAGCTCCCAGGAAATTTCCAAACCGACATCACGATTATGTTCTTTTAAAATTCTGGTTATTTTATGGGCAGTATTCGATAATCCTTTTTCTGTTTCATTTATATGGTAATTCTCAAAGAATTCCAGCAGCATGACTGTTAAAATAAGCAGTACAAAGGAAACTAATAAAAGAATTGTGCCCCAAAGCTTTCCGGCAACACTCCTAAAGAGCATCATTCATTAATAACCTCAAACTTGTAGCCCACTCCCCAAACGGTGACAATCATTCTGGCAGCCTGCTCAGAAACTTTATTCAGTTTTTCACGCAAACGCTTCACATGAGTATCAACTGTTCGCAAATCTCCGAAAAATTCATAATGCCATACTTCTTTAAGCAGATGCTCCCTGTCAAAAACCTTATCCGGCGCCTTTGCCAGGAAATAAAGCAGTTCATATTCCTTTGGCGTCAAACTGACTTCTTTTCCATCAGCCAATACTTTGTGAGCATCATTATCGATCGTTAGATGAGGAAATACGATTACATCTTTTGCTGTTGTTTCTGTCTGCAGGTAAGTAGTTTTAGAAGATCTGCGCAATAAAGCCTTCACACGCAGGACAACTTCCCTGGGACTGAAAGGCTTTACGATATAATCATCAGTGCCGACTTCAAATCCCTGTACGCGATTAACTTCTTCCCCTTTAGCTGTAAGCATGATCACAGGGGTAGCTTTTTTTTCTCTCAGTTCTCTGCAGACTTCTATTCCGTCTTTGCCGGGCATCATTAAATCCAATAGGATGACATCATAATCATTTGCCAGGGCTTTTGACAAAGCCTGGTTACCATTCTCTGCTTCATCAATTGAAAAATTTTCACGCTCAAGGTACATCTTCAATAAACGGCGGATTCTTTCTTCATCATCCACTAGTAATATTTTCACTTGGTTTTCCATTTTCAAGTCCCCCTAACGTTCAATAAAAAATCTTTAATTAAAGCCTTCACTATTGTGAAGTGAAGGCTTGTATGATTATTATCAGGAATATTATCTTTGAATTTTGGGAACGGTCTAGCTCCAGCGCCTACCCCCTCGAGGTCACAAGCTTGTCTTGTTTCGGCTCCTAGGGACTCGGGATCATAAGCCGTTTCCTTCCAGAAGGAAATACGCCTTCTTACAGGAACCGGCTTATGCCTGTCGTCCCTGGACAGTCGCCTCCACATTTCGGGCAATCCTCCCAAAAAGGCAAAGAACGCCTTTCCGTAAGGATCGTCTTGTGCTGGTCGGGGGTGAGCAAGGCGCCTCCGCTTTTCTTGTTATGATCCAGCGTAGGAGTGCAATCCGGCAATGACCAGGTTTACCGCCACCAGATTAAACATGATAATGATAAATCCGATTACAGCAAGCCATGCAGACTTTTCGCCATGCCAGCCCTTTGAAAGGCGAAGGTGCAGGTAGGCAGCATAAAATAGGAAGGTAATGAGAGCCCATACTTCCTTTGGATCCCATCCCCAGAAACGAGTCCATGCAATTTGTGCCCATATCATGGCAAAAATCAAAGCTCCTAGTGTAAAGACCGGAAATCCTATTAATACTGAGCGGTAAGCGATTTCGTCAACCAAATCAAGATTAATATTTTTGGCAAGCGGCTGAAGTGCAGCTCCAACCCTTTTGCGTAGAACCAATCTTAGAGCAAGATATAGAATGACACCTGAAGCCAAAGACCATATAACGGTATTTAATTTTTTAGCATTAATAATTGCAGGCATTTCCGCAAGCGGTTCAAATTTACCTTCTGTAATCAGCTGACCCTCGTGAGGACCTGTTAAAGCAGGCATATGATATTCGAGAACGTCTTCCTGACCGTTCTTATCAATCCAGTTAAATTCCGCCTTGTAGCCTGAAGCTGAGAAGCTTGAGCTTATAATAATAAATCCAAGTGTACAAACCAGGCCAAACATAACGGCTTCCAGCCAGAATCTCTGTTTGCTTTGCTTAGTTTGATCCACTGACTTTACCAGATAAATTAATCCGGCAGCGAAGCTTACAGCCAAAATAGCCTGCCCAACTGCAGCTGTTGTAACATGAATATGAAGCCAATCACTTTGCAGGGCGGGGATCAGCGGTGAAACCTCCCGCGGAAACATACTTGCATAAGCAATCATCAGTACCGCAACCGGGAGCGTAAAGACTCCTAAAATAGGTGTTTTATAAATTAAGTAAATCACTATAAAAGCACCAACAAGCGACATTCCAAAGAATGTTGTAAATTCGAAAAGGTTGCTGACAGGCGCATGCCCGGCTGCAATCCACCTTGTAATAAAGTAGCCAAGCTGTGCAGCAAACCCGATAATCGAGATCCATAATCCAAAGGCTGCCCATCTGTTTGGCCCTTGTTTCGTTCTATTCTTATCCTTTATAGAGCCGGCAAAAAAGACAGTAGCAATTAAATAGAGGATAAAAGCTGTGTATAGTAAATTGCTGCTTATTGTAACCACTCAGATTCCTCCTTAGCCTTTCTTTTCACTTTGATTTTGCAGCTGATCTTCCGGCATCTTAATTCCGGTTCCATCCAATGCTGCTTCAATTTCCCTTTTAAGTCCATGCCAGTTTTTGTTAGTGTGTCCTGCTACCCACACTTCTCCATTAACGCGGCGCAGCCAAACTCTCCGATGGTTCCAATAAGATCCCTGTGCAACACCTATCATGAAAATAACACCGCCCAATGCGATAATCCATAATGTTAAATCTTTTCGGACGGTCAAGGCCGATACATTTTTGGTATCTACGCCTTTAAAGGCCATCTTGTATTCATTATCGCCGAATGGTTCAATAGTCTGTCTGATCGCAACAAAACTTATTTCGCCATCAGGCTTATCCGGAGTAAACATTTTAAAAACAAAGGCAGGATTATTAGGAATTCTGGACTTTGTAACAGGTTCTCCATTTTCATCAAATTCAAAATCGGGAAAATAGCTGACAACTTCTGCTTTATAGCCATTTCCAAGATCATATTCATCCTGTGGATGATTCAGGTCGACTGTTAAGTCCCCGTATTCCTCACCCGTTTTTTTATTTGTAAGGGCAAATGACATTTTGTTAAGTTCATTAAGTTTATAATCTACTTGGTATAATGCAAAGTTCTCAAACTTAAGAGGTTTATTTACCTTAATTTCATAGTCCTTAACTTTCTTGAGATCAGCCTCTTCACCTGCAACAGTATCGCCCTGTTTTTTATAAAGAGTGACATTGGACTGATAATTTTTAGCTACCATTCCTGCTTTGTCAATCGCTTCCCCAAACACTTCGTTATCTTTCTCTTTATCATACATTTCAAGGATGAAGCCGTCATTTTTAAGGTAGTATTCACCATTGGTTTCCGGAATGACCTTTGTTTCGCCTTCCCGGATCCAAAGAATTTTGTCAACATACATGCCCGGTACAAAACGGAGCATTCCGCCAATTAAAAATATGATAAGTCCCACATGGTTAACGTATGGGCCCCATCTTGAGAAACGTCCTTTTTCAGCAAGGATGTTTCCATTCTCTTCCCGGATGCTGTATTTCTTGGATTTTAATTTTTCTTTTGCCATTGTGAAGGCCTTATCAGTATCTTCTGGCTGTGACGCACCAAAAACCCTCTGGCGCTGCAGATAGCTTTCATGACGGCTTACCTTCTGCTTTTTTAAAGCTCTATACAATGGAACAACCCTATCCAGACTGCAGATTACAAGAGATATACCAATTGAGGCAATCAAAATCAAATACCACCATGAGCTGTATAGATTATGAAATCCAAGGTCGTAGTATAATTTACCAATCCATCCATATTGGTCTTCGTAATATTCTTCAGCAGGCATGATTGGCGGAATATACATTTCCTGAGGCAGTATTGTTCCAACGGCTGATGCTATCAGCGTTATTACGATCAGCCAGACTCCAACCTTAACAGATGAGAAGAAATTCCATATCTTATCAATTATCGTTTTATTATAGGTTTGCGAGCGGCGTGCACTGCCTTCATACCGCATATCGAGAAGTTTTTTGTCTTTTTCTTTTTCTTCCAATACCTTCCCGCACGACTCACATAGTATCGTACCTATGGGATTAACATGGCCGCAGTCGCATTTTACTTCTTTCATATATAAAACTCCCCGTAACTTATGGTTTAATCTGTTCCATATAGTTCTTGATCGTTTCTTCCGTCATCTCACCTGTAATATACTTGACAACCTTTCCATCTTTATCAATGAGAAAAGTGGCAGGAAGAGGATTAATTCCGTAAGCAGATTGGACTTGGCCATCCTTATCAATTACAATCGGGAAGGCCAGATCGTAACGCTCAGAAAATTTATTTACTGCTAAATCTGTCTCGCCGACATTAACAGCCAAAACCTGAACACCCTCATCTTTAAATTGCTCATATTGATTGTTCATATATGGCATTTCCTTCTCACAGGGTTTGCACCATGTACCCCAGAAATTCAGGAAAACACCCTGGCCTTCATAATCGGATAACCTGTGTTTATTGCCATCCATATCTGTCAGTACAAAATCAGGTGCCTTTTCCCCAACAGCAACCTTTTGAATTTTATCTTTCGTAAAATTTGCGTATAGCGTATATGCTACGGCAGCACCAAGGACAAGCAATATGACTGTTCTCATTACCAGACGCTGCTTTTTCATAAAAAACTTCCCCTCCTAAGGCATCGTAATCAGGCCAAAAGACCGTACCTTAACAAATTTATATGTAACATATGGAAAAGATTTTTGCCTCATAGCTGTTTACTATTATAGCATTTTTCATCATACCTATATTGTTTACAAATTAGCGTAACTGTGACACTTCTATGAATTTTTCTGAAGGCTGACTATTTCTTCTTCATCGCGAGTGTCCGGAGCTGCTTAACTTCATGGGCAGTAAGTTCTCTTGCATCCCCCGCTGATAATCCCTGCAGAGTGAGGAACCCATATCTCTCCCTCTTCAGTTTCAGAACAGGATGACCAATGGCTTCAAACATCCTCCTAACCTGGCGGTTGCGTCCTTCATGAATGCTGATTTCCACAATAGCTGTCTGTTTTTTCTTATCCATTGATAACAGCTTGGTTTTGGCAGGTGCTGTTTTTCCATCTTCAAGCACGATCCCTCTTTGAAGGCTCTTCATTTTTTCTTTTGAAGGGATGCCTTTCAACTTGGCAACATAGACTTTTTCAATTTCATTGCTTGGGTGCATTAAAAGATTTGCAAACTCCCCGTCATTGGTAAGAATGAGGATTCCGGATGTATCGTAATCCAGTCTTCCAACAGGGTATATTCTTTGTTTGATTCCCTCAAAGAAATCCGTGACGACTTTTCTGCCCTTGTCATCTGAAACGGCTGAAATGACGCCTCTTGGTTTATAGAGAAGAAAATAAACAGGCTCCTCTCTCTCCAACGGTATTCCATCCACTTCAATGCGGTCAGAAGGAGAGACCTTAACCCCCAGTTCCTTTACTGTTTTTCCGTTAACCCTTACACGGCCTTCACCCATTAGCTCTTCAGCTTTTCTTCGCGAAGCAACCCCCGCATGGGCAATAACTTTCTGCAATCTTTCCATTTATGTCACCTCAAAGTTTTATTAACAATACTTCATACTTTTTCACTCCTAATGAATTATGACATAATTCGTCAAGTTTTCAAAGCAAACCATTGCCAAAACAGCTTAGGTAAGTAATAAACTGTAATTACTGAATGTTGAGATTTGAAAGTAAAATAAAAAAGATACCCACATTCAGGTATCTTTTGTTCCGGATAATTTCATTAATGGCTACATACTGCCAAAAACAAGTGTCACGATCACAATGGATGCTATAATGCCTGCCAAATCGGCCAGCAGCCCGACTTTAAGGGCATCACCCATTTTTTTGATTCCCACTGCTCCAAAGTAGACCGTCAGGACATAAAAAGTTGTATCTGTGCTGCCCTGCAGTACTGAGGCAAGCCTGCCTATAAAGGAGTCGGGACCATGGACAGCAATTAAGTCACTGGTCATTCCCAGTGCTGCAGTTCCTGAGATCGGACGAATGATAGCCAGGGGTACGATATCAGGAGGCACTCCAATTGCCTCCAGTCCGGGCCTGATCAGATTCATAAAATACTCCAGGGCGCCGGAAGCCCTGAAAACTGAGATGGCTACAAGCATCCCGACAAGAAAAGGAATAATGGATACAGCAATTTTTATACCTTCTTTTCCGCCTTCAGTAAAGCTTTCATAGGTAGGAACCTTCTTAAATGTTCCATATATTAATATAAAGCCTATTAAAATAGGAATTAACCAAAGGGAAACAGCTGAAACAATCTCCATCCTAACCTCATCCTTTTCGCGTTCTTCGGTAATAGAAATATCGGTCAATCATTATTGCGGCCAATGTAGAGCAGAATGTAGCCACTAAGGTAGGACCTACGATATCGGTGGGCGAGGCAGAATTATAATTCATCCGTATGGCAATCACGGTTGTAGGAATTAAGGTCAGACTTGAAGTGTTGATGGCCAAAAAGGTTATCATAGAACGGCTCGCTTCATTCTTTCCCCCATTCAATCTTTTCAGTTCTTCCATTGCTTTTATGCCGAGAGGGGTTGCTGCGTTTCCCAAACCGAACATATTGGCCATCATGTTCGATAGCATATATCCCATTGCCGGATGATCACCGGGCACTTCTGGAAAAAGCTTCTTCACAATTGGCCTGAATAAGGATGCAAGCTTATTCAGCAGGCCGGCGTCCTCAGCAATTTTCATCATTCCAAGCCAAAAAACAAGAATGCTAATAAGACCAATGCATAACGTGACCGCTTCTTTTGCACCATTGAAAATGGCTTCGTTCACTTCATTTATAGTGCCGTTTATCATAGCAAAAACTAAGCCTATAGCTGTAAGCATCACCCAAATGATATTAACCATTTGTCTTCACTCCTGCAATTGAGGTGAAAAGACCCTTAAAGTAGTCTATTAGCGACTTATCCTCTTTTACCTCATCATGCTTATAATAGATTGGGAGTTTTTTAATTTTCTGGTCTTCAAAATACACGGTTGCCTGCCCGACCACGTCAGGTGTTGTCCTGCCGTCGTCCCATTCTGATTCATGCTTTAGCAGCTTTATATCAATTTTAAAGTTGTTTTTCTCTTCTTTTGTAACTGGATAATTGTATGAATGCTTTATATAAACCCTCCCTTTATAAAATTCATCATCAATATCCGATATAATTCCCTCAGGCAGGACTTCCACAGAATCATAGGTTCTAAAAGCTGTCTCATACATATTAATATGGTCATTCCAGTCATCCGGCCCATTTAGAGTGACTGCAATCAAATTAAGACTGCCTTTCGATGCTGTTGTTACAAGAGTTCTCTTCGCCCTTTTTGTATATCCTGTTTTCCCCCCTGTGCAATACTCATATAATTCAGTCAGGAGTCTATTTTTATTTTTCCACACCCTGTCCCAGCTTTCATTCGGGTTTGGTGCACGGTGCACCTTTGTTCCTGCAATCTTTTGGTAGGTCTCATTATTCATTGCATACCTGGTCAGCAGAGCCATATCATAAGCAGTCGAATAATGGTCTTCATGATCATCCAGACCATGGGGGTTTGCAAAATGGGTATTCTTCATGCCGATTTCTTCAGCTTTCTTATTCATTAAAAATCCAAATCCTTCAAGGCTTCCGCCAACATGTTCTGCGATTGCGACTGCAGAGTCATTGCCTGAACGAAGCATTAGCCCGAAAACCAGATCCTCAAGCTTTATTTTTTCTCCTGCCTTTAGATATATCGATGACCCTTCCGCTCTGACAGCACGATCACTTATTTTAACCAAATCGTCCATTTTTCCGGATTCTATCGCCAGAATTGCTGTCATGATTTTTGTAATGCTTGCTATTCTCCTTATTTCATTTGCTTCTTTCTGGTAAAGGATACGGCCGGAATCCTGTTCCATTAATATTGCGCTCCGGGCACTTACTGAAACTGAAGCCTCTGTCTTCTGAGGAAAATTCATCATCATCAACGCGGTGACCAAAGCTATGGCCATCAGCCTGCTAAACATTTTCATTGCACAAAACCCCGTCTCCTTTGTGGATGTCAGATTGAGCGAAATACATGATCTCCCCAAAAGGAGGAGCCGCATGTTTTCATTTATTTGTACAAGTTTATGCAGGACAAGTAGTGATATGACTATTATGTTTGACTTGTATTGTGGATTTGAAAATGGCTTGTACATCAAAAAACAGGGGAATACGTTTTGTACTCCCCTGCTGCTTATTTCTGCTCCTGTTTAGAAAGGCTTCCATTTTAATTCAGATGCTTTTAAATACCTGTTTTCTACATCCTTCCAGTTGACAACATTCCACCAATTTTTAATATAATCACCACGGTTATTTTTATATTGCAGATAATAAGCATGTTCCCATACATCCAAAGCCAGCAGAGGGATTGTATCCCACTGAGTTAAAAGCATATGCCTTTCCGATTGAAGTATTTCGAGCCTGCGCGCTCTTGGAGACCACACCAGGATTGCCCAGCCCACTCCTTCTACCTGCTTGGCTGCTTCAGTGAAGTGGCTTTTGAATTTCTCAAAGCTCCCAAAGTATTTGTTCATTTCCTTCAGGAGTGCACCTGAAGGCTTCCCACCGCCTTCAGGACTCATATTATTCCAGAAAATCGTATGCAAATAATGACCGGAACCATGAAAGGCCAGCTCGCGGGACCAGTGTTTTACGAGGCTGTAATCATTATTATTTCTCGCATTTTGAAGCATTAACTCTGCTTTGTTCAAGCCATCTACATATGATTGATGATGCTTATCATGATGCAGCCTCATTATTTCCCCTGAGATATGCGGTTCAAGTGCACTGTAATCGTAAGGGAGCGGAGGTAAAATATGCTTTCCCGCAGAAATGTACGATTCATTCATATAGATATTTCCAAGCTGCTGTCTATTGGAAAAGTAATTCTCCATTTCCGAATGAAGAGAGTCCACTTGTTTCTGCAGCTTTTCCAAAGCTTCTATATCCAGTGGGCCGTTTATTCCATCCATAATTTCGGTAAAATGATCCAGCCTCTGCCACAATTCATTGTTTTGTTCAACATCCTCCGAATCTAAAAAATCTCTTAGCTCTTTGTTCCATTTCGTAACGTCCTTAATGTAATCTTCCATTTTACTCATACAATCCCTCACTCGCTTCCATAAATAGCTCACTTTCTATTTGTATGAGTGAAAGTTTGTACGTTTTCCAATGAAAAAGGAAATCTTCCTGTAACATGCGATAAAGTGAAACTTCAATCAGTGGGGGTTTTCCTTATCCCCCACTGATTTAGTCGCGTTCTAGTGTCGCTAAGATCTCCGCTAGCGCTTCGATCAATCGACACTACGAACCCGATTGGTTCAACTAAGCCTCTGCCTGCGCATCGGCAAGTTTCACTGTATCTCACCAATCGGGCCTTTACGGGCAGTTTGACCCCCACTTATCCTCCTTTGATTCCTCTGAGTCTTGAAGTGGGGGTCTTACTGCCCGTTAGACTGCGATAAAAAAAGAACAGCTGCCTGCTGTTCTCCACTTCCAATGCTATTTTGATTGAATCATTTTTGTCCGGTAATCGGTTTCGTAATATTCAAGCTCCTCACGAACCCTTTGGAACTCTCCTTCCAGCTGCCTGAACATTGTTTTGAGGCTGTCCGGAACTTCATCATGAAACTGGATTGAGTTTTTTCCTGTATATGCTGAACGGCTATTCTCAAACCATGCATCATTTTTGGGAGAAAAAAACTCTTCAATGCATTGATGGTAAATCCTGTATAACGTCTTTTCGGCAGCCCCTTTTTGGAAAGGGTCACTTTTTAATATGATCGTGCTTGCATCAAGTCCTTCTTCACAATATACAAGCAGTTTTCTAACATGTGAGAGGATACTTTTATAATAATTCGCATTCCCTTGTTGTTCTGCTTCAAGATCTTTTATTGTTGTATTATTTAAGAAATCTTCAAATGCGGCAACGCTATTACCGAGGAAATTTTTCACATCTTCCATCTGTGATTTAACAATTGAATTCCCCATCCATTACACCCCCATAATTATAAACTGGCTATTGTTGCGGTTGAACAATGAAATCTAAAGGTGATCGCAGGTCATAGGATTTTTTACTCTCCAACGCTTCAAAAATGGAGGGAAGCATGGAAAAGTCCAGATCCTGAAAATAGGATGCAAAATCAGCCTTTGCATTAAGATAAATTCGTTTGCGATGTCTAAAACCCGGGTTCTTCAATAAACATGAAAGAGCAACAATATCCTTGAACTGAACTTCTCTAGAACCAGCCTTAAAGACTGGATCCTGGTCATATGGTGAGAACTCATTCATGGATTCATCAAAGAAACGGACATATAAAACTTGAAAAGTCTTCTCCTGTCCATCTTCTTCGAACACAATTTCACTTCTGTTAAAAAAATCTTCCGAGGTGTTTGGCTTTTCTTTTTCAAGCTCATATCCCCTGCAATGTTTAATCAGCAAGCAAAACCCTCCTATTTCCCGATGGTTTACAAGATTAATATGTATTAAAGGAAAGGGAAAAATTTAAATCTATTTTACCACACTTCCTATGTAATGTGTCAGAAAACTCAAGAATCGAGCTCCTGGAACTTTTCAAAGAATAAATCAGCCTCCTCCTGTAATGAATCCTCTTCTTCACTGATCTTATCCGGGAGAGGCGGAAGCTCTTCTATGCTTTTAAGGCCAAAATAATCAAGGAATTCTTTAGTTGTTCCATACAAATAGGCACGCCCTGTTCCATCTGCCCGTCCAACTTCTTTAATCAGGGCTTTTGCAGACAATGTATGAAGAGGTCGCTCTGTCTTGACTCCTCTAATTTCCTCAATTTCTGTCCTTGTAATTGGCTGTCTGTAAGCAATAATTGCGAGTGTCTCGAGGGCCGCCTGAGAAAGGGAAGCGGCAGAAGGAGACTCTACCAGCTTCTTCAGGTATGGGGAAAACTCCTTTTTCGTAACCAGCTGAAAAGTCCCCGCCAATTCAATAGCCATTATTCCGCGGCTGCCAGTATTGTAGTCTTCCATAAGGCTGTCCATTATTTCACGTGCCTGATTCTCTTCCACCTCCAGCACATGGGCGATTTGCTTAAGAGACAAACCTTCATCACCAGCTGCAAACAGGAGGCTTTCGGCTATGCCCTTCCAATTAACGATCTCCACACTATTTTCCTCCTTCCATGGAAGCTACAAAAATATCAGAGAAATTTTTGTCCTGCTCGACCTGAATTTCTTTTCGCTTGATTAACTCCAGTACCGCCAGGAAAGTTACTACTATATGCTCTCTGTCCGATACCGGAAAAAGATCGGTGAACTTTTTCCTGCCTTTTATACTTCTTAACTGTTCCACAATTTCGGACATCCGCTTCTCAATGGGAATCTCCTGGCGGGCAACTTTTGCAGAAAGCGGCCTTTGCAGTTTCTTCCTTCTTAATAACTTTTGCAAAGCGCCAAGCATATCATAAAGACTTACATTCAAATCAGCTTTTTCCTGCTGTGTTTCATTCACAAATTCCGAAAGGTCTGCAGGCGGCTTTGTATACATTAAACTTCTATCCTGTTCCCGCTCCTTAAGCTCCTCTGCAGCTTCCTTATATTTACGGTATTCAATCAGCCGTTCTACAAGTTCATCTCTGGGGTCTTCTTCCATTTCCAATCCAAATTCATCCTCGAGCTCTTCCTCATCATGTTTTGGCAGCAGCATTTTGCTTTTAATTGCCAGAAGCGTTGCGGCCATTACAAGATACTCGCTTGCTACGTCAAGCTGGAGCTCCTTCATTGTATGTATATAAATGAGGTACTGCTCGGTAATCTCTGATACAGGAATGTCATAGATATCAATTTCCAGCCTGTTAATAAGGTGAAGAAGAAGATCCAGAGGCCCCTCGAAAGCATCTATTTTGACGTTATAATGATCATATTGCATAAAATACCCACCAAATTTTCCTAATATAAATTCCCTTAAATGCCAAAAGGCTATATCTAGTATAGATTATTCATGGATGTTATCCAATAGAAAAATAACCCTGATGTCAGCAATGCCCCTGCTTCATTCGTGAATTTTTTTAATCCGCCCAATCAATAAGGCAATTGCCTACATACGATGTAGGGAAATAAAGATACAGGAGGTATTTTATATGTCTAATACTGGATTTGGAGATTGCGGAACCGGGTTTGCTTTAATTGTCGTTTTGTTCATTCTATTAATTATTGTCGGAGCTTCCTGGTTCTTCTAAACCTCCGTGTTTATTAAGCTGATTCTGCAAATTTGCCGATAGACATGGCTGTCCTGTCAGAAATCCAAAATCACTAATATTTATATTCTGATTTATCAGCTGTTAAAGCCCGGTTAAGCGCCGGGTTTTTATTTTTCTGTTATTCGATTGTGCTGTGGTAAAATGAAGTAAGAATTGTCAAGGAGTGAAAGTATGTATCCTGATAAATATATTGAGTTCCTGGTCCATTTTCATGGTGACCGAGATTATTTTGAATGTCACGAAACACTGGAGGAATATTGGAAGAGTACGGATCCAAACAATAAAAAGTCTGCATGGGTCGGATTAATTCTTATGGCAGTTTCTTTTTATCATCATCGAAGAGAAAATTTAAATGGTGCTGAACGAACTCTCCGCAAAGGAATCGTCATTTTGGAGAGCAGAGCTGAAGAAATACAGTCACTGGGTCTGGATACAGATCAATTAATAAAGGATCTTAAGAACAGGCTCGTTCTGATTCAAAACGGCGGACATTACTCCAGCGTTAACTTGCCAATTATAGATCCAATACTTAAGGAAGAATGTATGAAGTTCTCCGCATCCAAGGGATTTCCCTGGTGCTTTGACAGCAATTCACCAGATAAAGATATTGTGCACCGCCATAAAAGAAGGGATAGAACCATGGTTATTAAAGAAAGACTTGATGCCCTGAACCGGAAAAAAAGGCAGGAATAATTTATTCGCTGCCTTTTCCATGTAGCAAAGCATATTGCTGAACCCCGTTAGCAGTTAAGCTGACCGATGCGGGTTTGTGCAGGCACTTCCGCTTTTGTTAATTAACATCACATTTGCTTAGAAAAGATTCGGTTTCATCTGTTGCAGTTAAAGTTTTCCCAGGATATAGTTCATCCAATGCTTTTATCATCGTTTTGCCAATGCCTTGATGCCGGTGTGACGGGTTAACAGAGATATGCTGAATCTCCATTGTCTGATCACTTGAAGTAACGCCGACCAGTCCAATTATATCTTCGCCTTCCTTCCACAAAAACAGCTGCCGATTTTCTTCTGATTCATATTGCTTCATCGTCTGCTGCAGCCTTTTCAAGTCTTTTTCATTAGGCATGAAAGATAAAAGACCCATTGCAATTTTTTCAAATGACTTTTTATATCGAATTAGCATATTAATCCCTCATTATTTGAATAAAAACATCATAAACTATTTTTCCCATATTTTAATGTTTGTAAACTTTTCATAACAGTATATGTATTCATGCTGAATGTTGCTATTTTCGAATAAAACCGGCTAATTCATTGCCTTGACGCCTTCAGCAAAGCCTATACTATAAAGAACCAGTAAACAAGTCCCCATCCGATGCTTAACACAAGCAATATTATAAAAAGAAGCCAATTGCTTTTTTTCATTCTCCTTACTGCCCCCATTTATATAAATCCTATGACTTACAAACTATCATTCATTTTACACTATTCTTTCTCATAATTCCATTCTGCTTGCTGAAATAGGCATTTTGAGCTAAGGTTTCTGTTAGAGGAGAGTTGAAACTTTTTCGCAGAAAGAATCGTCTATTTACAGGAAGCCATTAAGCGAGCCGCAGAACTGGCATAAATGGCTTCCCTATTTTTGCTCCGGGAGGTAACCGCATGAAATGGAATAAAATGCTATTACTATTCATAATGTCGCTATTATTTGTTTTGCCGATACAGGCATTTGCAGATATGGCGGAAGGTGATGTAATTGTCACTTTAGGTGAGAATCTATCAGAAGAACAAAAAAATATGCTTCTGGCTGAAATGAAAGCTCCGAAAGATGCGACCATCATTACTGTTTCAAATGAGGAAGAACATCAATATCTTGGAAATTATATCTCTAAAGCTCTTATAGGAACACGAGCGATATCTTCTTCGGCAGTCACAGTAGCAAAACAAGGCTCCGGTCTTGAAGTCGAGACTAAGAATATTAACTGGGTCACCGATGAAATGTACATTAATGCTTTGATTACTGCTGGTGTAAAAGATGCAAAAATTTATATTACAGCACCTGCAAATGTTTCTGGAACAGCTGCTTTAACAGGCATTATTAAGGCATATGAAATTTCAGCTGAAAAGACGATTCCTGAAGATGTAAAACAGGCGGCAAATGAGGAAATGGTGGAAACAGCCAAGCTTGGCGATTCGGTTGGAAACGAAAATGCAGCTGCTTTAATTGCCAAAATCAAAGAGGAAATGGCCAAAAATTCACCTGAAACAGATGCAGAACTCAGAACAATTATCGAAAATGCAGCAAAGGACCTTGGCATTACTCTGACCGAACAGGAGATTCTAAGCTTAATAGATTTATTCAACAAGCTGAAAGAGCTTGATATCGATTGGAATCAGGTCGGTGAACAGCTTAACCAGGCAAAAGACAAAATTTCCAAATACCTTGAAAGTGAAGAAGGCCAGGGATTTTTAGAAAGCCTAAAACGTTTTTTCACTAGTGTAATAGATGCGATTAAAGCCTTCTTTTCTTAAAAAAAATTAAGCTGCCTTAGCGGGCAGCTTAATTCAGTTTGTAGACAAAAGGGGTTCGGAATAGTCTCATTCCGAACCCCTTTTTTGATTTTTTACTGGATTTGAATCA
>NZ_JBQCMZ010000022.1:0-69869 GCF_051964675.1 Cytobacillus sp. SAFR-174 | reverse complement strand
TCGAACCGCCGTATACCGAACGGTACGTACGGTGGTGTGAGAGGTCGGGGGTTAATCACCCCCTCCTACTCGATTGCTATTTCTATATTTATGATAAAGGCTGACCGTAATCTGCTGAGAATTATCGTGCTTGAGTTTGAAAACGTTCACTGAATCAGCTAAAATGACAGAACAGCATTAAATTTCACAGGGCCGGGGAAATTCTGAGGGATGCCATTTAGAATACAATGGCCAGATAAAATTCAATCAGCCTAAATATTTTTAGAAAATTCAATTTTTTTATTACGTTTTTGCTACAAACGATGAAAATCAAAGTAAAATGTTGTAAAATATAAGAGAAGCGGCTGCTTTTTTTTACAGAAAGAAGCTTTGCGAGCCTCATGGCCGATGATTGCATCGGGAGCAGCTCCGTTTTACAGGAAAGGAAGAAATATTTGTGAATAACGATCAACTAATACAAGAAGCAAAGATTGCAAGAGATAGAGCATATGTGCCATATTCAAAATTCAAAGTGGGAGCGGCGCTATTAAGCAGTGACGGTCAGGTTTTTCACGGCTGCAACATAGAAAATGCAGCGTACAGTATGTGTAATTGCGCTGAAAGGACTGCGCTTTTCAAAGCGTATTCTGATGGCGTAAAAAGCTTTTCAGCCATTGCTGTTGTTGCTGACACAGACCGTCCTGTCCCCCCATGCGGTGCATGCAGACAGGTAATATCCGAATTATGTCCGCCTGAAATGAAAGTTGTTTTAACCAACTTAAAAGGGGATATTAAAGAATTAACAGTTGAAGAATTACTGCCAGGAGCATTTTCACCGGAGGACTTACATGAATAATACACAACAAGGACACAAATCAGGCTTTATTTCCATAATCGGCAGACCAAACGTAGGAAAGTCAACATTCTTAAATCGCGTAATTGGGCAGAAAATTGCCATTATGAGTGATAAGCCGCAAACAACGCGCAATAAAGTTCAGGGTGTCCTGACTACCAATGACGCACAATTTATTTTTATTGATACACCAGGAATCCATAAGCCAAAGCATAAACTGGGAGACTTTATGATGAAAGTTGCCCAAAACACACTGAAAGAAGTGGATGTCATCCTGTTTATGGTAAATGCCCAGGAAGGCTTTGGACGCGGTGAAGAATTCATACTTGAGAAATTTCAGTCAGTCCGCACGCCAATTTTCCTTGTGATCAATAAGATTGACCAGGTACATCCAGATGAACTTCTTAAAATTATTGAGTCTTACAAGGAAAAGTACGATTTCAGCGAAATTATCCCCATTTCTGCTTTAGAAGGCAATAATGTAGAGACGCTGTTAGGACAGATTAAAAAATATATTCCGGAAGGGCCGCAGTTTTATCCTGCTGATCAGGTAACAGATCATCCGGAGAGATTTATCGTTTCGGAACTGATCAGGGAAAAAGCGCTGCATTTAACAAGAGAGGAAATACCGCACTCGCTTGCTGTAACTATTGATAAAATGGAGCGCCGCGAAGACAAAGATGTCATTCATGTAATGGCTACGATCATTGTGGAACGTGACTCCCAGAAAGGCATTGTGATTGGAAAGCAAGGAAAAATGCTCAAGGAAATCGGAAAAAGAGCAAGGGTGGATATTGAAAATCTTCTTGGTTCACAGGTCTTTCTGGAGCTTTGGGTCAAAGTCCAGAAAGACTGGCGCAATAAAATGTCTCAGCTCCGCGATTTTGGCTTCCGTGAAGATGAGTACTGAACCAGCCCTAATTAAACTATTATCCATTTCTGGTTTATATGCATACAGGTGATTGACAATATTTTCGTCTCATGATTTTACAAAGACAGGCTATGATATAGATAAATGTATTGGGATAAATAAATTGCTAGTTGAATAACTGAAAGGTGGGGTTTTCGATGATGGATTTTACCTGGAGAGTGTTTTCCCAGACAGGAAATATTGACACATATCTTCTCTTCAAGGAGCTAGAAAAGGAAACTCAGGATATACCCGGCAGCAATGATGAAGAGCTAGCAGAAGCTGATTTTCCCATCTCATAGGTTTGTCGAAAGACAGGGATGGTGTCACGGTTGCTTGATAAATGTGAAGGCATCGTCATCAGGACAACTAATTATAGTGAAACAAATAAGATAGTTACTTTATATACGCGTGAATGGGGAAAAGTTGGTGTGATGGCACGAGGAGCGAAAAAACCCAACAGCAGACTTGCTGCTGTCACCCAGCTTTTTACATACGGGAATTTTTTAGTTCAGCGCGGAAGCGGTCTGGGCACCCTGCAGCAGGGTGACATGATTTCATCCATGCGATCTATTAAAGAAGATATTTTTCTTACGGCTTATGCAAGCTATATTGTCGATTTAACGGATAAAAGCAGTGAGGATAAGAAGCCCAACCCATTTTTGTTTGAATTGCTGCATCAAACGCTAAATTTAATAAACGAAGGATATGATCCCGAGATTCTCACGAACATTTATGAAATGAAAATGCTGAACGGTTTGGGTTTATATCCAGTTCTTGATCAATGTTCTGTCTGCGGAAGCACTGACGGGCATTTTGCATTTTCAATCCGGGAAAACGGCCTCATTTGTCACCGCTGTCTTGATAAGGATCCTTATCATTATAAAGTATCACAGGCGACAATTAAGCTGCTGCGCCTCTTTTATTTTTTTGACTTGTCCAGGCTCGGCAATATCTCTGTTAAACCGGAAACCAAAGCTGAATTGAAAAAGATTATCTCTGCTTATTATGAAGAGTATTCCGGCTTAAACCTTAAGACTAAGAAGTTTTTGAATCAAATGGACAAGTTTAATGATCTTATGTAATGAGCTCCTTTTGCTTTTTATTAAAGATTGACAATCCAATGTGATTCCGCTATGATTCAAATTAATAAAATATTATTGCTGTGAAGGAGAAGAGTACTTAACTTTTTCTCATTAAAGCGAACCCGGGACAGTGGGAGCCGGGTATGGATAGTTAAGGAAGGGCGCTCTGGAGCAATTTTGTCTATTGACAACCAAAGAGGCTGCGGTCAAAATCGCAGCAAATAGGGTGGAACCGCGGGTAACTCTCGTCCCTATGCCATTTGGCATAGAGACGGGAGTTTTTTATGTTCCGCAGGAAAAGCGAGCAGCCTGGAGCGGGAATCAACGGACAACATTGAGAGGCGAAATACAACTATTTATACGAAAGAGGTGTCCTATGAATATTCAAAACATGATATTAACACTTCAAAAACATTGGTCTGAACAGGGTTGTATCCTGATGCAGGCTTATGATACTGAAAAGGGCGCAGGTACTATGAGCCCATATACATTTTTACGGGCGATCGGACCAGAGCCGTGGAATGTGGCTTATGTAGAGCCTTCACGCCGTCCGGCTGATGGCCGATATGGAGAGAATCCAAACCGGCTTTATCAGCATCATCAATTTCAGGTGATCATGAAACCGTCCCCTGATAATATCCAGGAGCTGTATCTTGATTCACTTAAGGCATTGGGCATTGATCCGCTTGAACATGACATCCGGTTTGTGGAAGATAACTGGGAGAATCCTTCACTGGGCTGCGCTGGCTTAGGGTGGGAAGTGTGGCTTGATGGAATGGAAATAACACAGTTCACATACTTCCAGCAGGTAGGCGGATTGGAATGCAAGCCTGTGTCTGTTGAAATTACATATGGAATTGAAAGGCTTGCCTCTTACATTCAGGATAAGGAAAATGTCTTTGACCTTGAATGGACAGAAGGATTTACAGTTAGGGACATTTTCATGCAGCCCGAGTTTGAGCATTCGAAATACACGTTTGAAACATCAGATCAGGAAATGCTCTTCAATTTGTTCAATATCTATGAGAAAGAAGCACATAGGCAAATGGATGAAGGGCTTGTACACCCGGCTTATGACTATGTATTGAAATGTTCCCATACTTTTAACCTGCTCGATGCGAGGGGAGCGATCTCAGTAACAGAAAGAACAGGCTATATTGCAAGGTGCCGGAATTTGGCCAGAAAAATAGCCAAGACTTTTTATGAAGAGAGAGAAAAACTTGGCTTCCCAATTCTAAAGGATAAGGAGGAAGGATCTCATGAATAAGAAAGATCTTCTGCTGGAAATTGGACTCGAAGAAATGCCTGCCAGATTTGTCACTAATTCAATGAACCAGCTTTCAGATAAAGTGAAATCATGGCTTTTGGAAAAGAAAATATCTTTTGAAGAGATCAGCGCCTTCTCCTCTCCCCGCCGCTTGGCTGTCCTTATAACGGGAGTGGATACCGCCCAGGAGGACATAAATGAGGAAGCGAAAGGACCTGCGAAAAAAATCGCACTAACAGAAGATGGAGAATGGTCAAAGGCTGCGGTTGGATTCAGCCGGGGTCAGGGAGCTTCTGTTGAAGATATATTTTTTAAAGAAATTAACGGTGTTGAATACGCCCATGTCAGCAAATTCATTAAAGGTCAGGAAACAGCTGCCCTTCTGCCTGAACTTCAGCAGATTATTACCTCGCTATCATTCCCGAAGAATATGCGCTGGGCAAATCAGGATCTGCGTTTTATCAGGCCGATTAAATGGCTTATTGCATTATTCGGAAATGAAGTCATCCCTTTTTCAATCACAAATGTCCATACTTCCAACCTTACAAGAGGTCACCGCTTTTTAGGGAAAGAGATTGAAATTAACAATCCTGCTGATTATGAAAAGGCCTTGCTGGCGCAATATGTGATCACTAACCCTCAGGAAAGAAAAAGTGCCATTCTTTCTCAATTGGAAAAAATTGAGGAAGAACATGGCTGGGTTATCCCAGTGGATGAAGATTTATTGGAAGAAGTAAATAATCTGGTTGAGTACCCGACTGCATTATATGGCAAGTTTGAAGAAGAATACCTTGAGCTTCCGCAAGAGGTGTTAATTACTTCCATGAAAGAGCATCAGCGCTATTTCCCGGTAAAGTCCAAAGATGGCACTCTTCTTCCTTACTTTGTGACAGTCCGGAATGGTTCTCATGACCATTTGGAAAAAGTGGCTAAAGGGAATGAGAAAGTATTGCGGGCAAGACTTTCTGATGCAGCTTTCTTCTACAGAGAAGACCAAAAAACGGATATCGCAGCATCGCTCGAAAAACTCAATAACATTGTGTATCACGAAGAAATTGGAACCCTTGCTGAAAAGGTAAACCGTGTCCGCCAGCTGGCAGCAAATCTGAGTGAGATTCTTGACTTCAGTGATGAAGCACAAGCAGTGACAGACCGCGCTGCTGAAATCTCAAAGTTTGACCTTGTTTCACATATGGTTTACGAATTTCCAGAGCTGCAAGGTTTTATGGGAGAAAAATACGCCCTGCAAAAAGGCGAAAAGAAAGCTGTGGCGCGTGCAATTAATGAACATTACATGCCGCGCAATGCAGAGGACCAGACGCCGGAAAGCGATGCTGGTGCAGTACTTTCCATTGCTGAGAAGCTGGACACGATTGTGTCATCCTTTGCAATTGGAATTATTCCAAGCGGTTCCCAGGATCCATATGCTTTAAGGAGACAGGCATCGGGTATCATCCAGACGTTACTGGCTAAACACTGGGATCTGAAAATCGAAGAATTGATCGCATTATCTTTAGAGACCGTGCTTAATGCGAATATAGGAAAGAAATCGAAAAGTGATTTAATGCAGGAATTAGTTTCTTTCTTTAAATTAAGAATTAAATATATGCTGCAGGAAAAAGCAATACGCTATGATTTAATTGAAGCTGTATTGGGAAATGAAATCGGCTCCGTGCCTTCACTTGTGAATAGAGCTCAGGTATTGGAATCCCACAAAGATGCAGATGGCTTCAAGGAAAGCATTGAAGCTCTTAGCCGGGTAATCAACATTGCTTCAAAGGCAGACGATAAAGGGGATATTGACAGCGGCTTATTTGAAAATGAAAATGAAAAAGCTCTGTTCAGTAAATATTTATCAGTAACCGAGGAGTTGAAAAAAGAGGTTAGTGAGGAAGAAGTCTTTAACTTGCTAGTCAGCTTGAAACCTGAAATTGATCAATACTTTGAGCATACTATGGTAATGGATGAGAATCAGGAAATTCGCCGCAATAGGCTGTATCAAATGGCACATTTGGCTGATGTGATAAAGAAATTTGCAAATATGAACGAAATAATTGTTAAGTAATAAGCTAAAATTTTGCGTTTTATGCTTGAATACGATTAAAATCTAAGATGAGGACAGCTGCCGTGGCTGTCATTGAAAGAGCCTGTTTATCATTCTGACGGGCTCTTTCGTATTTTGGGCATATTAGGCAGCGTAAAGTAAACTATATATGAAACACATCTTTTCATTTATGACAAATAGTATATAATAATTATATAAAAGTATAACCTTATTATAGTGGGAAATGAGTGCCAAAAGATTAGGTGGTGAGGAAAATCGAATTAAATAAAAGGCAGGAAAAAATAATAGAAATCGTTAAGGAAAACGGGCCGATCACTGGTGAGAGTATTGCGGAACAGCTTAATTTAACGAGGGCAACACTAAGGCCGGATCTGGCTATATTAACGATGGCAGGCTATTTAGATGCCCGTCCGCGTGTAGGCTATTTTTATACAGGGAAGACTGGAGCACAGCTGCTGACTGAAAACCTTCAAAAGCTATATGTAAGGGATTACCAATCCATTCCTGTAGTGGTTAATGAGAATGTGTCGGTATATGATGCAATTGTGACAATGTTTCTGGAAGATGTCGGCACGTTATTTGTTGTCGATCAGGGTTCACTGCTAGTTGGGGTTCTATCAAGGAAGGATTTACTCCGTGCAAGTATTGGCAAGCAGGAGCTAAATTCAGTCCCTGTAAATATCATTATGACAAGAATGCCTAACATTACGATGTGCGAAAAAGATGATTTGCTTATCGAAGTTGCTAAAAAGCTGATTGAAAAGCAGATCGACGCCCTTCCTGTTGTAAAAAAGACGGAGAAAGGGTTTGAAGTAAACGGCAGGATAACCAAAACAAATCTGACGAAAGCATTCCTGGCTCTGGCCGGGGAAAAGTAGCAGTGAAAGAAGGAGATGGTGTTAAAGGATGGAAAAATTGCCGGTCATTTATGTCGTTTCGGACTCAGTGGGAGAAACGGCTGAACTTGTAACAAAAGCTGCAACGAGCCAATTCAATGGCAGCGATATATCTATCAAGCGTTTTCCATATGTTGAAGAGAAAGTACATATTGATGAAGTTATTTCACTCGCAAAGCTTGATAATGGGATGATAGCCTATACGATGGTCAAGCCGGACATGAGGAAATATATTAACCAGCGGGCTGCTGAAGAAGGGATATATGCTTTTGATATTGTTGGCCCTTTAATGGATCAAATCCAAAGAGCCTGCGGTATTACACCGCTTTTCGAACCAGGACTGGTCAGAAAGCTGGATGAAGATTATTTTAAAAAGATTGAAGCAATTGAGTTTGCTGTAAAATATGATGATGGCCGTGACCCTCGTGGTATATTAAAGGCTGATATAGTGCTTATCGGTGTATCAAGGACTTCAAAAACACCTCTTTCCCAGTATCTTGCCCACAAGCGCCTTAAAGTGGCTAACGTGCCCCTTGTGCCTGAAGTCGATCCTCCAGAAGAGCTGTTTCTAGTCCCGCCGGATAAGTGCTTCGGTCTGAAAATCAGTCCTGAAAAATTAAACTTTATTCGAAGAGAACGCCTGATATCATTAGGTCTAAGCGATAATGCCAGCTATGCAAATATAGAAAGAATCAAAGAAGAAATAGGTTACTTTGAAAAAACTGTTTCCAAAATTAAATGCCCGGTTATTGATGTTACGAACAAAGCAGTAGAAGAAACAGCCAATATGATCCTAAATCAATACCGGAAAAACTTTCCGAAAAGCTAGCACATAAAATCTTTATGTGCCTTTTCTTTTTTACCCGGCAGTTAAGTTTTTGGGGAGCTTTCCCTTCAAACTAAATTTTTTGATGAGTTAAGTGGAGCGGAGGGTACTAGACTCCTGCGGGAGGCTCCCGTTCCTCCCCGCGGAAAGCAAGTACCCCGTGCTGAAATCAAGGGGCATAATTTATAGATAATACAACAATCTATAAATTAGCCAATGATGAGAAAAAACCTGGAAAATTAAATTATATTCTTGCCAGATAAAATAATGGCAAAATAGAGATTAATGTACTATAATAAAAAATTGTGATAAAAATGTATCCGAATAGGTTTAGAGTTCACTGCCAAGGAATAAACTATTTATTGTGGCATGTCAAGCTTTCGACCAAGAAAAAATTCGACATATCTCACTATGCAAAAGTTATTCATGTAAAGAAGGATTATGCGGAGTAATGTAGAATTATTAGAACATTAGGCAAACCAATCATTATGGTGGATGCTGATTCCTGTCCTGTAAAAGAAGAAATTGTCGAAATAGCCAATTCCTTTACTGTGGACGCAGTGATCGTTGCTTCTTATGCCCATATGCAAAATGACCTGAATGGGGCTGTCTGGAAATTTGTTGACAGCACTAAGGAAGCTGCAGATTTATTCATTATGAATAATGTGAAATCAGGAGATGCGGTTGTAACACAAGATATTGGATTGGAATCAACTCTTTTGTTAAAGGGTGTTTATGTCCTTTCTCCCAGGGGAATTTTATTTGAGGAAAGTGAAATTCGAACTCCTTTGGAAATGATGCACCTTTCAGCCAAAGCGCTAAGAAGAGGGGTTTATGGGAAAGGGCCAAAACCATTAAGGCAAGAAGACCGATCCAGGTTTGTGCAGCAGCTGACAAAGATTTTGTCGAATTTTGAAGGAATTCAGTAACGTTTATCGAATACCTCAGTAAGTAATGGAGTTGTTCATATGGCAGAACGGATCGCCGAGGAGAAAGTAAATGAAATTCGGCAAGCTGTAGATATTGTTGATGTCATTGGCGACTATATCCAATTAAACAAGCAAGGACGCAACTACTTTGGGCTTTGTCCTTTTCATGGCGAAAATACTCCTTCCTTTTCTGTATCACCCGAAAAGCAAATCTACCATTGCTTTGGATGCGGAGCAGGAGGCAATGCGTTTTCTTTCTTAATGGACTTAGAAGGATATTCCTTTCAGGAAGCCGCATTGAAACTCGCTGAAAAGGGAAATATCAAGCTCGAAATTGATGCGGCATCCGCAGCATCAGCAAAATCAATGCCTGTGGATATACAGCAGATGATGGAGGCCCATGAGCTTCTACGTAAATTTTATCACCATCTGCTTGTAAACACAAAAGATGGTCAGCATGCATTAGAATATTTGCTGAATAGAGGCTTTACAATGGAATCGATCGAGAAATTTCAAATCGGTTATTCATTAAAGTCCTGGGATTTTGTCTTCAAGTTCCTGACTAAAAGAAAGTTCCCCGAAGGCGTCATGGAAAGAGCAGGACTGATCATCAAAAGGGAGAAAGATGGGAACTATTTTGACCGCTTCAGAGATAGAATAATGTTCCCGATTTTTGACCGCAGCGGAAATACGATTGCTTTCTCAGGGAGATCCCTTGGGGCCGATGAGCCCAAATATTTAAATAGCCCAGAAACAGCAATCTTTAATAAAAGCAAAACTTTATATAATTTTCATTTGGCGAGACCACAGATTAAAAAATTGCAGAGAGCCGTTCTTTTTGAAGGGTTTGCAGATGTAATCGCCGCTGATCGTGCTGGCGTCGGTAATGGTGTTGGTACGATGGGAACTGCTTTAACTGAAGAACATGTTGCTTCCTTAAGAAGAAATGTTCAATCAATCACGATCTGTTATGATTCCGATAAAGCCGGTATCGAAGCCGCATACCGGGCAGCAAACCTGCTAACGGAAGCAGGCTGCCAGATCAGAGTGGCACTGATGCCTGACGGCTATGATCCGGATGATTATATTAAAGAATACGGCGAAGAAAAATTTCGTCATGATGTAATCGAATCCAGCATAACCTTTATGGCATTTAAACTTCTTTATCTCCGTAGAGGCAAAAGGCTTCAAAATGAAGGAGATAGGCTCCTTTATATCGAAGAGGTATTAAAGGAAATCAGCCGGCTTGATAAAGCGGTGGAAAGAGATCATTATCTTCGCCAGCTGGCGAATGAATTTTCCCTTTCTCTGGAAGCCTTGAAAGAGCAGCAAAAACAGGTTTATTACACGGAGAAGAGAAAAAGCAGCCAGAAGGGCAAAGGTGCTTTCGAGCCTCAAAAAAGGCTGCAGACACCCAAAAGGGCTGATAGTCTTAAACCCGCCTTTCATACAGCGGAAAGAAGGCTGATTGCCCACATGCTCAGGAATAGTGACATAGCATTTAAAGTTCAGGATATGCTTCTGGGAAATACATTTAACATCGATGAACACCAGGCTATTATTACCTATCTTTTAGGTTTCTACGAAAAAGGCCATACACCTGATCCAAGTGCATTCATAAATTTTATAAATGATGAAAAGCTTAAGCGTATTGTGGTGGATATAGAAATGATGTCCATAAACGATGAAATAAGTGAACAGGAATTATCAGATTACCTTAAACAGGTGTTGAATTATCAAAAGATGTTAAAAATAAAAGAAAAACTAAATGAAGAAAAGGAAGCAGAACGCCAAAAGGATTATGCTAAAGCGGCTTTAATCGCAATGGAAATTCTTCATTTGCGAAAGTCACTATAAAAAGGCTGTGTGCCTTAAATAAATGTTTCGGGATTAGTACCACCTAAGGAATAGTCCCATTTGAAAAAGATTTAGAATGTGTGTGATTTTTGGAAGGAGGGGGACATATGGCTGAAAAGTCGGCCCGTTCAAAAGAGGTTGATACAGAATTGACCCTTGAACAAGCGAAAGATCAATTAGTTGAAATAGGAAAAAAGACAGGTGTCCTTGCCTATGATGATATAGCAGAAAGATTGTCTCAATTTGAACTTGATTCCCACCAGATGGATGAATTCTATGAATTCCTCGGAGATCAGGGTGTTGAGTTAGTTGGAGATAATGAAAATGAAGATCCAAATGTTCAGGAACTTGCAAAAAATGAGGAAGAATTTGATCTTAATGATTTAAGTGTCCCTCCGGGTGTGAAAATTAATGATCCTGTCCGTATGTACTTAAAAGAAATTGGACGTGTTGATTTACTCTCTGCAGAAGAAGAGATTGCACTTGCCAACCGAATTGAGGAAGGCGATGAAGAAGCTAAAAGACGCCTGGCAGAAGCGAACCTCCGATTGGTTGTGAGTATCGCGAAAAGGTATGTAGGACGCGGAATGCTTTTCCTAGACCTTATCCAGGAAGGGAATATGGGACTGATAAAAGCGGTTGAAAAATTTGATTACCGCAAAGGATTCAAGTTCAGTACGTATGCAACATGGTGGATACGCCAGGCCATTACGAGAGCGATTGCTGACCAGGCCAGAACGATTCGTATTCCTGTCCATATGGTGGAAACCATCAATAAATTGATTCGTGTTCAGCGTCAGCTTCTTCAGGATCTTGGCCGTGAACCAACGCCGGAAGAAATTGCTGAAGATATGGATTTAACTCCTGACAAAGTAAGAGAAATTCTTAAAATTGCACAAGAACCTGTTTCATTAGAAACACCTATCGGTGAGGAGGATGACTCTCACTTAGGTGACTTCATCGAAGATCAGGATGCCACTTCTCCATCGGAGCATGCGGCATACGAGCTCCTGAAAGAACAGCTTGAAGATGTTCTGGACACACTGACAGACCGAGAAGAAAACGTTCTGCGTCTTCGATTCGGCCTTGACGATGGCCGTACGAGAACTTTGGAAGAAGTCGGCAAGGTATTTGGCGTTACCCGCGAACGTATTCGCCAAATTGAAGCCAAAGCCTTAAGAAAGCTGCGCCATCCGAGCAGAAGCAAACGTTTAAAAGACTTTTTAGAATAAAAAATAATTGCCAGTGGATAGTTTACTTCTTACAATGGAAGTAAACTATTTTTTTGACAGGATGTGCTTGGGTTGGAAGAAAACAGAAAAAAAATCATTGTTAACGAGCTGCTGCATTGGAAAAAGAGCCGAATGCTCCCTGACCATTATTGTGACTACCTGCTTGCTCTTTACACAGAAGGAAGTCAGCCGAAGGAAATAAAAAAACGTACAAATACAGTGGTTTTATATCTTGCCAACCTTTTCCTCCTGTTGCTGATTCCAATTTCTGCTTTATTAATTTATTTTACTGAATTGTCTATCACTTTGCAAACCGTCATTTTAATTCTTTTCATTTCCTCGGATATTTTCTTTATTTTTTATTTTTCTAAAAAAGTAAAAATGATACATTTCCCCATCATATCAGGAGCTTTGATTTTACTAATGGGATCTGTTGATTTTATATCGGTGTTTTATCCAGGAAACGAGAGAATGCTCTATGTTTCCCTAGTAATTAATTGTGTTCTTTGGCTATTTTCAGGATTAAAATGGAAATTCCTGTATCTATGGATTTCAGGGGCTCTTGGCTCTCTTTTATTAGTTATTTCTATATTCGTATAATAAAATATTTTAAAAAGTTTTTAAATGTTGAGAAAACTCCAACATCCCTTATATAATAGTAATGAAAACGTATACAACTTTTGTTCTTATAAGGGGGATTTACATGAATTTTGACTTAACTGCAGAACAGAATATGATCCTTAAAACAATCAGGGAATTTGCTCAGGAAGAAGTTGCACCGGGAGCTCTGGAAAGAGACAGTACAAAGGAATTTCCAGTAGAAGTATTTAAGAAAATGGCTGACCTGGGCTTGATGGGGCTTCCTTTTCCTGAAGAATATGGCGGCGCAGGGGCAGATACTGTAAGCTTTGCTATTGTTACAGAGGAGTTGAGCAGGGCTTGCGCGTCAACTGGAATCACTTATTCCGCACATATATCACTTGGCGGAGCACCGCTTTATTTATTCGGGACCGAAGAGCAGAAGCAAAAGTATCTGGTGCCTATCTGTACAGGTGAGTCTTTTGGAGCTTTCGGGCTGACAGAGCCTAATGCAGGCTCAGATGCTGGCGGTACCAGAACAACAGCTGTCGAAAAAGATGGTGAATATATCATCAATGGTAATAAATGCTTCATTACGAATGCCAGCTATGCGAAGCATTTAGCTTTGACTGCTGTCACGGGTGAAGTGGATGGAAAAAAAGAAATCAGTGCGATTATTGTTCCAACGGATACAGAAGGATTTACCGTTATCGATAATTATGAAAAAATGGGACTCAATGCCTCAAATACAACTGAACTGGTACTTGAAGACGTACGCGTTCCGACTGAGCACTTGCTCGGCAAAAAAGGCGAGGGCTTCAAACAGTTTTTAATCACACTGGATGGAGGGCGTATTGGTATTGGGGCAATGGCTTTGGGGATAGCGCAGGCTGCTTATGATAAAGCGCTTCAATATGCAAAGGAGCGCCAGCAGTTCGGCCGTTCTCTCTCAAACTTCCAAGCTATTCAATTTAAACTTGCTGATATGGCGATGAAAATTGAATTGGCACGAAATATGGTCTACAAGGCTGCCTGGCTGAAAGATCAGGGGAGACCATTTGCCAAAGAAGCTTCCATGTGCAAGCTCTATGCCTCTGAAATCTGTATGGAAATCGCCGACCAGGCTGTTCAGATTCACGGCGGATATGGCTATATGAAAGAATACCATGTTGAACGCTATATGAGGGACGGTAAGCTCACAGAAATTGGTGAAGGCACCTCTGAAGTACAAAGAATGGTCATTGCGCGCCTCATTGGGTGCTAGGACTGTTTATTTTATGGTATAAATGAGATATGCCGGTGAAATAATCAGCAAAAACTCCATCTTCAAGATGGAGTTTTTTGTCCAATTTATGAACAAGATTTGACAAAGTTTACAATAGGGCTTTTCCTTCTGTCTTTTTTAAAGTAAAATAGAGATTGTTTGTATACTTACTTAAACTGAATGTGCTTACATAAGGGAGGTTAAATCATGAATCGCAATCCAATTATTCCATTTGTGTTAATTATGGTTTTTGGTGTGGTAGCAATGTTCCTAGTTTCTTTTAAAGGTCTTGGAGATATGGAAGAGCTTGCAAAAGAAAAGGAAGGCGGCGGTGCTGAAACTGAAGAAACTGCTGCTGCGAACCCTGAAGAAATTTACCAGAAGAGCTGTATCGGATGTCACGGTGACCAGTATCAAGGCGGAGTTGGTCCTGCACTAAAAGGTGTAGGCGATCGTTTATCACAGGATGAGATCGCTGATATCGTAGTAAACGGTAAAGGCTCAATGCCTCCAGGATTAGTGCCTCAAGACAAAGCTGCCGAAATGGCTGAATGGTTATCAGGCCTTAAGTAATACCTATAATGAAAGTCCTTTGCATATGTAAAGGACTTTTTTTATACTATAAGAAAGGCTATCGTAAATTGACGATAGCTTTTTTAGCTTTTGCTCAGGAAGAGCAGGCGCTATGCGCTTTTTACAATACATAAATAAGTGGTGACAGAATGAATACTGAAAAATTATCAAATCGGCTTGAAGCTGTAACAAATTATATTCCCTCAGGCGCACGAGTAGCTGATATCGGCTCAGACCACGCGTATTTGCCATGCTATGCAGTGAAGAAAGGGATTGCCTCTTTTGCTGTTGCTGGTGAAGTGGTGGAGGGTCCCTATCAATCCGCCAAAAAACAGGTGAAAATGGAAGGACTCGAAAATCAGATCTCCGTAAGAAAAGGAAACGGGCTAGAAGTGATTAGCCCAAATGAAGTTGACTGCATAACTATTGCAGGCATGGGAGGGGCTTTAATTGCGAGCATTCTTGAAGAGGGGAAGAGCAAGCTTGCTTCTGTAAAGAGGCTGATCCTCCAGCCGAATTTAAGTGCCATCTCAATTAGGAGCTGGCTGATTGACAATGGCTGGGAGCTAATAGCCGAACAAATCCTTGAAGAAGACGGAAAGATCTATGAAATCCTTGCAGCTGAAAAAGGAGAGCCATTGAAACCCTACAAGAATACAGAAAAAGGTTTATTGATGGGCCCTTTTCTTATGGAGCAAAAATCAGCCGTATTTCAAAACAAGTGGCTTGGTGAAAAGAAGAATTGGGAGAGAATCCTTTTGCAGCTTGAAAAAGCAGCATATTCCAATGAAACAGAGAAGAGAAAACAGGAATTAAAGCGGAAAATCAAAATGGCAGAGGAGGTATTGATGCAGTGAAAAAAATAAATGGACATGAGATTATCCAACTATTTGAACAGTTTTCCCCAAAAGGGTATGCGATGGAAGGAGACAAGATTGGCCTCCAGGTTGGCAGGCTTAACACTCCTGTTGAAAATGTCATGATTGCTCTGGATGTTCTCGAAGATGTAGTTGATGAGGCAATTGCAAAGAATGTTCAGCTGATCATAGCTCATCACCCGTTAATCTACAGACCTTTGCAAAAAATTCCCACTGATTCCCCATCAGGAAGAATTATTGAAAAGCTTATCAAACATGATATAGCTGTGTATGCAGCGCATACAAATTTAGATATCGCCAAAGGCGGGGTCAATGATATGCTGGCTGATGCACTGAAGCTTTCCGATACGGAAGTCTTATATCCCACATATGAAACTGTATTGAAAAAGCTCGCTGTGTTTGTGCCTGAAGAAAATGCTGAGTCTTTAAGACAAGCTCTTGGAAACGCAGGGGCTGGTTCAATAGGCAATTACAGTCATTGCTCTTTTACGTCTTCAGGGACAGGGCAGTTTAAGCCTGGAAGTGATGCAAATCCTCATATTGGCAAGCAGGGTGAGCTTGCTGCTGTTAGGGAAGTCTGCATTGAGACCATTTTTCCTGAACATATAGAAAAGAAAGTGCTTTCTGCGATGTTCAAAAACCATCCTTATGAAGAAGTTGCCTATGATATTTATAAGCTTGAAAACAAAGGTGAAGTACTGGGTCTGGGTAAAATTGGAGTAATTGGCGAGATGACTCTGGGGGAATTTGCGGAGCATGTAAAACAAACACTTGAAGTGGAGAGAGTTCGTGTAGTGGGCGACCTTTCTTCAAAAGTGAAGAAAGTTGCTGTTCTGGGGGGAGATGGAAACAAGTACTTTATGTCAGCAAAGATGAAGGGTGCTGATGTATATGTGACGGGGGATATGTATTACCATGTGGCGCATGATGCTATGATGTCGGGCCTGAATATTGTTGATCCCGGCCATAATGTTGAAAAGGTAATGAAAAAAGGAGTCACCCAAAAATTATCTCAGATGTGTACAGAAAAAGGATATAGCGTATCCATTTTTCCATCTGAAGTTTATACAGATCCTTTTAAATTTGTCTGAAAACCAACAGAACCGGTTTCCCTCAGGGACCGGTTCTGTTTATTTATATGCACTTCCGCTTTTCTTATAACTTTGCAGGCTTCTTTACTTTCGGAAGTATTTTATTTAACGGCACTTTCTTCTCGCGTGACCATGTGGACTCATCAGCCGGATTAAATTGTTCAAGGAAAGTAATAACTTCCTTTGTAATCGGTGTCGGGGTTGAGGCTCCTGAGGTAACGGCAACAGTTGCTGCCTCTTTAATCCAATTCACATCCAGTTCAGTAATATCAGCAATACGGTAGGCTTTTGTCCCGGCAATTTCTTCTGATACCTGTGCAAGACGATTGGAGTTATTGCTCTTAGGGTCACCTACAACAATTAATACATCGGCCTGGCCAGCTTGTTCTGCAACTGCTTCCTGGCGGACCTGGGTAGCCATGCAGATTTCTTTGTGGAACTCTGCGTGAGGGTATTTTTCCTTTATCTGATCCATTACATGGACAACATCCCATTGGCTCATTGTAGTCTGATTTGTCACCAGTATTTTTTCAGCCTGTATGTTAAGTTCATTTACATCCTCAACAGTCTGCACTAAATGAACTGCATGAGGAGCCACTCCAACTGCACCTTCAGGTTCCGGGTGGCCTTTTTTGCCAATGTAAATGATTTGAAAGCCTTCCTTTTCCTTTTCCCTGATAAGATCATGTGTCCTTGTTACATCAGGGCATGTTGCATCAAGTGTCACAAGGCCTTTTTGTTTCGCTGCTTCCCGCACTTCAGGTGAAATGCCATGTGCTGTAAAAATGACAGTGCCTTTATCGACTTTATCCAGGATTTCTTTGCGGTCTTTCCCATCAAGTGTTACAATGCCTTCCTCTTCAAAAGCATCTGTCACATGTTTGTTATGGACGATCATACCCAAAATATAGATGGGTCTCGGCAAAGACGGATCAAGTGCAGCGTTCCTTGCAATAACCATTGCATCCACCACACCGTAACAATACCCCCGAGGAGAGATTTTTATGACGTTCATCGGTATATCCTCCCTAATTAAAAGCTTATATATGAATTGAACTGAGTTCTGTTTCTAAACGGAAAAACTCCATATTGCACCTCTATTATATAAGAGATAAACCGATAATACAAAAGGAGTAATTTTCTTGGGGAAAAAGAAAAAAGAATGTCCCGGCATCCTTTTCTTTAAATATATAATTTGGGTTTGGAAATACCTTCTGCTGATGATCGCTTGGCAGCGGGCTGTTCCATCTCATGTTCCTTTTTTATGTTTTTTGGCCTTGAATTCTGTTTCTTTTTTTCTGTATTTGCCTGAGGGGATTCCGCTTTAGCTTCTGAGGCTGTCTCATCAGCTTCAGGTGCATCCTTTATGCCTCTATAAAGCTTCCACATGGCAGGAAGATTCCTGACCAGCGGTCCATACTGCTGAACCATGGGCCCGATCTGCTGTGCTGTATTTAAAACCTTTTGAGTGTTGGTTAAAAACCCGTTTATGGAAGATGGGTTGCTTATTGCCTGAAGGATGCCTCCGCCTGCCTGTGAGCCCCCTGCAGCTCTTGCAGCTCCCATTCCTGTTCCAGGCTGGGCATTTCCTTTTCCTAATATTTTAGAGAGCAATCCTCCTCCGCGTTTCATTCCCGGAGGACCGCCCATCATAGGACCGCCCATCATTGGCCCCATGGGAGGTCTTCCTTGCATAGGGGTCATAAAAGGGTGGGGAGGCATCCCTCCGCGCATAGGGGGTCTTGATCCTGGCATCATATTAATTGGCCTCCTTTCGCTGCATATTTCTTCTTCTAAATAAAAATTCATATTATAAAGTATGCGTTTATCCCATTTTGGTTTAGGCATAATCCAGAGAAACTAATTTTATTTATTAAAATATCCTAAAAAGCTCATCATAAAAATATAAATGCCTGTTTGAGTGGTTATTTGCAGGAAACTTTATTATAATAACAGGATGTAAGAAAAGCTCGGACCCAGCAAGTTGCAGTTGATACTAGTAGATCTTACTCACTAATATATGTTTCGGTGCAGCCTGAACCCAGGCGAATCTGGATAATTGAGGAGTTTTTATATGAACGAAACGAAATTTGACCGATTTAATTTTAAGCCATTTATTATAGAAGCGGTTAAAGATTTTGGCTTTTTTGAGCCGACAGAAATTCAGGAAAGAATGATCCCTGCCGTGCTGAAGGGTGAAAGCGCAATAGGACAATCACAGACAGGCACAGGAAAAACACACTCATATGTGCTGCCTATCCTCCAAAAGGTTGATCCTTCCCGCCAGGAGGTGCAGGCTATTATTACAGCTCCAACCAGGGAGCTTGCCAATCAGATATATCATGAAATTCTTAAGGTTACAGAGCATTGCCCGGAGGGAGAAGAAATAACAGCACGCTGCTATATTGGCGGTACGGACAAGCAGAGAACTATTGAAAAGCTTAAAAAACAGCCTCATGTGGTTGTAGGCACACCGGGAAGAATCAATGACCTTGTCAAAGAACAGGCATTGTTTGTGCATACTGCCGAAATCCTTATTGTGGATGAAGCAGATTTAATGCTTGATATGGGGTTCATTGAAGATGTTGATCAAATTGCAGCAAGGATGCAGGAGAAGCTCCAGATGCTGGTTTTCTCAGCTACCATTCCAGAGAAGCTGAAGCCTTTCCTGAAAAAATACATGGAAAATCCTAAATATGTTCACGTGGAGCCTAAGCAGGCCACAGCAGCCAATATTGAGCACTGGCTTCTGCCATCCAAACACCGCAATAAAGTGGAGCTGGTCTATCAGGCACTGACTTCCTTAAATCCTTACTTAGCCATTGTTTTCACCAACACCAAGAAAAAAGCAGATGAAGTGGCAGATGGATTAATCAGCAAAGGCCTGAAAGTCGGACGTATCCACGGGGACCTTAACCCGCGTGAAAGAAAGAAAATGATGAAGCAGATTCTCGACCTTGAGTTTCAATACATTGTGGCTACAGACCTGGCTGCCCGGGGCATTGATATACAGGGAATCAGCCATGTAATTAACTATGAGCTTCCAACTGATCTTGATTTTTATATACATCGGGTTGGGCGTACAGCGCGTGCAGGTTTCTCAGGAATTGCTGTAACAGTGTATGAGATTTCCGATGAGGATGCATTAAACAGGCTTGAAAAAATGGGGATCGAATTCAGGCACAAAGATCTGCAAAAAGGTGAATGGACAGATCTGGATAATCGAAACAAGCGAAAAACGAGACAGAAACAAACAGATGACATTGATAAAAAAGCCGCTTCATTGGTGAAAAAACCGAAAAAAGTAAAACCAGGCTACAAAAAGAAAATGAAATGGGAAATGGACAAAATAAAAAAACGCGAAAGAAGAATCAAGCGTAAATAAAGAATCAAAGGGAGAGGTATTGTCATGCTGAAAATTGGATCTCATGTTTCCATGAGCGGGAAAAAAATGCTTTTAGCAGCAAGTGAAGAAGCTGTTTCATATGGCTCCAATACATTTATGATCTATACAGGAGCTCCGCAAAACACAAGAAGAAAAAAAATCGAAGATCTTAACATTGAAGCCGGACTGAAGCATATGGCAGAGAACGGGATTGCTGATATTGTTGTACATGCTCCATATATTATCAATATCGGGAATACTTCAAACCCTTCAACATTTGAATTAGGCGTTAATTTTCTTCGCTCTGAAATTGACCGCACCGAAGCGATTGGAGCTAAGCAGATCGTTCTCCATCCCGGTGCCCATGTTGGAGCAGGGTCAGAGGCCGGCATCAAAAAGATCGTAGAAGGCTTAAATGAAGTCTTAAACGGCGAAGAAAATGTGCAGATCGCACTTGAGACCATGGCCGGAAAAGGGTCGGAATGCGGGAGATCCTTTGAAGAGCTGGCTATGATTATTGAGGGAGTCAATTATAACAACCACTTATCTGTATGCTTTGATACTTGCCATACACATGATGCAGGATATGACATTGTGAATGATTTCGACGGGGTATTGGAAGAATTCGATAAGGTTGTTGGACTTGACCGCCTGAAAGTTCTCCATATTAATGACAGCAAGAATGAGCGCGGAATGCGTAAAGACCGTCATGCAAATATCGGCTTCGGCCACATCGGCTTCAGCGCATTAAATTATATTGTCCATCATCCTCAATTAAAGGATATCCCTAAAATTCTGGAGACTCCTTATGTTGGCGAAGATAAAAATAATAAAAGAGCTCCATATAAGCATGAAATTGAAATGCTTCGCAGCCAGGAATTCAATGAAAGATTATTAGAAGCTATTACGGCTGTATAAAATAGTAAAAAGCTGTGCCTGGACTGCACAGCTTTTTTGCTTGAGTTAAGTATCATTAGTGAAGTTCTATTTTGTAAATTGCAAAAATAGCCTGTTTACTTCCCTTGCAGTTTCCGGGCCGGCAATCCTGGCAATTTCCTTTATGATTTTTGTCCTTTCACGGTCATCAAAGATGTTTACCTGCTTGCCTCTCAAATGATCTGCAATTTTCTGGGCCTGTGCTTTTGTAATCTGGATGTTGAACTGCTCTCCATATTTTAATAATTCATCTGCTGTTATATTGCTTAATTTATGATTAATGATGTTTTCGAATATTTTCATTTTCATCACTCCTCCTCAGTACTTTATGAGTGAAGAATGTGAATAGTGACAATAAGTTTTAAGATTTACTATAAAAAAGCATGTACCTTTACTTTAAATTGAGGTTCCTGTATACTGTGTTAGTAAATCGTAATGATTCTTAATATGTAAGGTGATAATAATGGCACAGCCAATAATTGAAATAGCTCATGTTTCTTATAGATATGAGAAAGAGAATGTTCTTGAGGATATCAATCTGACCATTAATTCAGGAGACTTTCTCGGAATTGTAGGTCCTAATGGGTCGGGTAAATCAACCCTTTTAAAGCTTATTCTGAATTTGCTTAAAGTGCAGAAGGGAAGCGTCAAACTGTTCGGCCAGGAGATCAGCCGATTTAAGGATTGGCAGAATATTGGATTTGTTTCTCAAAAGGCAAATTCATTTAATACAGGATTCCCGGCAACAGTCTTTGAAGTCGTTTCAAGCGGCCTTACAAAGAAGCTGGGGCTTTTTAAATTTATGGGCAAGGCCGATCAGGCAAAAGTTATGCGTGCAATTGAATCTGTTGGCATGCATGAGTATGCAGGACGTAATATTGGCGAGCTTTCAGGCGGGCAGCAGCAGCGGGTCTTCATCGCCCGTGCATTGGTAAGCGACCCTAAATTATTAATATTGGATGAACCTACAGTAGGTGTGGATGTGAAAAATGTTCAGTCCTTTTATGAAATGCTGGATGATTTAAATAAGGAGCTGGGCATTACTTTATTGCTTGTTACGCATGATATTGGGACAATTTCTGATAAAGTCACTCATGTGGCTTGCCTGAATAAAAATTTGCATTTCCATGGAAATACAGCAGAATTCGAAAGCTTGAATATAAATGAAATGTCGGAAATCTACGGACATGATGTACATGTCCTGACACATAACCATGATCACCATCACCACCATCACGATAAAGGAGCAGGCAGATGATTTCGGGAATCCTTCAATATGAATTTTTACAAAATGCTTTTTTAACTGGAATGATCATCGGGATCATTGCGCCTCTTCTTGGTGTGTTTATTGTTGTGAGAAGGCTATCTTTAATTGCTGATGCTTTAAGTCATGTCACACTTGCAGGGATTGCTGCAAGCCTGCTGCTCGAAAAGAAATTTATCGGTCTGAGCGGTTTGAATCCTTTGTATATGGGGATGGCTTTTTCAGTAGCCGGGTCGTTGTTTATTGAAAAGCTCAGAGCTGTTTATAAGCACTATCAGGAACTGGCTATTCCCATTATATTATCTGGCGGCATTGGGCTTGGAGTCATATTCATTTCACTGGCTGATGGATTCAATACAGATTTATTCAGTTATCTGTTTGGCAGCGTCAGTGCAGTAAGCCGGCTTGATTTATGGACTATTTTGATTATCAGCGTGCTTGTCATGGCACTTGTGGTCCTGCTCTATAAAGAACTGTTTTTGCTGTCATTTGATGAAGAGCATGCCAAGGCATCCGGAATAGCTGCTAAAAGTGTCCACTTCATATTTATTGTGATGGTGGCCCTGGTAATAGCTGCTTCCATGAGAATAGTGGGTATTTTATTAGTTTCCTCCCTTATGACATTACCGGTTGCTGCGAGCATCAGAATTGCAAAAGGATTCAAGCAGACCATTTTCCTGTCCATGCTTTTTGGCGAAATATCAGTTCTGGGCGGATTGACTATTTCCTACTATATTGATTTGGCGCCGGGCGGAACAATCGTCATGATTGCTGTATTAATACTGATTGTAACAATATTGCTGAAAAAACTTGCGGGCATGAGGCCGGCATAAATGTGATTGATTTCTATCCCGGATGATTTAAGAGCAAAAAAGAGGTGGAAAGAATGAATGTAGATGAAGCCATGCAGCTTTTAAAGGATAAAGGCTATAAGCATACGGGGAAAAGGGAAGAGATGCTTCAGCTGTTTGCTGACAGTGATAAATATATAACGGCTAAAGATGTTCTCGAGAAAATGAAAGATAATTACCCTGGACTAAGTTTTGATACCATTTACAGAAATTTATCGTTATTCGTGGATCTGGGTATTTTTGAAATGACAGAGCTGTCAGGCGAAAAACACTTCCGCTTTACGTGCTCTCATGATCATCATCATCATCATTTTATATGCCTGGATTGCGGAAAGACGAAAGAAATTGAAGTCTGTCCTATGAAACAGGTGCAGGAAAATCTAAAGGGATATGATGTTTCAGGACATAAGTTTGAAATATATGGGAAATGCCCGGAGTGTTTTTAATACTGGAACAAACAAAGAAGCATGGAGCTAATTTTCCATGCTTCTTTTTTGCTGAAGCCAATCATCTGCCCATGCATTGGCTTCCTTCCAGTTTCGGACTCTAATGACGCCATTGGGAAGGGGATCCTGATTATAGGGCGTATCGAATAAAATGACAGGAATTCCGCAAGCCTCATGGATCATGACCGCATTATCATGCTTGTCTTCCAAAAAGATATCCACCTCATACTTTTTGGCAGCTTCAATTTTATCATGGTTTCCGATCAGTTCGATATGATCAAACTCCAATGTGTTCTCTAAAAACCATTCCTCTGTTACTTGCTGCAGGTGAGAGCCCCTGGCACTTATAAAATACAATTCATGCTCCCGTTTCCATTTGGTCAAAACTTCTTTTGCGCCATTCGCCAGGGGGGATTCTTTGTAGATAATGGGCTCATTTTCATAAAACCACTGTGCAAATTGTTCTTCTGAGATCGTTACTAAAGGTGTTAAATCATATTGCTTAATATCATTTAAAGTAATACTCAAATTAAATGCTTCATTTAAATACGGAACCATTGCTTCAGGGCTGGTAACCGTTCCGTCTATATCGATGCCAAAGCGCTTCTTCATTATAATAATCTCCTTTAATGCATATATCCCTTATCTTAACAAAAGTCATGGCCTTGCAAAAGAGTGTTGCAGTTCATGTTTGACAGTTAAACATTAACATCTTAAAAAAGCCTTTTATCGCAAACACTATAAATGCTCCATTAAGCAATATTTTTTTAGGAACACAGCAGAGAAAGAGAGGGATCATGATGGCAGACCAAGATCGCACCAATGAAGAGTATGACCTCCGATACAGCGAGCGAATTGGTGAAGCAGATGCAGCAGATTATTCAGAAGAAGCTGCTGCAGAAATAGCGGCGCCGGGTCTTGATCGGGATGAGAAAATCGAAAAAGAAGCAGTTCAGGCCGATTATTCTGAGGAGACCTCTGCAGAAATAGCAGCGCCAGGTGTCTACAATAGATCATTGGACAGGGATGATGAGAATGAAACCGCTGCAGCCGGCAGAGGAGTCGGTTATGCAGCCCTGGCACTTTCCATTTTATCTTTGTTTGTGCTGCCGGTTCTTTTTGGAGCAACAGGAATTGTCCTTGGTTTTATCGCAAGAAGAAGGGGTTCAGAAAGCCTTGGAGGCTGGGCGATTGCCATAGGAGCCATTTCCATTATTGTCGGTATGTTTATACTTCCGTTTTTTTAGAAAAAAAGAAAAAAGCCTGGTTTCCAAATTTAATTTGGTGCCAGGCTTTTCTGTTTAATTTATTGTGGTTCTTTCTATGGCTGCAGGCTTTCTGCCTGTGCTTTTTCTTCTTCCTGTTTTGCAAAATATTCTTCAGCGATTTTGTCGATTTCGATCTTAAGTTCCTCGACCATCGTTTCTTCCGGAACCTTCCTTACAATCTGGCCTTTGCGGAACAGAAGGCCTTCTCCGCGGGCGCCGGCAATGCCGATATCAGCTTCCCTGGCTTCACCAGGTCCGTTAACCGCACAGCCCAATACAGCAACCTTAATGGGCGCTTTAATTTTTTGAATATATTCTTCCACTTCATTAGCAATGCTGATTAAATCAATCTCAATCCGTCCGCATGTTGGACAGGAGATCAGTGTGGCAGCATTGGAGGATAAGCCAAACACTTTAAGAAGTTCCCTGGCAACCTTGACTTCTTCAACCGGGTCTGCACTCAATGAAATCCTTAATGTATTTCCAATACCTTTGCTTAAGATTGCCCCGAGTCCGGCGGCGCTTTTCACAGTACCGGCAAAAAGTGTGCCTGATTCTGTTATACCTAAATGAAGAGGGTAGTCAAAAGCTTGTGAAGCTTTCTCATATGCTTCAATGGCCAAGTTCACATCGGAAGCCTTCATAGAAACGATGATGTCATGGAAATCAAGGTCTTCTAAGATTTTAATATGATGAAGGGCGCTTTCAACCATGCCATCTGCTGTAGGGTATCCGTATTTCTCGAGAATTCTTTTCTCAAGAGAACCTGCATTAACCCCGATCCGGATTGGTATTCCTTTTGCTTTGGCAGCCTTGACGACGGCTTCCACTTTTTCTCGTTTGCCGATATTTCCGGGATTAATGCGGATTTTATCTGCTCCGCCCTCGATAGCCTTAAGAGCCAGCTTGTAATCAAAGTGGATATCAACAACAAGAGGTATGTTAATTTGTCTTTTAATATCTGCTATGGCATTTGCAGCTCTTTCATCAGGGCAAGCAACACGTACGATCTGACAGCCTGCTTCTTCCAGCCTTTTAATTTCAGCTACAGTTGCCTCAACATCATGTGTTTTTGTAGTGGTCATGCTCTGGATAAACAGTTCATTGCTTCCGCCAATTGTTAAAGGCCCAACTTTTACAGGCCTAGTTTTCGTGCGATGTATAATTTCACTCAATGGAGATTCGCTCCTTTTTATCTATTCATACAACAGCTGAGTAGTACGCTGTTAGAGAAGGTCCACTCTATTGTATCAATGAACCGCTGATATTGACAAGAATGATGATTAGTTGTCATGACTATATTTTGGGAATTTATAGGTTTCACCGGATTTTATTTCTTCTGGCTGCATTCCATTGTTCAATTCCGAGAAGTCAGATACCACCTGGTCTATGCCGACCGGAATTGGCCCATCAAGGTTTAGTTCAATTATTGAAAGAACTGTCTCTCCCGGGTTGACCTTTTTCTCAAAAAAGCCAGTGTCTGTTTCTGCAGTTGGAATTGTGCTGGCCTCCATAGACGGGTTTTGCCCAGCTGGGAGTGTACCATGATTCAGATCATAAAAGATTACGTAAATTACAAGGACTGAAAGCAATACTCCCGCAATTTTCTTCATATTGGACAAACCTCCTGAAAATAGCATGTTTACCCAATATGTATGCTTGTCCTATCGTGCTTAGACCAACCAAAAATCTCTTTTTATTATTCTGCAGACACAAGAGATTTATTTTAACCCAAAATAAAAAACGTGCGGGGTGCACGTTTTATTTTGGGTTATGAGCAGGTACTTCCTTAATGGCAAGCAGAAGAATAATAAGGGAAACAAGCCAGTTAATAATAGCCCCGTTTTGCACGGTGGTTTGCAGGGCTGACATGATTGCAAAGAAGATGGCCGGCAAAGTTATGCTGTAGGCAGACATACGCCATAACTGTCGGTATTCCAGTTTTTTGGCAAGAGCTTTTTTGATTAGAAGGCCAGCCAGTGCTAACAGGGATATCTCAATAAATCGAATGCCAGCTGCAAAAATATAAATGACAATTCCTATTAAGGGAATAATAATCGGCATAAGAGATTCTGCAGAAGCAAGGAACTCGGACAGATCACTTTTGGAAATTGTGCCGCCAGACAGCATCGAGTAGGGATATGTCTGTTCCTGTCCCTCTGCACGTATATAGACTTCAGTTGTTAGTAAAGCAATCGTATTGCTGCTTTCGTTTAGAACTGAAGGATCAACTGTACCTGTCGAATCAACAATGATTGTAAAGTCATTCTTGCTGATGGTAACTGGTGCTTTTTCATCTGTGTAAAGCTGTCCATCTGTTATTTCAAAATGGGGTAATTGATTGTCAATGGTTTCATCAATAGCATTTAAGCCACTAATGATTCCTGCCCCTGAATAAAATACGGTTGGCAATACTGACAGCAGAGTAAGGAAAAACACATACAAAATAGTCTTGCCTATTCCCTGATGCCTGAATAAAGCAATATCTTTAGGAGAAAACAAACTTTTATAAAACTGAACAAAAATATTCATTTGCACACACCCTTTTTGAGATTCACATTCTTATTTTAGCCAAATCCCAAGGAGTTACAAGTGAAATACTCTTTTGGTATAAAAGCAATACTTCTACTGTCTTTGTAATGAAATTGTAATATTTGAGGTGAATGTTAAGGTAATGTAAATTTGGCTCAGATTATATTTACTTTTCTCATGTGTATCCTTAATAATTGTATGGGGTTTGATGAATCATGTCGAATAAATTATAGGGGTTGAAAATTGTGGAACTAAATGTTCAGCAAATGCTTTTTGAATTTTTGGGAGGACTTGGAATCTTCCTTTATGGAATCAAATTTATGGGTGACGGGCTCCAAAAATCAGCTGGTGACCGGCTGAGAGATTTATTAGATCGTTTTACGACAAATCCGCTAATGGGGGTATTGGCGGGTGTACTTGTCACCATCCTTATACAAAGCAGCTCTGCAACAACTGTAATAACAGTTGGTTTAGTATCCGCCGGGTTCATGACTTTGCGCCAGGCGATAGGTGTTATTATGGGGGCTAATATAGGAACCACGGTAACTGCATTCATCATTGGTATTGATATCGGGGAGTATGCTCTGCCGATTATTGCCGTAGGCTCAATCCTATTATTTTTCTTTAAAAAACAAAAAATCCACAATATCGGGCAAATTGTTTTTGGCTTTGGTGCATTATTCTATGGGCTGGAATTAATGAGCGGAGGAATGAAGCCTCTTCGCACATTGGAATCTTTCCATGATTTGACCGTCAGCATGAGTTCAAACCCAGTTCTGGGTGTTGTTGTAGGAACAGTATTTACTGTAATCGTTCAGAGCTCGAGTGCAACGATCGGTATTCTTCAGGGCTTGTTTTCTGAAGAACTGATCAATCTGGATGCTGCACTGCCGGTTCTGTTTGGAGATAATATTGGTACAACCATTACAGCTGTTTTAGCTGCTATTGGAGCGTCTGTTGCTGCAAGAAGAGCTGCCGCTGTACACGTACTGTTTAACTTAATCGGTACAACCATTTTCTTGATTTTATTAAAGCCTTTTACGTTCTTAGTTGAAACACTTCAGGGTAAAATGGATCTGAATCCTGAAATGACTATTGCCTTTGCACATGGAATTTTTAATACGTCTAATACTATTATTCAGCTTCCATTTGTAGCTGTCCTGGCGTGGATTGTGACAAAGCTTATTCCGGGTGAAGATGCGGTTGCTGATTATAAAGCAAAGCATTTGGATCCTATGTTTATTGAACAGTCACCATCGATTGCACTTGGACAGGCTAAGGAAGAAGTCCTCCGAATGGGAGCATTCTCTTTACGCGGACTTGAAGAAACGGTTCAGTATTTAAAAACAGGCAATCAAAAACATTCCGATACCGCATATCAATTAGAAGATGCGATTAATAACCTTGACCGCAAAATTACAGATTATTTGATTAAGCTCTCTACAAGCTCACTTTCAGCACATGAATCTGCCGAGCACACTGTGCTGATGGATACGGTAAGAGATATTGAGCGTATCGGTGACCATTTCGAAAATGTAATAGAGCTGATTGATTATAAACAGGCAAATAAAGTGTCCATTACTGATTCAGCCATGGCTGATCTGGAGCAAATGTTCAAATTAACTATTTCCACCGTGAAAGAAGCCATGCAGGCACTTGATCATAATGATAAAATTGCTGCAGAACATGTTGTAAAGAAAGAAGAAGAGATTGACAAGATGGAAAGAAAGCTCCGCAAACAGCACATCCTTCGATTGAATGAAGGACTTTGCACCGGGCAGGCCGGCATTGTGTATGTCGACATTGTCAGCAACCTGGAGCGTATCGGTGATCACGCGGTGAATATTGCTGAAGCTGTTTTAGGAGAAGAATAAGTGGTAAAATAAGCAGGGGATAATCCCTTGCTTATTTTATTTTAATGAAGAGGTGCTGATATTGGAGATAGTTTATTGGACACTGATTATTCTGTTGTTTATTATCGCTTTTGCGGGTCTGGTTTTTCCAATTATACCAAGTGTGCTGTTTTTGCTGGGCGGTTTTATCCTTTATGGAATCCTTTTTTCTTTTGAACCGTTTAACTGGCTCTTTTGGACGATTCAGGGGCTGTTTGTTCTTCTGCTGTTTGGAGCTGATTACGTAGCCAATATGATTGGCGTGAAAAAATATGGCGGTTCAAAAGCTGGTGTATGGGGAAGTACAATCGGCCTTTTAGCTGGCCCATTTGTCATACCTGTACTGGGAATCCTGATTGGCCCATTTCTTGGAGCGGTTATTGCTGAACTTGCAGTTAACAGGACAAACTTTAATGATGCATTAAAGATTGGATTCGGATCTGTCATCGGATTTGTCAGCAGCGCAGCAGCCAAAGCGGTGATCCAGGGAGTTATGATTATTTATTTTCTTTTTGTGGTTCTTTAAATAAGGCTGTTTTCGCTTGGTTTGGTTGCTTTATATATATTATTTACTGAGTTGATTGTAGCGGAAGGTGCGAGATCCTCGAAAATGCTATCGCATTTTCTTCGTGCGGTGTTTACTCAAGGATGCTTATTCAAAGTCCCGCGGAAAGCGAGCACCTGGAGCGGAAATCAACGAGTAACATTGTCAGCGAAAAACAACTATTTATACGAAAAGAGACTTTAACTTGCAAACTCCTGCGGATAAAAAATACTAATTTGGATAATGTATATATGTAGCAAAGCATTTTGATTGAAACAAAAATCCAACTTTGGTAATCTTAATCTAAAGACCTTAGAAACATTATAAAATCTGAATTTTATAAATGATTGAATTGTTTCGGGGGCTGACCAAAAAAGATACATAGGGAGGAATTTTATTATGGCATTCGAATTACCGCAATTACCTTACGCTTACGATGCATTGGAGCCAAACATCGACAAAGAAACGATGAATATCCACCATACAAAGCATCACAATACTTATGTAACAAACCTTAACAATGCTTTAGAAGGAAACGAAGAGCTTCTTTCTAAAACTGTTGAAGAAGTGGTATCCAACCTGGATGCTGTTCCTGAAGCTGCCCGTACTGCTGTACGCAACAACGGCGGCGGTCATGCCAACCATTCTCTTTTCTGGCAGATTATTTCTCCAAATGGCGGCGGTGAGCCAACAGGTGAATTAGCAGATGCTATCAGCAGCAAATTCGGAAGCTATGACAGCTTTAAAGAAGAGTTCGCTAAGGCGGCTACAACTCGCTTTGGTTCTGGCTGGGCGTGGCTTGTAGTAAACAATGGTGAACTGGAAGTAACAAGCACACCTAATCAGGATTCTCCATTAATGGAAGGCAAGACTCCAATCCTTGGCCTTGACGTTTGGGAGCATGCTTACTACTTAAAATACCAAAACCGCCGTCCTGAATACATCAATTCTTTCTGGAATGTTGTTAACTGGGATGAGGTTTCTAAGCGTTACAGCGCTGCAAAATAATTATTCAAACAGCACGGCAGATTATATCTGCCGTGTTTTTTTTTACATTGAATTTGCGGCGGTTCTTGTGCAAATTTCTAAATCATTGCATAACAGCACTGGCTTTGTAGGAGACTACCCTTAGAACTAAAGGGGAGTTTTTTTATGAGCAGATTTAAAAAACTGATCGGTGATGTCGATTTAACAAAAGATTTAACATTGCTATTGTTTATTGGCGGGCTGTATTCTTTAAGTGCTGCCCTTTCAAACACGTTTGTAAATATTTATCTCTGGAAGCAGTCTGGTGAGTTCAGTGATCTGGCTTTGTATAACCTGGCCATTGTTGTTCTGCAGCCTTTGACTTTTATTCTGGCGGGGAGATGGGCGAAGAAGATTGACCGTGTCATTGTACTTAGAATCGGTGTGATTTTTTTAGCCCTTTTTTATCTGACCGTACTGTTTATAGGAACAAACGCCTCGAATTTCTTATTGCTTCTTGGGGCTCTGCTGGGGGTAGGGTACGGGTTCTACTGGCTTGCTTTCAATGTACTCACTTTTGAAATAACTGAGCCGGAGAACCGGGATTTCTTTAACGGCTTCCTTGGAATACTAACATCCGTTGGGGGTATGATTGGCCCGATTGCAGCGGGTTTCATTATCTCAAGGATGGAAAAGTTCACCGGCTATTCTGTTATCTTTGGGATTTCCCTGACCCTTTTTTCAATAGCTGTCTTTTTAAGTTTTTTTCTTAAAAGGCGGCCGGCAGATGGAAGGTATTTATTTAGAAGAATCCTTGCAGAACGAAAAAACAGCCTGAATTGGCGCATGATTACAAATGCCCATTTTTTTCAGGGGCTCAGAGAAGGAACCTTTATATTTGTCATATCAGTTTATGTTTTCATATCAACTGGCAGTGAACTTGCTCTTGGTACATACGGTTTGGTCAACTCAAGTATATCTTTTTTAGGGTATTATCTTGTGTCAAGACTTTTGAAAAAGGAGTATCGGAAAAGAGCCATACTGGTCGGCGGATTAGTATTGTATGCGGCCATATTCTTTATTGTATTTGATGTCACGTATCCAAAGCTGCTGATGTATGCAGCTGCGATTGCTGTAGCATATCCTCTCCTGCTTGTGCCTTATATCTCATTAACCTATGATGTCATTGGCAGAGGCTGGAAGGCAGCGGAGATGAGGATTGAGTATATTGTCGTCAGGGAAATCTTTTTAAATGCAGGACGTATTGTATCAATTTTAAGTTTTTTAGCTGCGGTCACTTTTTTTCAGGAAGACAAAAGCATCCCTATACTTCTCCTGATAATAGGAGCCGGACATTCAGTCATTTATTTTTTCGTCAGAAAAATTCAATTTCAGTCTGCATGAGAGAGGAAATCCTCTCTCTTTTTTTTACCAATAAAATTATCTTTGTCGAAAAAGGGTTCTTTATAGAATTTATTGTTATTTTCTTTTAGAATGGGACTATGAGACTTTTTAAAGGAAGTGTGCGTAATTTGAATAGGAAGAAAAAGAAGACCCATGTTCCGGTCCGTCTGAATATGCTCTTCTTTGCTGTATTTTTATTGTTTTCTATGCTGATCCTCCGGCTTGGGATGGTTCAGATTGTTTATGGCGATGATTATAAGCGTGAGATTGAAAGAACGGAAGATGTTACAGTCAACAGCCCGGTGCCAAGAGGTAAAATGTTTGACCGAAATGGACAGGTGATTGTCGATAATACCCCGCAAAATGCCATCACTTATACTAATAATGGGTATAAACAGGATGAAATGCTTGAGGTGGCAGAAAAGCTGGCTAAGCTGATAGACAAAGATACCAAAAAGGTTCAGGAACGCGATAAGAAAGATTACTGGATCATGAAGAATCCTGAAAAGGCAGAAAAAAAGGTTACTAAAAAAGATAAAGAAGAACTTGAAAAGAAGTATGAAGGTAAGGACAAGGAGCTGGATAAGGCCATTTATCAGCTCACTTTGGATCGGATTACAGAAGAGGAATTAAGTGAATTGACAAAAGACGATCTTGAAGTCCTTGCTATATACAGAGAATTTACAAGCGGATATGCTTTAACACCCCAAATTGTTAAAAACAAAAAAGTAACACCTGAGGAATTTGCAGTTGTCAGTGAAAATCTGCAGGTTTTACCAGGTGTTGATACAACAACCGACTGGGAAAGATATTATGCCTTTGGAGATACTTTGAAATCAGTCCTTGGAAAAGTAACAAGCTCTGATGAAGGTCTTCCGGCTGAACAGATTGAATACTACATGGCCCGTGACTATAGCCGAAATGACCGTGTAGGGAAGAGTTATATCGAGATGCAGTACGAAGAAGTGCTTCACGGCCAAAAAGCAAAAGTGAAAAATATTACGGACAAAGCTGGGAATGTACTTGAAACTATTCCCATTACAGATGGTCAAAGAGGCAAGGACCTTGTGCTGAGCATTGATATGGATCTTCAGAAGGAAGTTGAGAAAATCATTGAAGAGGAATTACGTAAAGCCAAGGCATCTTCTGGAACTGCATTATTGGACAGGGCATATGTAGTACTGATGGACCCGCATACCGGAGAGGTACTTTCAATGGCCGGCAAAAAGATTGTGAAGGATAAAGATACAGGCCAATCTGAAATGCAGGACGATGCATTAGGCAACATCACGACTACTTATAATGTCGGTTCAGCTGTAAAGGGTGCTACAATACTTACCGGCTATAAAACAGGGGCTATTAATCCAGGAACTGTTTTTTATGATCGTCCTTTAAAAATTAAAGGAACACCTGTTAAAAAATCCTGGAGAAATTTCGGCCCTTTAAATGATATTAATGCTCTTAAATTTTCCTCCAACGTTTATATGTTCGAAACTGTCATCAGGATAGGCGGAGGGAAATATGAGTTTGAGAAGCCATTATGGATAGATAAAAAAGCGTTTAGTACTGTAAGGGAATCCTTTGCTCAATTCGGTCTTGGCGTCCGGACAGGAATTGATTTGCCAAATGAGCAAACAGGCTTTAAAGGAATGAGTACATTGCCTGGTTTCATGCTTGACCTTTCAATTGGACAGTACGACACCTATTCCAACATGCAGCTTGCTCAATATGTTTCTGTCATTGCCAATGGCGGCAATAGGATGGAGCCTCATATTGTAAAGGAGATCCGTGAACCATTAATGGAAAATAATGAACTTGGCCCTATTGTTCAAGAGATGGAGCCAAAGGTTCTAAATAGAGTCGAACTGGAAGATGGCTGGATGGACCGTGTCCAGGAAGGTTTCCGCAGAGTCATGCAGGAAAAAGGCGGAACAGGTTATTCCTATTTTGCGGGCAAAGAGTATAAACCAGCGGGTAAAACAGGTACAGCAGAGGCCTTTTACGATGGACCTGAGCGCAGCAAGTTCGGAAAAGAGCCTCCTGAGGTCATGAATCTCAGTCTTGTTGGCTATGCACCATCAGAGAATCCCGAGATTGCCATGGCTGTTTTAGTTCCATGGGCTTATCAGGGAAGCGTGGATCACGGAGCGAATAAAAAAATTGGTGAACGTGTCCTGGATGCCTACTTTGAGCTTAAAAAGGAGCGTCATAAGAAAGGCAGCGACAGCAAAGAGTCTGTTCAAAAAGTGGAAAATATTGATGAAGTAATTGAAGGGCAGGAAGATGCCCGCAAAGAAAATGAAGAAAATGAATAAGCTTGATGAACTGTCTCCCTATTTAATCGGGAGACAGTTTTTTTGTCTTAGTATCTTTGATATCTAAATTTAACGTTGTACCTCTAATTCGACATATTTACACAAGAATTGCTGACATTTACAAAAGCTTTACAATCAGTTAAAACCGGGTTAACAGTCAACCCTTATTCTAAATGCGTAGGACAAAACAACCAAATTTCTTAGGGGGAATTCAGGAATGAAACGTCTTAAAAAAATGAGCCTATTACTAATGCTATCAGCCGTAATGGCATTCACTGCAGCATGCGGAGGCGAAGAAGGCACCAGCGCCAATGGAGATAACAGTGAAGAGCTGGAGGGCAGCGTGGTTATAGACGGTTCTGGAACAGTTTATCCATTCATGGCACGCATGGCTGAAAATTATATGGGTGAACAGGAAAATGTCTCTGTAGAAGTAAGCCGCTCCGGAACATCAGCCGGCTTTAAGAAATTCCTTGCCGAAGACGGAACTGACTTTAATGATGCTTCCCGATCAATTAAAGATGAAGAAAAGGCACAAGCAGAAGAGCTTGGAATTGATGTACAGGAAATGAAGGTTGCTTTAGACGGTATTACAATCGTAATTAACAAAGAAAATGACTGGGCTAAAGAGCTTACACAGCAGGAAGTTGTTGATATCTTCCTTGCAAGTGCAGGAAAGAAAAAATGGTCAGATGTTCGCCCTGATTTCCCGGATGAAGAAATTCAGACATATGGTCCAAATGAAAACCACGGCACTTACGAATTTATGTTTGAAAATATTCTCGAAGAACAGGATCTTCCTGAAAATATTAACCTGCAGCAGGATTACTCAACTTTAGTGGATCTTGTATCTAAAGATAAAAATGCTATCGGATTCTTTGGCTATGGTTACTATGACAGCAACAAAGACAAATTGTCTGCAGTAAAAGTTGACTTTGGCAGCGGACCTGTTGAGCCATCATTAGATACAATCAAGGAAGACGGAGATTATGCTCCATTTACTCGCCCTGTGTTCACATACCTGAATACTAATATGGCGAAAGAAAAGCCGCAGGTACTGGACTATGCTATCTATACAATGAAAAATGCACAGGATATTGCAGCAGAAACAGGATTCGCACCATTATCAGATGAAGATGTCCAGGCTTCTCTGGATGCTTTGAACGGATTAAAATAAGAATAAGTTTTGCCATGGGAAGATGAGAAGTTTGCCTTCTCATCTTCTTATGATGTGCATGTAAAGAGTTCTCTTTGGATGAGAGTGCTGAAAGGGGTTTTACACTTGGCTAAAAGTGCTGTTGAATACGATAAAAAAAAGCTGAATGTACGAGAAATCATTCAGCAAAAGAAAAAAACTCGAAGTGTCAATAATTACACAGAAAAATTAATACCGAAAATTTTATTTGGAATAGCTGCAATTTCTGTTTTTACTACTATTGGAATTGTACTAACCTTAATTACGGAAACAATCGCCTTTTTTAAAGACGTTCCTTTTATAGATTTCTTTACAGGCACTCAATTAAAGCCTTTAGGAGAAAATGCTGTCTTTGGTGTTCTGCCCTTGCTGACGGGAACAATTATTTCGACTTCAATAGCTATGCTGGTTGCTATTCCAGTGGGACTGATGACAGCCATATTTTTAAGTGAATATGCATCAGAAAGAACACGAAAGGCCTTAAAGCCTCTTCTTGAAATCCTGGCAGGTATTCCTACTATTGTTTATGGATTTTTTGCTTTTACGTTTGTAACACCTTTACTAAGATCTTTCATTCCTGGTCTTGAACCAACAAATATATTAAGCCCCGGGATTGTAATGGGAATCATGATTATCCCAATGGTAGCTTCCCTTTCTGAAGATGCAATGAGTTCTGTACCAAATGTGATGAGGGAGGGTGCTCTTGCACTGGGGGCAACAAAGCTTGAGGTAACCTGGAAAGTGGTTGTACCAGCAGCCATTTCGGGTATCATTGCTTCGTTTGTGTTAGGAATTTCCAGAGCAATCGGGGAAACGATGATCGTCACCATTGCGAGCGGAAGTTCGAAAAATTTTACTTTTGATGTTACACAATCCATGCAGACTATGACTGCTTATATTGTGGAAGTAACAGGCGGGGAAGCAGCCGCAGGAACAACCTTATACTATAGCCTCTACGCTGTTGCAATGACATTGTTTGTGTTTACGTTAATAATGAACCTTCTTGCTCAGTATATCTCTCGCAGGTTCAGGGAGGAATATTAATGAAATATGTAGATACAGAACAAGTGCATAAAAAAATGGGCAGCCGCCTGCTTGCCAATAACATGGCTAAAACACTATTCTTTTTGGCCACTTTATTCGGCATGGTTGTATTAATTGTATTAATCTACCGGGTCCTCGCTGATGGTTTAAGCTGGATCAACATGGATTTTCTGATGAATCGCTTATCAACAGATCCTGGAAGGGCTGGAATCTGGGGAGCCATAACAGGAACATTTTGGCTGATGCTTGTAGTTGCTCCAGTAACGATGATTCTTGGAGTAGGCACAGCGATTTACCTTGAAGAATATGCAGCCAAGGGCCGTGTTTCTTCATTTATTAAAACGAACATTTCCAACCTGGCGGGCGTTCCGTCAGTTGTTTTTGGAATCCTTGGATTAACTGTTTTTGCAAGAGCATTAGATCTGGGTTCTGTAGTTCTCGCAGGAGGACTAACGATGGCACTGCTGGTTCTTCCTGTTGTAGTAGTTGCCAGCCAGGAAGCAATCCGTGCTGTTCCCCAATTTCTAAGAGAGGCATCTTACGGAATGGGAGCGACAAAGTGGCAAACGATTAAAAATGTAGTACTTCCTGCAGCATTACCTGGAATCCTTACGGGGGTTATTCTTGCACTATCGCGGGCAATAGGCGAAACAGCGCCATTGGTAGTTATCGGAATACCGGCATTGTTAATACCTGTTCCTGATGGGATTTTTGATAAATTTACGATCCTGCCGGTACAGATTTATTATTGGACCATCGACTCTGCACTAGTAGCAGAATATGCAAACCTGGCAGCTGCAACAATTGTGATATTACTAATTGTTTTATTCGCGATGAACTCAATAGCCATCTTAATTCGGAATAAGTTCCAAAAAAGATATTAGCCTGGGAGGTTTTCTGAAATGCCTGTAGTGACAGAAAAAACAAATCAATATGTAAAAAAAGAAAGCATAACTCAAAATTCAGCAGAAAATAAAAAAGTTGTTTATAATACCAAAGATCTAAATCTTTGGTATGGTGAAGGCCATGCTTTAAAAAATATAAATTTAGCCATCAATGAAAATGAAGTAACGGCAATTATCGGACCATCAGGATGCGGTAAATCCACATATATTAAAACGCTGAACCGCATGGTTGAACTTGTGCCTTCAGTAAGAATTTCCGGTGAAATCTTATACCGGGACCGTAATATTCTTGATAAATCATTTAAAGTGGAGGATTTAAGAACCAATGTGGGGATGGTTTTTCAAAAGCCAAATCCATTTCCTAAATCCATTTATGAGAATGTAGCATATGGACCGAAAATTCATGGTATACGCGATAAAAAAATCCTTGATGAGATTGTTGAGAAAAGTTTGAGAGGTGCCGCCATTTGGGACGAAGTTAAAGATCGCCTGAATCAGAATGCATATGGCCTATCAGGCGGGCAGCAGCAGCGGCTTTGCATTGCACGCTGTCTTGCAATTGAACCGGATGTCATCTTAATGGATGAGCCTACATCTGCACTTGACCCTATCTCTACCTTAAAAGTAGAGGAGCTGGTGCAGGAGCTTAAGGAAGAATTCAGTATTATCATCGTTACTCATAATATGCAGCAGGCAGCCCGTATTTCTGATAAAACAGCTTTCTTCTTAAACGGTGAAGTAATCGAGTTTGCTGATACAGATAAGATATTCTCTACCCCTTCAGATAAGCGGACTGAAGATTATATCACCGGACGATTCGGTTAATCGAATGATTATGAAAGAATACAAGCATTATTATATGGATGAAGGGGGATTACAATGATGGCAGTACGTGAAAGGTTTGACTATGATCTTCAGGAGCTTCAAAAAATGCTTATAGAAATTGGCAATTTTGCAATAGAGGCTCTGCATAGATCAGTTGAAGCACTTGAAACCCAAAACATTGAATTGGCACTTGAAATCATTGATGACGACAATCAGGCTGATATTCTGTATGAGGAAATAAATGATTTAGCCATTCTCCTAATTGCAAAACAGCAGCCAGTGGCTATTGACCTCCGCCGCATCATTGTGGCTATAAAAATCGCAACAGACATCGAAAGAATTGCAGACTTTGGAGTGAATATTGCAAAGTCCACCATACGGATTGGGTCAGAGCCGCTAATTAAGCCGATTGAACATATAAAGAAAATGTATGAAATTTCAACTGAAATGCTGCGTCTATCACTGGAAGCTTTCGCTGAAGAAGATACTGCAAAGGCCAAAAAAGTTGCCGATATGGATGATCAGGTCGATGACCTCTATGGTGAAACCATTAAAGAGCTGCTGCAAATTAATCTGCAGAAACCGGAATACCTGCCGCAGATCACCCAGCTTTCATTTATTTGCCGTTATTTAGAAAGAGCAGCTGACCATGTTACAAATATTTCAGAGCATATTTTTTATTTGGTTAAAGGACGCCAGTATGATTTAAATAATTAACAAGAAAAGCGGAAGCGCCTTGCCGCACAGGAGCTATTCAATAAAAAAAGCTAAAAGGAATCTTAACCTTTTAGCTTTTTGTTATGATTTTAGCAATTTCTTTATAGCTCATATTATGGTTCAGTTCAAATGTGCCCAGCTGTATTTTTTTGCTGTACCCGTATTCCTCCATGTAATTGCCGAAGTCTGCTGCCTGGTCGATTACACTTGCTTTTTCAAGCAGTGACGCGATTTCCCCGGGTGTCATGCCGCTCTCAATGGTTAGCTGATAGACTTTCTGAGACTCTTCTTCCTGCTCCGTATTTTCCTCAGCAGGTTCTTCTTTTACTTCCTTATTCTCGTTTTGGTCTTTAGCGTCCTTCTGCTGTAAGAGAGTATATTCTTCGTTTGTTAATACAGTGTAGCCGTGTGCCTGCAGGAATGTTTTTGCGCTGTTTTCATCGATTATTCTATTTTCAGTTTGCTCCGGTTTATTCAAAAAGTAGGCTGTGCCAAAGGCTATGACAGCAATAAGGATGCCAAATGCAAATGCCCTGGTATTTCTTTTATTCATAGCTTTGGCCCCTGAATTTCATTTCTGTTTGAATGGTCCTTACTTCATCAGGAGAGAGTGAAGATTGTCTTGCAATTTGTTCTACTGACAGCCCTTGCCTGGTCAGCAGCATCACCTGATTTTTTATTATTTCATGAACTTCCCTTTTTTCTGCAGAATGAATAGAAGGCTCTGCAGGAACGTGCTGAGTAAAAGGTTCATCCGCCACGAGCAGCTCTTCTTCCAATACTTTTAATTTCTTTTTAATTTGATACATTTCCTGGATTTGCTGCATGGACATTTGGTCCATTTCATCGCGCAGCTCTTTATAAGGATCTCTCAAAAACACTGAAAGAATAAATAGCCCTATAGATAAGATTAATAATGACAGTAAGATTGATTCCAATAAAAGTCACCTCTAATTTATTGCACAGAAATATTTTAACATCTAAATTGACAAATTTCGATATATAATCCATAAACAGGTGAAATTTAAAGATAATTGTCGCTGAAGCTCTGTCGAATTAGAAGCTCAGCAAACGTTTTAAAAGTTTTTTCTGTTTGAAATCGGGAAGGCATGTGCTTTCGCAAGAAGCGACAATTTCCGTTCATTGTAGGCTGTCCATATCAGTGATAACATTGAGTTATATAAATAGTCATAAAATTTTGCTTTTTGTCATATAGAACCCTTTTTCTATGAAAATAATTGCAAGAGGTGCCGTCATGATAGATGAAATTATTAAGCTTCGCCGCAGGGGGCTGTCATTCCGTAAAATCGCCAGTAAGCTTGATACAACAGTAGGAAAAGTACAGTACCAGTGGACCAAACTTATCCAAAATAAAGGGAAGCGCGACAGCGGGGAGTCTTTAGGGGGAAAATTAATATCTGAAGAAAATATCGTGCAAAATCAATCGAAGGATCATTTGACATTAACACGCTCAAGCGATGATAAGGCAAAAGTATCCTGGAGATTGTCTATTCAGAAGGTGAAGATGCTATCACTATACTTGGACAAGCCAGTATCCTCCTTGAGAAAATCTTTAAGAATCTATGATGTTACCGGGGTTGTTTTTAACGGAGCCAATTCGGTCTGTGATCATGAAGTTATCCTGTCCGATCATTCTGAATGGACCTTTAAAGGGCTCAAACCCGGCAAAGTGTATTGTGTTGAGCTGGGCATTAAAATAACAGATATTCATTTCATCCCGTTACTGCGATCAGAAGCACTATATACTTCTGAGGAATCACCTTCCCAAGGAAAAAATGAATCTGAGGTTCAGCCTGCATGGACGGTAAATGTGAGTACATACACCTATTATGAATCAGTGAGTGAAGGAGAAGGAAAAGAATGATGGACTCGGTAACTTCAGAACTAACGAATAATAGTCTCATTAATAATAAACCTAAAATCCTTCTTCTTACCTGGGAGTATCCTCCCCATGTAGTAGGCGGTTTATCAAGACATGTGTATGGACTCGCAGGAGGATTAAAACAGGACTATGAGGTTCATATACTGACTGCTAATCCCGGCACTCTTTCCAGCTATGAACATATAAACGGTATCTATATCCACCGGGTTAAGCCGCTGAATGAAAAAGATCCTAATTTTCTGCACTGGATTTTGGGATTGAATTTGGCGATGGAACAAAAAGCCATTGAACTGTCATCCTTCCACCACTTTGAAATCATTCATGCACATGACTGGCTTGTAGGTGCATGCGGCCTGTCCTTAAAGGAGAGCTTGTACTGTCCTTTAATTACAACTATACATGCAACAGAATATGGAAGGAATAATGGGATTTACACAGAATTGCAGAAATTTATCCATACAAAAGAAGAGCAGCTGATCATTGGATCAGATCAGGTTATTGTCTGCAGTGAATATATGAAGGAAGAGGTACTTCAGCAATTTTCAATTGCCAGGGAAAAAATAGCTGTTATCGCAAACGGAATCAGCAAAGAAACACTTCTTGATGATCCTGACAGCTTATTGGAAAGGCTTCCGGTAAAAAAAGGCGGGAGACTGATATTCTCCATTGGACGGATGGTGAGGGAAAAAGGGTTTGAAACCTTGATTGAGGCAGCGCCAATAATAAAAGAGAAGTATCAGGATGCTTATATAATCGTTGCCGGCAAAGGTCCTATGCTTGAAGCACACAGAAAAAAAGCAAGAGAACTGAAGGTTGATGATGTCATACTATTTCCGGGATTTATAAATGACATGCAAAGATTAGCTCTCTTTCAGAAATGCGAAATCGCTGTTTTTCCAAGTTATTATGAGCCATTTGGTATTGTAGCCCTCGAAGCAATGATCACAGGAAAGCCGGCGATCGTATCCAATACAGGTGGGTTAAAGGGAATTGTTAAACATGAATATTCCGGGCTGTTCATGGTTCCAGGAGATCCACACAGCTTCGCAGAGCAGGCTTCTGCTCTTCTAGAGAACCCTAAAGCCGCCGATACAATTGGCAAACAAGGTCAAAAGGTCGCAGAAAGCCTATTCAGCTGGAGGCGCATTGCTGATGAAACAAATAGAGTATTTCAAGAAACCCGGATCAGCCAGAAGCTTGAAGATCTGGTGTGATATATTTTACCTGCCATTCAAATCATGTTAAAAAAATTATAGAAAAAGGTGCATAAAGATGAATACATTAAATTGGATTCAATCTGATGTTTATGAAGAAATGGAGAAAGCGCCGATCGGGAAATTGAGGATGATTCCCGGATTATGGATAGATGGGAAAACTTACTGGATGGAAAATGTCAGTAAAGAAATGTTTCCTGATGAAAATATTTCTGTACAAATTAAAACAGAAAAAATCCACTCTAAAATTTCCTATTTTAGATGCTATATTACGAACCATGCGGACGAGCCCAGAACGATTAAGCTTCTATTGCAGCACAGACATGAGTTTTCTTCCCGTGAACAACTTACTTTCATTTCCCCCGCAGAAAATGTCATCTTTCATATGGCTGGTTCCAAGCTGTTTTTGGTCAATGGCCAGCTAAACGGCAAAAAAATGGAAGAGTGTACGATTCAGCCATACTGGAACATTTTCAGTGACCAAATATGGAATTGCAAAAAGAAGGGAACATTAAAATACCACCCTATGGCTCAAGGGAATGCAATAAGCATCTTCGCACTTAATGCAGTATTTAATGGCAGAGGAACAGCAGAAGGGGAGTCATGGATTATCAGCGGAAACAGCAAATCAGAAACACTTCAGTATAACAGCCTGCTGATAGACAGGGTTAAAGAGGATACTTTTAAAAAAACGTACTAGCATTTCGATTTAAAAAATGATATTATAGAAAAGTCGTATGAACGAACTAGTTTGAACATAGTTTGGAGGGAAATTACATGCGTGTAAACATTACGTTAGCTTGCACAGAATGTGGAGATCGTAACTATATTTCTAAAAAAAATAAACGAAATAATCCAGATCGTCTTGAGCTTAAAAAATATTGCCCAAGAGACAAGCGTTCGACTGCACATCGCGAAACAAAATAAGCGGTAGGATCATTCCTACTGCTTTTTTTGTTGACTTTTTTTATGGGTATCCTTGCCTTTTCTGGATAAATTATTGTTAACTTTGCAAAAACTGGAGGTTTTTACATGGAAATTGATAAGAAGGTCCTTAGGAAGCAAATGCAGGATCGGTTGAAGGAATTGAGCAAGCCTGAGTATGAACAGCTATCCTATCAAATTGCCACAAGCCTTTATAGCACCCCTTTATGGAGCCAGGCCAAAACGATAGGAATAACAGTTTCAAAGGCGCCTGAGGCTGATACATGGCAGATCATCAGAAGAGCTTGGGGTGAAGGGAAGAGGGTTGTTGTCCCGAAGTGCATACCTCAATCAAAGCAAATGGAGTTCCGTGAATTGAATAGCTTCATGGATTTGGAGTCAGTGTTTTATGGATTATGGGAGCCAAATCCTGAAAAAACGGATGAAGTCCGCAGTGAAGAAATCGATGCTTTAATCGTTCCCGGACTGGCATACATGAAAAATGGTTTCCGGCTTGGGTTTGGTGGAGGATATTATGATCGTTTTCTCGAGCATTATAAAGGAAGAACGGTTTCACTGGCTTTTGAAATGCAGGTTATAACACGCTTTCCAGTGGAAAACCATGACAAGCCGGTGGAAATGATTATTACCGATCAGCAGGTGTGGGCATCCGGTGATGCTTGAATCCATTGCTATTATTATTTTTATATTGATCACATCCCTGGCCGGATATTATTTCGGATTACTGACCTTTTCAGGCAGTATAGCGGCATTCATTGTGGGTGCGGCAGCAGGCTGGGGATTTGGTTTTTATGGCCTTCTAGTCCTGGGGTTCTTTTTTGCAAGTTCAAGCTTCTGGTCAAAATTTAAAAGCCATAAAAAAAAGCAATTCGAAAATAAGCATGCAAAAGGATCAAGGAGGGATTGGCAGCAGGTTGCTGCAAATGGAGGCATAGCTGCAATTGCCAGCATATTTTATCTGCTGGATCCATCACAGGTTTGGCTGATAATGTTTCTTATCGGACTCGCGGCAGCAAACTCGGATACATGGGCATCAGAAATTGGCTCATTAAGTCAAAAACCCCCCATTTCTCTGAAGACCTGGAGGACAATCGAAACGGGTACTTCCGGTGCTGTCAGCTCTCTGGGCACACTTGCAGCTTTGTCAGGTTCTTTTATAATAGCCCTTCTATCAAATGTGCTGTTTGACATTACAATTTATGAGGTTTTACTGATTGGAGTTTTTGGGTTTGCAGGGAATTTGATTGATTCTTTATTGGGTGCTTTTCTTCAAGCTGAATACAAGTGCCAGATATGCAGTTCAAACGTGGAAACAGCCGAACATTGCGGGCAGCCGGCCTCTTTGATAAAAGGCTGGCATTTTGCAGATAATGATTTTGTTAATTTTTTTTCAGGTTTAGCTTCTGCCTCGGTGGGAATGCTTCTATATATCTTATTGGCATAAAGGGACTTTGCTGTTCTCTACAATTAAGTAAAGGGGAGTTATTATGAAAAATCGGGTAAACAGAGTGGTGCTGATCGGAACTGGCTTCGTTGGATCAAGCTATGCGTTTGCATTATTAAATCAAGGTGTTACAGAAGAACTGGTGCTGATTGATTTAAATAAGGATAAATCTGAAGGAGATGCCATGGACTTGAATCACGGCATGCCCTTTGCCCCTTCCCCAACATCGATCTGGTTTGGAGATTATTCCGATTGCAAAGATGCTGATTTGGTTGTCATTACTGCTGGAGCGAATCAAAAACCCGGTGAGACCCGCCTGGATCTTGTAGAAAAAAACTCTAAAATCTTTAAAGGAATAGTTGAGCATGTCATGAACAGCGGTTTTGATGGCATTTTTCTGGTTGCGACAAATCCAGTGGATATTCTCACGTTTGCTGTCTGGAAATACTCCGGGCTCCCAAAAGAAAGAGTAATTGGATCCGGAACAATATTGGATACGGCCAGATTCAGATTTCTGCTGGGTGAATATTTCAAGGTCGATACGAGAAATGTTCATGCGTATATAATAGGTGAACACGGAGATACTGAATTGCCTGTGTGGAGCCATGCCGATATTGCTGGGAAAAGCATTGAAGACTGGATGAAGAAAGAAGAGAACTATAGGCAGGAAGATCTTAATGGGTTATTCCTTAATGTCAGAGATGCAGCTTATCATATTATCGAGCGAAAAGGTGCGACTTATTATGGAATAGCCATGGGTCTGGTCAGACTGACGAAAGCCATCCTTCAGAACGAAAATTCCGTCCTTACGGTGTCAGCTTATTTAGATGGGGAATATGGTCATGAGGATGTTTATATTGGGGTGCCTGCTATAGTCAATAGAAATGGCATTCGTGATATTGTTGAACTTCACCTAAACACCGAAGAGAAGAATCAGTTTACCCATTCAGTTAATGTTCTCAAGAAAACAATGGAACCAATATTGAAGGATTAATCAGCTTGTATCAATGGTGAAATTTATTTTGATATAGAGAATGGATAAAAATTATTCCCTCTTCTCACAATAAGGTAGAGGAGGGAATTCAATGTCTCGATTATTATCTATTTTTATGATTGGGCTGGGTACTTATTTTGCCTATCATAACCGTTATCGATTGATTAATGTTATGTTTGGGAATGTTTTTCTGCGGAAGCTGCTGGTTACTTCAGTCATGAGTTTTCCGCTTGTCCGCGACAGGATGATGAGCTCTGTTTTCTCTTCCGGGCCATCAGAAGGGCGGCAATCTTGAAGTAAAAAGACCGTAATAGGTCTTTTTATTTTGCCGATATCTAAAGGTGCTTTTTCTTTTACAAAAGGTTTCTTTTTTGCCTATAGTTAAATAAAGTATAGTAATTAATGCAACATATAGAGAGTGGGGGAAGAATTGGCCGTTCAAGAGGATTATGTATTTTGGAAACTTGCGGATTATTTCATATCTGACCACGGATACAGAATGATTCAGTTATCTGGTGATCAGGATGAATTATGGCTTGAAAGGATGGAGAATAAAAACATAAAGGCAATCAGGCTCTTAAAATATGACCTTGACTGGAGCAATTGGATGCAGCGGGATATTGAAGTGACGGCCCAGAAAGCTGAATCGGTCAGGAAGCAGCTTGGAAAAAGGGAAATGCCGGTTTTAAATATCTATGTTTCTGCGTACCTGCCTGTTGATGACTATGAATTCCGGATCACAGACCCCTTCATGCCTGAAAACGGGAAAGCCTCTGTTCAAAACATGATCATTGAATCCGGAAAACCGGAAAGTCTGCATGCGGTTGAAGAAATTTTCGAAAAACCGTTAACCCTTCCGGGGGGGAATTATACGGAAATGGATGCCGATGCCCTGAAACATGCTGCTCTTTCTAAAGCCGTAAAAACAGCAAAAAAAGAAAAGGAAATGTTCAATTTTGGAAAGCCCTTTTTCACGTATATATTTATAATTATTCAAGTTGCTGTTTTTTTACTTTTGGAAGCAATGGGCGGCAGTACAGATACCTCGACGTTAATTAAGTATGGGGCTAAATTTAATCCATTAATTCTAGATGGGGAATGGTGGAGATTTTTAACCCCGATTGTCCTTCATATTGGATTACTTCATTTACTAATGAATACACTTGCCTTATATTATCTTGGATCCGCAGTGGAACGTGTGTATGGAAATTTAAGGTTCCTATTTATTTATTTGGCTGCTGGATTTGGGGGAACATTAGCCAGTTTTGTTTTTAGTCCTACACTTTCAGCAGGGGCCAGCGGTGCTATTTTTGGCTGCTTTGGGGCACTTTTATATTTTGGGCTCATTTATCCAGGCCTTTTTTTCCGGACTATGGGTTTTAATATACTTGTTGTATTAGGAATCAATCTTGCATTTGGATTTACCATCCCGGGAATTGATAATGCCGGACATATAGGAGGGCTGATTGGCGGATTTCTTGCTACTGGCATTGTGCATTTTCCCAAGAAGAAAAAGCCATTGCTTCAGCTGCTGTTTTTAGCTGGATCATTCTGTCTGGCAGCCGGCTTGATGAAGTATGGATTCAATGAACCGGGAAGACTATTAAATGAACAAACTGCTATGGTAATGGCCGAGGAACATATCAATGGTGAAGAGTTTGAAAAGGCTCGTTTAATGCTTGCTGATTTTATTGAAGAAGGGAACGCTTCACCGGAAGTCTATTTTCTATTATCATATGCTGAAATAAAAGTGGGGAGATTAAAAGAAGCAGAAGAGCACCTGCTTCATGTAATTAAGGAAGATGCTTCTTTTCATGAGGCACATTATAATCTTGCACTAATCTATTTAGAAGAAAAGCAGCCGGAAAAAGCAAGGAATCATGCACAAAAGGCCGCTGATCTTCAGCCGGATCAGGAGGAGTATCAAAAGCTGTTAAATCAAATAGAGTGATGATGACAGAATTTTCAGCTTACTACCCGGGAAATAACCGCTGCATCTCCCTGCAATTTTTACGAATCATGCCATTCATTGGTATGATTTTTTTTTTGCATGTCAATGATGTTGAATAGTATGCAAGGAAAAGAATGGAACAGAATGCTGAGGTGGGGATTTTGGAGAAAGCGAGAAGAGAGTCTGTAAAGGTTTCTCTGAAAGATAATATTGAGTATCTTAGAGATGCTCTTGGAGTTGATAAAAGCTTTGATGTGATTCAGCTTGATGTTGAATATGCAGAAAGGGAAATGGCTTTATATCTGGTAGATGGCTTTGTAAAAGATGACATTCTGCACTATCTGATGAAAATGCTTGCCGGCCTGGATGCAGCCCAGCTGGAAGGAGATACACTTTCCAGACTGATAAAAACGTATATACCATACGTTGAAGTTGAAACAACTGATGACTTGGATAAAGTGGTGGATATGGTGCTGGCAGGACCGACTGCTCTAGTCGTGGATGGTATCGACGAAGTAATTCTCATTGATGCACGTACATATCCGGTAAGAGGCCCTCAGGAGCCTGATATTGAACGTGTTGTCCGCGGCTCAAGGGATGGGTTTGTAGAAACACTTGTTTTTAATACAGCTTTAACGAGGAGAAGAATTAGGGACAGAACACTGCGCATGGAATATATGCAGGTGGGCAGGCGTTCCAAGACAGATGTTGTTGTCAGTTATATTGAAGACATTGCAGATCCTGATATGGTGAAGAAGATAAAGGAGTCTATCTCTAAAATTGATACTGATGGATTGCCGATGGCCGAAAAATCAATAGAGGAATTCATTTCAGGACGGCATTGGAATCCATATCCCATGGTAAGGTATACCGAAAGGCCTGATACGGCAGCAACCCATCTTTATGAAGGCCACGTCTGTATCATTGTCGATGGTTCGCCAAGTGTTATCATAACACCGACAACCTTCTGGCATCACCTGCAGCATGCTGAGGAGTACAGGAATAAGCCGCTTGTAGGCGCTTATTTGCGATTTGTCAGATTTTTAGCTGTATGGGCTTCCATTTTCCTTTTGCCATTATGGTACTTATTTGCGATAGAGCCGCAGCTGCTTCCTGATGCATTATCCTATATCGGGCCCAATGACACAGGAGAGCTGCCATTAGTCGTTCAGTTCCTGATGATAGAGCTTGGTCTCGATATGCTTAGGATGGCAGCAATCCATACTCCTTCCGCCCTGGCCACTGCATTGGGACTCGTGGCGGCCCTGATGATTGGTCAGGTAGCAGTTGAAGTGGGATTGTTTATAAATGAAGTCATTCTTTATTTAGCGATAGCGGCAATCGGTACATTTTCAACCCCAAGCTATGAAATGAGCCTGGCAAACAGGCTGATAAGAATCGGTCTGCTGATATCAACCAGTATTTTTCATACTTACGGCTATGTAGTTGGCATTTTGCTGATGATTATCATGCTTGCCAGAATGAAGTCTTTTGGGGTGCCCTATTTGTGGCCGTTCATCCCTTTCAATCTGAGAGCATTCAGGGATGTATTGCTAAGGTCACCAATACCATTGAAGAACAGGCGGCCGCGTTTCCTGCATCCAAAGGATCCGGACCGCTAATCTAAAACCCTTCCTGCCTGGAAGGGTTTTTTTATATATTCCAGGTGCTTCTCTGTCTTGAGAAGGGGGGGATTTTAGATTATACTTTAATGTGGTATAAACTTATCAATAAGGCAGAGGTACAGAATGAAAACCATTTATGATATACAGCAGTTTCTAAAGAAATATGGAACTATCATCTACATAGGGGATCGGGAAGCTGATTTGGAGCTTATGGCTGCTGAATTAACAGAGTTATATGATTCCCAGCTTATTGATGTGAAAGATTATCAGAGCAGCATCTTGATCCTGCGGACTGAAATTCAGAATCTTAAAGAGAATAAATAGAAAGAAAAGGTGATGGAGTTTGGCAGAAAAATGGCTGGTAGGGGTAGATTTAGGCGGAACAACAACAAAGCTTGCTTTTATTAACTACTATGGGGAAATAATTCATAAATGGGAAATTCCCACGGATAATAGTGAAGAAGGAAAAAATATTACTATTAATATAGCTAAAGCCATCGATCATAAGTTAGAGGAATTGGATTTAAGCAAGGATAAAATTATCGGCATTGGCATGGGGGCGCCGGGTCCAGTAAATCTGGCAACAGGTGTTGTATATAACACTGTTAATTTAGGCTGGAAAGATAATTACCCGCTGAAGGATCTTCTTGAAGTGGAAACATCACTTCCAGTCATCATTGATAATGATGCTAACTGTGCTGCTATCGGGGAAATGTGGAAGGGTGCCGGAAATGGCGCTAAAGATCTGGTATGTGTAACACTCGGCACAGGTGTCGGCGGAGGCGTAATTGCCAATGGCGATATTGTGCAGGGAGTCAGCGGGGCTGCAGGTGAAATAGGCCACATTACGTCCATTCCTGTTGGCGGGGCTCAGTGCAATTGCGGCAAAACTGGCTGCCTTGAAACAATTGCATCTGCTACAGGCATTGTCCGGCAGGCTCTGGAAAACCTGGAATCCGGCGGAGAAGGGGCTCTATCTCAATTGTACAAGGCAAACGGGTTTATTACTGCAAAAGACGTTTTTGATTCTGCAAGGAATGGGGATGAAACATCCCTCCTGACAGTTAATAATACAGCTATGCACCTTGGATTGGCATTGGCAAATATTGCAAATACGTTAAATCCGGAGAAAATAGTATTGGGCGGTGGTGTTTCCAGAGCAGGAGATATACTGCTTAAGCCGGTTATTGCAAATTTCATTAAATTTGCGTTTCCAAGAGTGAAGGAGTCAACAGTCATTGATATTGCGACATTGGGCAATGATGCCGGAGTAATTGGTGCAGCCTGGCTGGCAAAAAATAAGTAAATTGAGAGAAAAGTACCTGATATTGCAGGTGCTTTTTCTTTTTCTCCAAAAGTGAGAGTTTAGGCAAATCAGATCCCTGGTTACATAACAGCTGCTCATTTTTTACAAGGTTGTATAGTCATCTTTTCTTCTTTTTCTCATAAAATTGAAATGATGGAAAGGGGGAGAAAGATGAAAGTCAAAGTCCGCTCAGGAGATTCCTTATGGTATTACAGTCAGCTCTTTATGATGCCAGTCAATCTCATTGCTGATGCTAATCCCGGGATTAATCCTGCATCACTAAAGATAGGCCGCGAAATTAGCATTCCCGGCTTTACATTACTAAATTATACGGTTAAGTCAGGTGACACCTTTTGGAAGCTGAGTTCTTCACGCAATCTCTCTGTGGATGCTCTTCTCCTGGTTAATCAATCCCTTAATCCGAACAGCCTGATCCCTGGTACGGCTATAAAACTGCCGAGGCGCGTCATTTCCCCAATTGTATCAGGCAGGAGAAATTATGATTATAAAGCATTAACAGCCGATATCTCCATGCTGGCAGATATTTATCCGTTTATAAAAGTAAATACAATTGGCCAAAGTGTTCTTGGAAAACCAATTCAGGAAATACGGTTAGGAAAAGGGAATAAGAAAGTGCAAATCAATGCATCCTTTCATGCAAATGAATGGATTACGAGTCCTATATTAATGGCTTTGCTGAACAGCTTTCTTTTATCCATTACAAATGTCCGGCCGATTAGAGGAATTTCAACAATGCCTTTGTATAATTCCGTTGACCTTTCCATAGTTCCAATGGTGAACCCTGATGGGGTTGACCTGGTATTGAACGGGCCTCCAGCGGAAGTCAGGGAGGAAGTTATTTCAATAAACAGGGGCAGCACTGATTTCTCAGGCTGGAAGGCTAATATTAGAGGGGTTGATTTAAATAATCAGTTTCCTGCCAAATGGGACTTTGAGAAACAGAGAAGTGAACAAAGTGGGCCGGCACCAAGAGATTATCTTGGCGAAGCCCCGTTAACGGAACCGGAAGCCATAGCGATGGCGGAACTGGCAAGAGATAATCAATTCGATCGGATGCTGGCCTTTCATACACAAGGTGCAGAGTTTTATTGGGGATATGAGGGAATGGAGCCGCCGGAATCGGAGGTAATCGCGCAAGAGTTCGAGCGTGTCAGCGGATATAGGGCAGTCCAGTACATTGATAGCTTTGCCGGTTATAAGGATTGGTTTATACAGGATTTCCGGATGCCCGGATTCACAATTGAATTGGGAAGAGGCGTTAATCCGCTGCCCCTGTCACAGTATGATGATATTTATGAAGAGGTGCTGGGCATTTTTCTTGCCTCGCTTTATATGTGAAAAAATTATCGTTAAAATTGATTCTGTATTGTATTTTAATCAAGCAGACATTAAAATTACTATCATACTAACATCACTATGCCAATAGTTCTATGGAAACCAGCCGCTTTTCCAAAATGAAGACGGAAAAACGGCTTTTTTCTATTAAGCTTATTAATTCTATTATTATTGAAACATTTTCATGCAATTTACGTACTTATATTTAGGGAGAAAAGGAGGTGCGGATTTGGTAAACATTGCAGATCAAAGGAAGTTTCTTTTAGTATCTTTTATTATGCTGGTTTCCTTATTTTTAATAACCGGCTGCGTACAGCCTGAAGAAACTAAGATAGAGCAGAATAAGGATCAGGAAAAAGAAGCTTCTGAGCCTTCCGCACCACCTGATGAAGCCGGAAACAAGAGCATTAAGCCTCTCCGGATTAAAGAAGGGGAATTTCAGGGAGCAAATGGCTGGCTCAGCGATGATCAAATTGTTTACACTGTAAATGATGGAGCAGCTTCCAGGGTTTTTGCTTATAGCCTGTTTTCAGGTGAACAGGAGCTTCTATACGAAGGTTCACATCCGATTGCATCCGTAACAGTAAGCCCAGGGGGCAGATACATTCTGATTCGGTCATCACCCGGCACTTATGAAGCGGCCTTAACGGTTATTAAATCAAATGGAAAAGTTGTCTGGGAGGAAAATATTACAGGCTTTGATTTTTCTGTTGAGTGGAATCCTTATGATGAAGAGTCTATATTAATTGCTTCATTTACTGAAGAATGGGATTTTACACCCTACCATATTGATATCGAAAAAGGTACATATGCAGAATTAAGTTTAAGAGAGCCTTTTGCTAAATGGGTGGATTCAAATCATCTTTTTTTCCTCGATTGGGATAGTGAAAACCCGTCACTTTTCGCACCGCTTGTTAAGCAATCAATTGATGGAAATAATGAAACACTGGTTGAGGAAGACATTTTTCAATTCGATGCTGGCAGGGATAGGCTGATGACTATTACTGTGCCGGCAAATCAATCAGACCAGGCACTGTATACTTTTATGGATAATCATTTAAATGAGCTATCTTCCTTCTCGGTACCTCATTTGACAAGATTTTCGGATTGGCTTGTGCCGTATTATGACTGGACTCCCCGAGGAATCATTACTTTTCAGCCATTGTACAGCGCTGAGAGTGATATGTATGCAGGGGGATTTCAGCTTATATCCGTTGACAGTGAAACCGGCGATAAGGAAGTGCTTTTCGAAGATATGGAAAATGCGCCGCTCAGCTGTTCACCCAACGGGAAAGCCTGTTTAACAGGTTTCTATCTTGAGGAACTGGTAATGACCGAAAGAAAAGAGGTCATTCGGTTAGTTGAACATAACGAGTAATCAAGCAGGTAAAGGAGCAGAGATATGGCAATCGCAGATGTTACAGTCATTCCAATTGGAACGGAAACACCAAGTGTCAGCAGCTATGTTGCAGACATTCAGCGTGTACTAAAAAAATACGAGGAAAGCGGCACCATCCGTTTTCAGCTGACACCCATGAATACCATTATTGAAGGGGAGCTTTCTGATTTGTTTGAGGTTATCCAGGCAATGCATGAAGTCCCTTTTGAAAAAGGCTTAATGAGAGTGGCGACAAATATCCGCATTGATGACAGAAGAGATGTTAAGAGGAAAATGGAAGAAAAGGTCCAAAGAGTTGAAAGCCGGCTTAATGATTAAAATAAAAGGGCTTCCACTGAGGGAAGCCCTTTTATTTACTAAAATAAAGCCCAATGCGCCGCGGGTTGGCGGTCACGCTGTGTTTTTCTTAGTGTACAGCAGGATATCCACTGTTAATTAAGGTCATTACAGAGAACCATCCGAAAACGGCAAGTGTTCCTACAGCAAAAACCAAGCCAAGGAAGTTCTTGTTCTTCAGTGCACTAAATGCACCAAAAGCTGCAAGAACTGCGACTAATGCAAAAATGATTGGTAGTCCCATTAAAACAGCCCCCTTTATTTCGTGATCAGCAGGCAAAAGCCATATCAAAATCATTCTTCAGGTTATATACCCATTATGTAAAACCCAAGTATATACATTCGTCCTTTATTTTATATTTTTTTCTTCTATTTGTCGAGGTCTAAAAATGACACTTGTATGTCATATGCTTCAGCAATGCCGATTATTAAATCCTTTAGATGAAGTTCTGAAAAATAAACCGCTGGCATTTTTTCCTCTTTCTTAGTAAAGACTAAATGCTCCTGAAATTGATAGACAGCCATCCGGATATCTTCCTTATTGCCCCCGGTTATTGTAAAGGCGCTAAGGAGCTCAGAGAACAAGCAAACTCCGCTTTCTGTTTCAATCGCAAAGTCTTCAAAAGTTTCTCCCTTTACACCCGATTTTATGTAACAGAGCTTAAAAAATTCTTCAAAAAGTCCGGCATCAACGAGGACGCTTTTGGTAAATTCTGCATCATTCCTCTCTTCAAACAGAAAGATGTTCTGCTGAAAATCAAAAAGTTCAGTATTATTTTTTATTAAGTTCATGAATTCGGGCACATCTTGAATAATATAGCCGGCTTCAACGCCATATAGGATTTTCATCTTACACTCCTTTTGCAGATATAAGGCATTCCATTCTGATATAGTGTAAAATAATAGACAAATAAATCAACAATGGAGGTGTAGGCAATGGAATGGAATCAGATCCCTCTTGGCCCATTGCAAACAAACTGTTATGTCCTTTCGAATGAAAACAAAGATTGTTTAATCTTTGATCCGGGTGAAGAAAGTGGAAAACTGAGCGGTATTATCGAACAAAAAGGACTGAAGCCTCTTGCTGTCATACTTACTCATGCCCATTTTGATCATATTGGCGCTGTAGACGAAATAAGAGATGCCTTTTCTATCCCAGTATACATACATGAAAAAGAAGCAGCGTGGCTTCCGGATCCAGCCTTAAATGGTTCTCACCTATTTAAAATAGGCAAGCTGATAAAAGCAAGGCCTGCCGACCATATTATAACAGCTGAACAAGAGTTGAGCATAGGTGAATTTACCTTTAACATTCTGGAGACACCTGGCCATTCTCCAGGGAGTGTTTCTCTGTATTTTAGAGATGCTGGTCTTGTGGTAGCCGGTGACGCGCTGTTCAGCGGAAGCATCGGACGCACAGACCTGCCGGGCGGAAATCATCAGCAGCTCCTTGAAAGTATACATAATAAGCTTTTGTCATTGCCTGAAGAAACACAAGTGCTTCCTGGACACGGACCGGTTACGACAATTAGCGTGGAAATGGATTCAAATCCATTCCTGAATGGATTCTGATTGGAAATAGAAAAGCCCTTCTCCAATGAGAAGGGCTTTTCTGGGGGATGTTTTATTCATATAAAATGGGAGGGGATATAGTTAAGCTACTACATTAACAATATAACAGGGAAAACACTATGTCAATAGTGAAAACAGTGTCCAAAACAATAAAAAATGCTGTTTCCAGAGATCCAGATTTTTCATTCGAAAAGGGAGTTTATATGCTGAATTTAATAATAAATTATATAGAAAATACTCCTCAAAAAATGATCAGCTATGCTGACTATATCCAGCAGGCCCTTTATCATTCCGAATATGGTTACTATATGAAAGAGGCGGAAAAAATTGGGCCGGGGGGAGATTTTATTACAACCAGCAATGTTTCTGATATATATGGCAGGACCATATCAAAGTGGTTTCATCAAATGGCCGGGAAATATAAGCTGCCTTTTCAGGTCTGTGAAATAGGGGGCGGAAATGGACGCTTTGCGAAAGCTTTCCTTGATGAGTGGAATCTTATTGCTGATGAAGAGATTCATTACTATATTCTTGAAACAAGCCCATATCACAGGAAACTGCAGCAGGAGCAGATAGTATTTTCCGAACAGATCAGACAAATCGATAGCTGGAACGAGATTTCTCCATTTTGCGGCCTGATTTTTTCAAATGAGCTGTTTGATGCCTTGCCTGTCCATGTGGTTGAAAAAGCCCATGATCAATTGAATGAAATTATGGTAACCGCAAAGGACGGAAAGCTTGCAGAACAAGCTGTGCCATTATCAAATAGAGATATTTCCTTATACCTTGAAGAAAGCGGATTGTCACTTAGCAATGGCCAGAGAATTGAAATCCCTCTGCAAATGGAGCAGATGATTAAGAGTATGTCTGATGCTCTGGATAAAGGGTTTGTTCTGACTGCCGATTATGGCTATACAGATGATGAATGGCAGGAACCGATTAGAAGAGATGGAAGTCTCAGAGGTTATTACAAGCATTCTTTAATTCCTAATGTACTCGAGCACCCTGGCGAGATGGATATAACCAGCCATGTTCATTTTGATTCACTGATCCGGTTGGGAGAGAAAGAAGGGCTCGATTTTCATTTTATGATGAGACAGGATGAATTCCTGCTGTCTGCAGGCATTTTACAGGAGCTTGAAGATCATTATGATCCTAATCCGTTTTCTCCTGTCAGCAAAAGAAACAGGGCAATCAGAAGTCTGATAACACCTTCAGGCATGAGTGCAGCATTTCACCTGGTCTTACAGGGAAAGAAAATAGGGGAAAAATAAAAAAGCGATGAATTCATCGCTTTTTTATCGGCTATTAGTGGCCGCCGGCACCAGGTGTCATCATAAATGTTGACCAGTAAGTGAAGCCTACGAAGAAAACAGTTAAGTATGCTCCAAAAACATAAATATACATACGTTCGGAAAGCTTTAAGTAGCTTAAAAGCAGGAAAAATCCTGTTTGGCCGAAGAAAATCAAGGACGTTGTATACATATCGCCAAGGTAAAACATAACAGCGAAAATTCCCGTCCAGAATCCTAATACTCTGTACATACGATCCATATGTATCCCTCCTTTTACCCTTACAAGTCCATCACTACAATATTATAAAGTAAATGCTTAATAAAAGTAAATAATGGTTTCTAAATAGTCCAGAAAAGGGCGGAAAAAAATGCTTAGCACGGTCTTTTTTTCGCCATTTTTCTACGCGTGCCTTTAATTTCCAACAATTGCTTTGTATGCGCACGAATCACAGCCAGTGAGCATATTCTGCTTTTCCACCAGCTGAAGGGAATCAAACAGACTTTCAAACATTCCCTTTAAAAATTCATAATGCATATTGCAGACTGGCTCAGCATGCCGGGCTGCAACCTCTTTAAATGGGCAATTATAAATTTGGAAATAGACAATGGTCTTTTCCTCATTTGCATCAAATTCAGGGTGAAAACCAGACAAATCGGCAGCATGCTTTAATATGTTTAATTTCTGTTCAAAAGTAAGTTTATCTGTGTTTCCATACCGTTTAAGCTCTTGGCCGATCAGCTCACTGCCAAACTTTTTCCCTGTTGCATACAGTGCTTTTCGTCCTTCTTCCCCTAAGTCAAGCATTGTTTCCATGGCTATTTTGGCCAGCAGCTGATAATCCCTGTAAGGGAAATGCAGCTGTACAACATCATCAGACAACCGATATAACCGGCTGGGCCTTCCGCCTTTGCCCGTTTTTTTTGTTTCAGAAACAAGCATATTTACATCTTCAAGCTTGGATAAATGCAGCCTTGCAACATTGGGATGGATGCTGAAATTATCTGCAATCTCCTGCACGGTAACATCTTTATGCCGTTTAGTAATGTATTGATAAATATAATAGCGGGTTGGATCGGATAACACATTTGTTATTTTTAATGTTTGCTCCATTTATTGTCACCTCAAAAGGGTTATTTATTCCCGAGGTCATCAGCTGTCACTTATAGCATTTAGCTGGCGCCTTCCTGGCCTGCTTCCATTATAATACAGTCATTTGAGGTTAACACTGTAATCACTATAAGTTTAGAAAATGTTCACAAATGAAGTTTAATTACTTATACAAAAGTGTATACAATTATTGTACAATTGATATACAATATGTATAGGCAAAATAATGAATTTGTGAGGTGAAGAGGTATGAGCCAATTGACATTTTTCACATATCCCAGCTGTACTTCCTGCAGAAAGACGAAAAAATGGCTGACAGCCCATTCAATTGATTTTGAAGAGAGGCATCTCTTCAGGGAGACTCCATCACCAAGAGAATTATTAAAAATCCTTTCTTTAACCACAAGCGGACTTGATGAGATTCTCGCAACCCGCAGCCAGACCTATAAAGAACTGGGACAGAACCTTGAGGAATTATCATTATCAGAAGTGGTGCAAATGGTCATTAAGGAGCCAAAACTGCTGCGGAGGCCAATTCTGACAAACGGAGATAAGATTGTCATAGGCTATAATCCGGATGCATTTAAGAATATGGCTAAATAGATTATTCTAAATTGAAAAAGGAAGGACATCCGCTGTCCTTCCACAACTACTGGGCTAGCAGGATTCGAACCTGCGCATGACGGAGTCAAAGTCCGGTGCCTTACCGCTTGGCTATAGCCCATTAATTCGCTTTATCCTTTTTTATTATGGAAAGAAAAAAATAATCTATTCACAAATTCGTCAAAAAAAATTGCCGAAAAATGAAGGAAATGATCTGGATAAGTCGAATTATTATCCAGAACAATAAAAAAAGGTGGTGCATAATTAGTTGAGTATAATTGAAAGAATGGCAGAACGAATTATTAAAGACGCAGTCAGAAGCCATGCTTCCGACATCCACATCATTCCCCGAAGAAAAGACACACTCATTCAGCTGAGGTTCGGCAGCCAATTGACCCCAAGGCTTTATCTCCCCAAAGAAGAGTGCGACAGATTGATTTCTCATTTTAAATTTACAGCATCGATGGATATTGGTGAAAAGAGAAGGCCGCAGAGCGGTGCATATTCACTTGAAGTAGACGGACAAATGATTGGCCTGCGCTTTTCAACCCTCCCATCAAGCCACAGCGAAAGCCTCGTTATCAGAATTCTTCCCCAGCAGGAACAAATTCCTTTTTACCAAATCAGCCTTTTTCCAGACATGACAAGAAAAATGCTGGCATTACTGAAGCATGCTCATGGATTGATTATTTTCACTGGCCCGACCGGCAGCGGTAAAACCACAACACTGTATTCCCTTCTGAATGAAACCTCCCATATGTTCCATCGCAATGTCATCACCCTGGAAGATCCAATTGAAAAAGAGAATGACTTAGTTCTTCAAGTTCAAGTGAATGAGAAAGCAGGCGTATCTTATTCTGCAGGCTTAAAAGCAATCCTTCGCCATGATCCTGATATCATTATGGTCGGTGAAATCCGGGATGCGGAAACGGCGAAGATTGCAGTTAGAGCAGCTCTCACCGGTCACCTTGTATTAAGCACCATGCATACCCGGGATGCCGAGGGGGCTGTATATCGTCTGGCTGAATTTGGAGTAAACATGCTGGAGATTGAGCAGACTTTAGTGGCGGTCACCGCACAGCGCCTTGTCGAATTGAATTGTCCATATTGTGAAGGGGAATGCTCCCCATTCTGCTATGGATATGGCAGGTGGAAAAGGGCGAGTGTGTTTGAGCTGCTTGCAGGAAGGGCGCTCAATGCCTCCATAAAGAATGCAAGAGGGGAAAACAGCCTTGTTAAGTATCGAACACTGAAGGAAGTCATAACTAAAGGGATTGCTCTGGGCTATATAAAGGAATCGGAGTACAGCAGGTGGGTGCATGACGATGGAGAAGCATAAATGGACCATTCAGGAACAGGGTTTGTTTCTGAAGAATACAGGGGAACTGTTGTCCAGAGGCTACCCTTTATCTGAAGCGCTGGAGTCGCTGGTGCATCAGCTGCCGCTAAAAAGAAAACATGAAATCAGGCAGTGCCTCTCTCAATTGAGAGAAGGTTTTCCTTTTTATCAAATACTTTCAAACATGAACTTTAATAAAAATCTGATTGGCTATGTTTTTTTTGCTGAACAGCACGGAGGTCTTGCTTCTGCATTTCTTGAAGGAAGCGAAATGGTGCTCCGAAAAGGCAGGGACACCGAAAAATTGAAAAAGCTGATGGCCTATCCGATTTTCCTGATGCTCATTACTGCATTCTTATTTATTTTCGTTGATAAAGTCCTGTTGCCCCGTTTCTCTTCCTTATTTGTTTCAATGCAGCTTCAGCCTAATTTCTTTACGAAAGCCGTTTATTTGTTTGGTGATTTTCTCCCATTTTTTCTTCTGATTCTGTTCTTCGGCTTGGTCGCTTTGTTTATATACTATTTTGTCAGATTCAGAAATCTTTCCCCTATCCAGCAAAAAAAAATCCTGGTAAGAGTACCTGCAGCAGGCCAATTTCTTCGCCTTTACTATACCCACTTCTTTGCTGTACAGCTCAGTTATCTTTTAAATGGGGGGTTGTCCATATCTGAGGCGCTGAGTCTTTTTGAGAAAAATGATAAGCAGCCTTTTTACAGAGCCATCGGTAAAGCCGTGAAGCTCAAGCTCCGTGAAGGGAATAAGCTGGAAGACATTCTACTGAGGTTTCCATTTTTTGAAAGGGAACTGTCTAATATTATCAGACATGGTCAAAAAAATGGCAGGCTGGACCAGGAATTAACGTTTTTCAGCAGACATTGTCTGCACAAGATGGAGGAAAAAACAGAAAAACTTCTTAAGATCATTCAGCCCGTTTTATATATGTTTATCGGTTTTTTAATTGTTTCGATGTATTTGGCAGTTCTGCTGCCTATGTTTCATTTACTGGAGGGATTTTAATGAAATGGCGTATGTTAAACAATAACAGAGGATTCACGCTTATTGAAATGATGATTGTTTTATTGGTGATTTCAGTGCTCTTAATCATTACCATTCCCAATGTAACAAAACACAATTCAAAAATAAACAGCAAGGGATGCGAGGCGTTTGTTAAAATGGTGCAAGCGCAGGTTCAGGCATATGAAATCGATAAAAAAGCACTTCCTTCGGATATACAGGACTTAGTTGCTGCCGAATATCTCAATGCAGAAACCACAACTTGTCCAAATGGAGATGCCATTACAATTTCTGCAGATGGGAAGGTTGAATCTGAAGAGTCATGATGAAAAACAAAGCAGGCTTTACATTGATAGAGTCGCTATTCGTTCTCAGTATTTTCCTTATTATTGCCTCGGTTACAGCCCTGCTTCTTAAACCGCATTTTTTCTATCTTGAAAAGATAATGTTCTTTTCCCAATTAAAATCTGACCTCCTTTATGCCCAAAACTATGCCATAACCCACCAGACAGATGTAGCTATTCAGATCATTCCAGAGGAGAATAGGTATTTCGCAAAGGATGAGCTTGCGGCTGATCCTATCTTTAGCAGAGAATATTCCGGAATCATTGAGATTAAGCAGGGAACAATGCCATTGTATTTTCAATATGGACCTGGCGGAATTACAAATAAATTTGGAAGCTTCTATATTAAAGCAGACAGGGAGCAATACAAAATAACATTTTTTATCGGAAGAGGACGATTTAATGTGGAGAAGGAATGAAGGCTTTTTTCTGGCTGAGCTCCTGCTGTCCTTATCAGGGATGCTGCTTGCAGCGGGCATAATGTTTCCCCTTGTCATAAAGGCACTTGAGCATTCTGAAGAGGTAAAACAGGATAATGAAAGCACACAGCTGCTTTATGAAAGTCTTCTGAATGCTGCATCGGAAGGCAGTTTTCCTGAGGGGAAGACCATGAAGAAAAATCAGACAGTCTATAAAATATTCCTTAAGGAAAACCAAGGATTTACGGAGGTTTGCATAAGGTATGAAAATGTACGGGATAGCACGAAGGAAAAATGTGAGGTATTTCAATAATAAGGGATTTACAATGCTTGAAATGCTGTTTTCATTTTCAGTATTTTTATTGATTGTTAGCTTTTTGACGGTTAGTTTAAATTTCATTTTTCAGGACTGGAAAATGGAAGCAAGGACACAAAGACTTGAATGGCATGTATTTATCAACCAGCTGAAAAAAGAAATCAGACTTGCTGATGCTGCTAATATAACACCTGTTTCGATTGTATTAACGATAGACGGGAAAAGTGTACTTTATGAGAAATATGGATCTAACTTGCGAAGGAGAGTGGATATGAAAGGCCATGAGATTGTCCTTCAGAAACTAAATGCCATTACATTTACGTCTGTCAATGGCGGAGTTGAAATAAATGTTTCGGATCAATTTGATCAGAAGCATTCCGCGTTTCTTTATTACTTAATGGATATGGAGGATATTGATGTACCGTAATCAGGAAGGATTTGCTTATCCTCTTACTTTGACAATCATTCTGGCTGCACTCTTTCTTCTTACAATTCAATTAGACCAGTTTATTTCTGAGAAAAGGATCGTGAAACAGACGGAGACCGTCATGATGCAGGAATACTACCTGCTGAGTTCCTTTAAAAAAACAGAAAAAATGCTGAGTGAAAATGCAGACCCGAAAGAGTCAGGAGTTTATTCGTTTAAAAAAGGATCGGTTTCCTATGAGATTTCTCCTGTGGCAGCAAGCTTAATTCAGATTACCTTCAAAACAAAAATTGGATCTGATAAAGAAATTTCCGGTTATGCTTACTATGACACAGACCTGCAAAAAATGATAAAATGGATTGAAAAAAACTGAGTGGGGATAAAAATGAAGCCAATTTATTTAATCGGATTCATGGGTTCCGGCAAAACAACAATAGGAAAAGAGCTGGCAGCCCGCTTAAATTATGAAGTAATTGATACAGACGAAGAAATAGTGAAGCGTGAGAATAAAAATATTAATGATATTTTCGCGCAGCATGGAGAGGGATACTTCAGAAGCCTTGAATCCCTTATATTAAATGAAATGGATGGCAGAGCGGGAGTTATAACCACTGGCGGGGGCATTGTAATAAATCCTGAAAACAGAAAAAGGCTTAGCGAAACAGGAATTGTTTTTTTCCTTTATGCGTCTCCTGAAGAAATCTTTAAACGGATTGAGAAGGATCATTCCAGACCGCTGCTGAAAGGCGATAAAAAAAGGCTGATCCACGAACTTTATGAAAAAAGGATGCCGCTCTATAAAGAAACTGCCCATGTGATCATTGATACAACTAATAAAGATAAAGCAGAGATTATTCAGGAAATAATAGATTGTTTAGAGTGAAAACCCGTTGGACATACTTGTAAATGATAAATAGCAGGCTGTTCTTGCAATTCTGTACGGAAAAAGGCAGGTATGAACATGAAATCCAACGATTATGTAAAGTTTCTTACACAGACAGTAGTAAAATATATTGATCAGCCAAAAGATGAGCGAAAACGGCATCGTATTGAAAAAAAGGACATGAAAGAGCCGTTTTTATTCAGATGGTTTGGAATGTTTTCTTATCTGTTTTACTTGGGCATGAGAAGAAAGAAACAAAAATAGTTTTTACGCAAAAAACCGGCTAAATTGCCGGTTTTTTGCATTTTTAGACTGCGCTGTCTGTCAGGTAAAAGAGACCGCCATTTATGATGGAGATATTCACCTTTGGTTCATATTGCTCCTGAAGTGCTGTTTTTTCGTTTTCATAGCTTTCGCCCTTTTCTTCTGCATCTTCATAAAAATGTTCAAGAAGGCTAAGGTCTTTTTGCCAGCGGTTACGGGCCTCATCAGCCCATATATGATCTTCTTGTTCAATTTCGGCTTTAATAAAATTTGCTACCCTGTATACTCCGCTCCCCGGCATAATAAGCGGAGACAGTGTGAACGAGTAGTCGGGGATTTTGGGCGTAAGGCTCATGCCAAGCAATCTGTCATGAAAGCTTTCGACCATCTGGCCATTTATCAATTGGAGGCCGATCGATTTGAAGACATCCCGTTTTCGGTCGCATTGATAGGATACGCGAATGTTCATTCCCAGCCATGGTCTTAGCGGCACCTGCTTTCCTGGTGCCTGCCGGTGATTTTCATATAATCGGATATAGCCGGCCAGGTTCCTGGCCGAATCAAAAATCTGGTGAAGCCTCGGGGAGCCAAAATGAATGACTTCCCCCTTAATATGCGGAGGGGCCAGCTGCTGGTTTGTAATAAGCGTCAGCTGCATCGGGTTTGGGATTCCGCCTGTTTTTTCGAGATAGTGCCAATAAAAGGGACGATTCATTAACTCCTTATCCAAATCAATCGTCAGCTGTACGGTCATATACCCCGGACCTCTATCAATTATTTCACACCCATTTGCGTGAAAATACCTTTCAAGGAATTTATGAATTTCCTGTTGCTGCATTCAGTTCACCTTCTTTCAGATCCTCCGCGAATTGAATCATGCTCGTCAAGTTCTCCATTTTAATTCTCATTTCACCTTCTGAAGCCGATTTTCCGAAAATATCAACAAGGTGATCGTCAATACTGCCGAATTCAAGCTTTGTTAAAATGTCATCTAAATCACCAATGACTTTTTCGAAGAGATGTATTTTCTCATATAGAAGCTTCATTATGTGTTCTTCGACTGTTTCTTTCGTGGCGAAATTATAAATCATGACATCCTTTTCCTGGCCGAGACGATGGATGCGCCCAATCCTTTGTTCGAGCCGCATTGGATTCCAGGGGAGATCAAAATTTATGATATGGTTGCAGAATTGCAGGTTTATTCCTTCTCCTCCCGCTTCTGTTGCAATCAGGACTTGAGCATTCTTTTGGAAAAGCTCCCTCATCCAGTCCTTTTTGCCTCTTTTAAATCCTCCCCTGAACGGAACCGATGTGATGCCATATTGCTTTAAAAACCACTGCAGGTACATTTGCGTTGCCCTGTATTCAGTAAAGATTATGACCTTGTCATTTATTTTCTGTATTAATTCCAGTGCTTTTTGAGCTTTTGAGTTTTGCTGGACCGCTTCAACCTTTTTAATAAGGTATTGTATTTGCTCCTGGAAAGCTATTGAAGGCTGCTCCTGTCTTTTCAGCATATTCTGAAGCGTAAAATAGACAGCTTCTCTGCTTGAGCATGCCTCTCTTTGCAGGGTCATTACTGAAAACTGGCTGGAACTCACCCAATTTTCTTCACTCCGCAGCTCTGTTACAGCTTCATAGAGCTCAAGCTCTGCCTGCGAAAATTCAATCGGTATGGTTTCCACATGCCGTTTGGTCCATTCAATCCCGGTATCTGCCCTGCGGTTGCGGATCATGACTTTGTTTACGAGTTCCTTTAGATGTGCATCATCGTTCAAAGATCGTGAGTCTTTTTTATAATTTTCATAAAAAGCTGATTCATTGCCAAGATGTCCGGGTTTAAGCAGGGACACAAGATTGAAAATTTCACTGATTCGATTCTGAATGGGTGTTGCTGTTAATAGCAGGCAAAACTTCTTTTTAAGGTTTTGTACAAATTCATAGTTTCTCGTTTTATTATTTTTCAGCTTGTGAGCTTCGTCTATAATGATCAGGTCATAATCAAGGCTGTAAATAATGTCTCGATGAGGATTGCGTTTGGCTGTATCGATGGATGATACCACAACGTCGCATTGTTCCCATACATAGCTTTTCCGCTGCGCCACAGCAGGAATGAAAAATTTGCTGTTCAGCTCCATGGCCCACTGGGAAACGAGGGAAGCTGGAACAAGTATAAGGACTTTTTTTACGAGTCCTCGGATCATATATTCCTTTAATATCAGCCCAGCTTCAATCGTTTTTCCAAGACCGACTTCATCAGCCAGGATCGCCTTGCCGTTCATGCTTTCGACTACCTGCTTGGCCACTTCCAGCTGATGGGGAAGAGGAGTAAGGTTCGGCAGATGCTTCGGAGCCTGCAAGCCTTCAAAGTCAGGAATAGTGGTATGGTTCTCAACCTCAACAGCCAGTTTATAAAGCTCCCAGTTTCCCCATGGGCCGTCGTCATCAATCCTTTTTAAGAATTCATCCTGCCAGGCAGAATCAAAGCCAATTTGCACTGTCATAAAAACAGCTCCTTTTATCTATATAAAGATATTGCCCAAACCTTGTTAAGGTGGTACGATGTTAATAGCTTTGAAAGTTTTGAAAGTTAACACATTACATTTAGTTAACCGATGTAATGGATGCTTAATTTTTTCTGTTTGGTATAAGTATGACCATCTTGGAAAATTTTATAAATGCGAATGATAACAAGGGGAGAGACTACATTTGTAGCGCCGAAGGAGCAAGCAAAATCTGTGAATCTCTCAGGCAAAAGAACTCTTGTTTGACGCAGCTCTGGAGAGTGCTTTTTAATAAGCCACCCAAGGGGACAGCCGGTTTCGGTAAACTTTCAGGTGCAAGGACAGAGATCTTCTCATAATTGAGGGGATACTCTGTCCTTTTTTATGTTCCTAAAACAAATTTCAAAAGATTTAAGGGGGACGAGTAAATGTCACAGTTAAAACGCACGCCTTTATATGAGGTGTACAAGGATTACGGAGCCAAAACCATCGACTTCGGCGGCTGGGACCTTCCTGTTCAATTTTCTAGCATTAAAGAAGAACATGAAGCAGTCCGTACAAAAGCCGGCCTTTTTGATGTATCCCATATGGGTGAAATCGAAGTGAAGGGGACGGACAGTCTTAAATACCTTCAAAAAATGATGACGAACGATATTTCCAAATTAAAGAACTCAGGTGCTCAATATACAGCCATGTGCTATGAAAATGGCGGAACTGTTGATGATTTACTTGTCTATAAAATAGAGGATGACCACTATTTGCTGGTTGTAAATGCTTCTAATATCGAAAAGGATTTCAATTGGCTGCAGGACCATGCTGAAGGCAATGTGGAATTGAAAAACCTTTCAGAAGATATGGCACAGCTGGCGATTCAGGGGCCGCTTGCAGAAAAAGTGCTCCAAAAGCTTGCTGGTACGAATCTATCGGATATCGGATTCTTCAAATTCCAGCAGGATGTTGATTTGAATGGCAAGAAAGCGCTTGTCTCCAGAACTGGATATACAGGAGAAGACGGATTTGAAGTTTACTGTGATGCCAAGGATGCAGCCGCATTATGGAATGAAATTCTTGAAGCAGGCAAAGAAGAAGGCGTTCTCCCATGCGGACTTGGCGCAAGGGATACCCTTCGCTTTGAAGCAAACCTGGCACTCTATGGCCAGGAGCTCTCACCTGAGATCACACCGCTTGAGGCAGGAATAGGCTTTGCTGTCAAGGTGAATAAAGAAGCGGATTTCATCGGAAAAGAAGTGCTTAAGAACCAAAAAGAAAACGGGGTGCCGCGCAAGCTGGCCGGAATTGAAATGATTGACCGCGGTATTCCGCGCCATGGATATCCTGTATATAAGGGAGAAGAACTGATCGGGGAAGTGACAACAGGCACTCAATCTCCGACATTGAAAAAGAACATCGGCCTTGTTCTTATCAAGAAAGAGCATGCGGAGCTTGGAACTGAATTGGAAGTGGAGATTCGCGGCAAACGGCTGAAGGCTAAGATTGAAGCAACACCTTTTTACAAAAGAGAAAAGAACTAACCGGGGGGAGAAAATGATGAAACATCGCTATTTACCGATGACAGAGTCTGACCAGAAAGCAATGCTTGAGAAAATCGGCGTCAGTTCTGTGGAAGAATTATTCAGTGATATTCCCGAGAGTGTAAGATTTAAGGGCGAATATAAAATCAAGCCGGCGAAATCAGAGACAGCCTTACTGAAAGAGCTTACTAAAATGGCTCAAAAAAACGCTGATCTTCGCACAAATACATCTTTCCTTGGTGCGGGCGTTTATGATCATTACATGCCGGTCATTGTGGATCATGTATTATCCCGTTCAGAGTTTTATACTGCCTATACTCCTTACCAGCCGGAAATTTCCCAGGGAGAGCTGCAGGCAATTTTCGAATTCCAGACCATGATCTGTGAATTAACAGGAATGGATGTTGCCAACTCATCCATGTATGATGGCGGAACTGCACTTGCTGAAGCAGCCATGCTAAGCGCAGGCAGCACACGCCGGAAGAAAATATTAATCTCAAGCGCAGTTCACCCTGAATCGAAGGAAGTAGTCAAAACATACGCAAAGGGCCAATATATTGAAGTGATTGAGATCCCTCATAAAGAAGGCACCACTGACCTTGAAGCCCTAAATGAAATGATTGGCGATGATATCGCTGCTGTGATTGTACAATACCCTAACTTTTTTGGCAGAGTCGAGCCATTAAAAGAGCTTGAGGAAATTATTCATGCCCACAAGTCCATGTTTGTTGTTTCAAGCAACCCGCTTGCTCTTGGCGCACTGACACCTCCGGGAAAATTCGGAGCAGACATCGTAGCAGGAGATGCTCAGGTTTTCGGTATTCCTACGGCTTTTGGAGGCCCTCATTGCGGATATTTTGCCGTAACATCCAAGCTGATGAGAAAAGTGCCGGGACGTCTTGTCGGGCAAACGGTAGACGATCAGGGACGCCGCGGTTTCGTGCTTACCCTTCAGGCGCGTGAACAGCATATACGCCGTGATAAGGCAACGTCCAATATCTGTTCCAATCAGGCTCTCAACGCACTGGCGGCATCTGTAGCGATGACTGCTCTCGGCAAGAAGGGCGTAAAGGAAATGGCTGCTGCCAATATGCAAAAAGCCCATTATGCAAAACAGCAATTTAAGGCTGCCGGCTTTGAAGTTCCATTCGAAGGTCCCTCATTTAATGAATTTGTCATTAAGGTGAATAAGCCTGTTAAGGAAGTAAATCAAAAGCTCCTTGAAAAGGACATTATTGGCGGTTACGATTTGGGCAGAGATTATGCTGACCTGAAAAATCATATGCTTGTTGCTGTAACGGAATTGAGAACGAAGGAAGAAATCGATGCATTCGTTAAAGAAATGGGGGATTACCATGCATAAGGAAGATCAGCCACTCATCTTTGAATTAAGCACAGAAGGCCGTATCGGCTACAGCCTGCCGGAGATGGATATTCCGGAAATTGACCTTGGCGAGCTTCTTCCTGAGGGCTATCTGCGAGAAGAAGAGCCTGAGCTGCCGGAAGTGTCAGAACTTGATATCATGCGCCACTATACTGCACTTTCCAAACGAAATCATGGTGTTGATTCGGGATTTTATCCACTTGGATCCTGCACAATGAAATATAATCCTAAAATCAATGAGAATGTAGCGCGCTTCAACGGTTTTGCCCACTTACACCCGCTGCAGGATGAAAGCTCTGTTCAAGGTGCGCTGGAATTGATGTATGATCTGCAGGAGCACCTGATTGAAATTACAGGAATGGATGAAGTTACACTTCAGCCGGCTGCAGGAGCGCACGGAGAATGGACCGGATTAATGATGATCCGTGCTTATCATGAAGCGAATGGGGATACCAAACGTACTAAAGTAGTCGTTCCTGACTCTGCCCACGGAACAAATCCGGCATCCGCAACAGTTGCAGGCTTTGAAACAGTAACGGTTAAATCCGATGAAAATGGATTGGTGGATTTAGAGGACTTGAGAAGAGTGGTTGGCGAGGACACTGCTGCTCTTATGCTGACTAACCCGAACACTTTAGGTTTGTTTGAAGAAAACATTCTTGAAATGGCAGAGATTGTTCACAGCGCCGGCGGCAAGCTTTACTATGATGGAGCTAACCTGAATGCTGTACTTTCAAAGGCACGCCCTGGAGACATGGGATTTGATGTTGTTCACCTTAATCTTCATAAGACCTTTACAGGACCGCATGGCGGCGGCGGACCGGGATCTGGCCCTGTAGGCGTAAAATCGGATCTGATCCCATACCTTCCGAAGCCTGTTTTAGTTAAGAATGGTGACCAGTATGAATTTGATTATGACCGCCCGCAATCAATCGGCCGCGTGAAGCCGTATTATGGAAACTTCGGGATCAATGTACGGGCTTATACTTATATCCGTACTATGGGGCCGGATGGTCTGAAGGCAGTTACGGAAAATGCGGTACTAAACGCAAACTATATGATGAGAAGGCTTGAGCCATTCTTTGACCTGCCATTTGACAGACATTGCAAGCATGAATTCGTTTTAAGCGGCAAGCGCCAGAAGAAGCTTGGCGTGCGCACTTTGGATATTGCCAAGCGCCTTCTTGACTTTGGCTATCATCCGCCAACCATCTACTTCCCTCTTAACGTGGAAGAGTGTATCATGATTGAGCCGACAGAAACAGAATCTAAAGAAACGCTGGATGCTTTTGTCGACGCGATGATTCAAATTGCAAAAGAAGCTGAGGAAAACTCTGAGATTGTTCAGGAAGCACCTCATACAACTGTGATTGGCCGTCTGGATGAAACCATGGCCGCAAGAAAGCCGGTTCTCCGTTACCAAAAACAATAATAAACAAGAGGCCCCGTCAAACTGACGAGGCCTTCAGACTGTCGACAAACTCGATTAAAATCGTGCTTGTCTGCAGTTTTTTTTGTTTTACAATAGAAGTAATACAATACTTGAGGTGATTAAAATGCTTTCCAAACATAATCCAATTCAACGGGATCAAATTGAAATGATTGCACTAGACGAACT
>NZ_JBQCMZ010000021.1:0-78009 GCF_051964675.1 Cytobacillus sp. SAFR-174 | reverse complement strand
GCCCTATGGAATATAGAACTAAAGCCGCTTAAATCATTTTTATTATTTCTACTGTCTACTTGACAGGGGGCAGTTCAGCATGAATTGGGTTTTTACATTTTTGGAGCACCTGGAGCGTAGTAATACGGCGGCACCTTCAGCCATCCGCGCTTCCTCATGAGTGTTTTTAAAGTAGCTCCGAACATTGTCCATTCTAAAAAGAATTCAGTCCACATATTGCCTGCATCATTACGGACAGAGTCTGCTTGTCCTTTAGCACAGGCAGTGGAACATGTTACTAGCTTAAATGCGACCCCATTGGTAATTTCATCATCTGTCAGCTTAACGCCTAAAGGAATATCATTTGGAGCTGAATGGGGTTTTGCTGAGGTTACGTCAGGTAATGGAATTCCTTCTTTTCTCATAAATGTGCTTAATCTCTTGACCTGTGACTCACATATTTTTACTACATCGGTAAGCATTTCTTTCACTTCATCATCTGTAGTCGTGTTTAAGCCAATTTCTTCGTATCGTATGAATTCCTCCACCAATGCCAAGTATGTCCACATGTCCCCAACTTCAATGACATGCAAGGGTGATTTAGGTTCATTGGTATTATCAAACGTAATTCTGAGCATATTAAAAATTGCTTCTAAAGGATTAGGCATCTATTTTACCTCCTATACTGTATAGGTTGTCTACAGATTGAGAAAAAATGCATAGCTTTCGTCAGATTCTCATCCTGAATAGCACAGGAGGAACAGCTTAAGAAGCCTTTCCAAAAACGAATGGATGTCTGGAAGCTACACTAGAAAGAATGGGTGATAGGTATGGCATTTGAAAAAGGACTGTCCAAGTCTGAACAAGCATATGAACAATATACGAATATTAGCTCTGTATTCGCGGAGATTGTGAAGGACGAATTTATCACTACGTGGCAATGGTGGGCAGGACTTGCTTTGTTTATCATTCCCTGGCTGATATGGTTTAAGTATAGAAAAAAAGACAGCACCGGGCGTCTTCTCCTAGCTGGATTATTAGTCATCATATTGTCTCTTATTATCGATTTAGCTGCATTATCTTTGGGATTATGGACATACCCTATGATCATTATTCCACTGGCACCATTTTTATTTTTGCCATATCACTTTTCATTAGCACCAGTCGGGATCATGTTTGCCCTTCAAATAAAGCCTCAAATGAATAGCTTGTTTAAAGGAATACTCTTCTCTGCCATTGGAGCTTTCGGAGGGATGAATTTCTTTAATGCCATCGACTTTTATGATCCAAAAAACTGGACTACTTTATATGATTTTGTCATCTTTCTCACTCTATATTACTGCGGGTACTGGATAACGAGAATGGAGAGTTTTAAAGGTCTGGAAAAAGAAACAGGAAAAAAATAAAGACTTTCCTTTTTATCAGAAAGTCTTTTTTGCTATTGGTTCCGGTATGGCTGCGGTATCATCTGCCGCTTCTCTAAATGAAGCAAGGCTTCTCGCAATCAGGAATTGTGCAGAGTAGTAAGTGGCCATGATAAGCACATCTGAATACACAATATCCGCAACAAACATATTCCATGAAAGGATGGAATCAGAAATTACAAACAAAATGCTTCCCGCAATGGCCAGCCTGTTCCCGGTTAGGATGGCTGATAACGCCATTAAGGAAATGACCAGCATATAAGCAATAACCGGAATCACTAATGCATCATTTCCTGCTCCGGATAAGGAAGCAATCAGCTGGCTGCCAATGATTAAAGAATAAATGCCTATCGGGATGATCGCCGCCAGGCGGAACTTTGTCAAACGTGACATTTTCAGAAATCCAGTCAAAGAAAATAGATGCCCAACAAGAAAAGCACCAAGCCCGGCGACAAAAGAAACAGCAATGAATCCATCACCAAGCATGCAGAAAAACAGGCCGATAACGATTAAACGCAATGGCGGCCCATTGCTGGCAGGGAGTTTTTGCCATGCATAGAAAATAATGAGTCCCATAGGAATCAGCTTAAAGGTAACTTTGATTGCCAGTGGCTCAGAAGGAACAATGAAAATATACAGTATCGCCATCAATCCAATTAAAATTGGAACCAGCCGGTTATTCAAAATTATTCAACCTCCTTGTGCCGCGTATTAAACCCGTTCCAGTTCTTTAAAAGGCTTTGGCGGTAATTCAACTCGGATTTCATCGCCCGGCTTCACTTCCCCGCTCTCCAAAACAATTCCCATTATGCCGGCCTTTCTAATGAGGTTCCCATTTTCATCCTTCTCTATCACTGCATTTAAAAGCCCAGGCTGAAATTGATCGATCTGAGCACAGGGATTTCGCAGTCCTGTTATCTTGATCATAGCGGAATGACCCAAAAACAAGATTGAGTTTACGGGCAATTCAAGAAGATTGATTCCGGCTGTTGTAATATTCTCACCCATTTGTCCAGGTTCAATATGAAAACGGCCTGACAGCTCTTTAAATAGCTCTTGCTGGATTAAATGAACCTGTCTCAGGTTGGGCTGATCAGGGTTTTGTGCGACTCTGGATCGATGCTTTACCGTTGAGCCAGAGTGAGCATCCCCTTGAACCCCCAATCCCTCCACCAATTTTATGATATCTTTCCTTTCTTTGCTGAACGTATGCTTCTTGCTTAAACTAACAGCGATGACTGTTCCTGCTATTGGCCTTTCCGTCTTTTCCGTATGCATTCTATCACGCAGCCTTCCTACTTTATTTCCCTCTGTTTGTTCCATATTCAACAAAGACGGAAATATTCCTTCTGAACAAGGTCATAGAAAAAGCCGCCGAAGTGGCAGCCTTGTTTAATACTATAGCTATATTTCCAGCTGAATCATGATAGAACTTAACTTACATATCGTTTATAGTTTGATTACCCTTTATTCGATCCAATGTTTTAATAAACCCGACAAATCCCCTTATAGTGAATAAAGTAAAATTCACACTGCCAAATGTATGGAAAATGGACCATTTCCTCCACTTAAATAATCTGGTGTTTCTTTCAAAGAACCATTGGGCAATGCTCATGGGCACACTGAACAGCAAGCTTTTGAGAAGAATATTGCCTAAATTGTCATTGTAAGACATCTTAACCCAAATCACACTTAAAAGCGGGAAAAACAAAATATCATAAATCAGGTTGGTTTTAAAAATCCTTGAAAAAGGCCGGACCGGATATTCTACTCTTTTCGTTCCAACAACATAGGCATCAACCAGAGAAGCCAGAACGCCTTTCGAGAAAAAAATAACTAAAGTCTCCCTCATTTTTTTCCCTTTAAACAAAAATGGAACAGAAAAAATGCACAATCCGAGAAGCAGGTTTAATAATTTTTTCTCCATAGATGATCAGCCTTTCCTATTACAGATATTACTAAATTCACCCACTTTGAATTTATTTATTCCTAAAGCATTGCACCTGAACTTCTTATAAAAAAGACTGCCAATTGGCAGCCGGAATAATAATCATATAGGAATTATTCATTTTAATGATGGTGATGATGTTCATAGCCATGTTCTTCCGCATATTTACGGAAATTTTCCAGGTCCTGCATTCCAGTTGAAGTGCCATCGAGGGCCTGGTTCATTCGCTCCAGCAGGACGGTTCTCAGCTTTGGATGGTATCCGAAGTATTCTGCGATATCTATGGATATATGAGAATAAGTTTCTTTAAACTGTTCGGCCATTTTGTTCATTCTTTCCATTAAAATGCCGGTAAATAAGAAATAGGGCAGCATGATGATTCGTTTGGCGCCCAGTTTAATGCAGCGGTCTATACCATCATTGACGGTTGGCATTGTGACCCCCATGAAGGCACATTCAACGGATGATACATTTAACTTTTCCCACAGCAATCTGCTTATCTTATAAAAATCTGCATTGGCATAGGGATCGCTGCCGCCTCGTCCGATTAATAAAATAGCTGTATCTTCATGCGTTTGATTTACATCAAAACCGGTTTCAGCAAGTCTTGACTTTAATATTTCAAGAACTTCCTCATGAACTCCTATCGTCTGGCCATAGGTAAACTGAATATCAGGGAAGTGCTCTTTGGCATGTTCAATTTCTGCCGGTATGTGCAGCTTGGAGTGTCCGGCATGTAATAAGATGATGGGAATGACATGGATTTCATCTGCCCCTTTTTCAGCACAAAGCTGAATGCCATCTTCAATATTGGGGGATGCAAATTCTAAGAAGCAGGTTTCTACCAGAAGGGCCGGGTCAATGTCGTTTCTCATTTGATCGATGAATCGGCGGACTTCGTTATTCCCTGCCTCCATCCTGCTGCCGTGGCCGACAAATAAGACAGCTTTTTTCATTGGCCCTTTACCTTTTTTGTATTTATCAATTCCTTTAATGCGGTTTTCATTGCGTTTGCGTTCGCCGTGTTCCATTGAATAGATGATCGACTCTTCTTTCACTGCTTCATGAACGATGCTGCGGGCTGTTTCTTCCTGCTGGACTGAATACCAGGTTCCTTTTGGGTAATCAATGACGACGCATTTGTCTTTACAGCGGCCGTTGCAGCGTGTACGGGATGTGTGAATATGCTCGTCTAAACGGTTTTTCCGGATTTCATCGCGTATTTGCGTTGTGACTTCTTCTGCGCCTGCACTCATGCAGGTTGCGCCGTTGCATATTAGCAGGTGGCGCTGCATTTGTGTTAGGTTCCAGGTTGTCATTGGGTGACCTCCCTCTATTAAATTTGATACTCTATCTTGAAATCTTGTTTAGGCTTAGTATAAATCCCGTTGCTTTCCGCTGCGGGCACTTGCTTTCCGCGGGGAGGAACGGGAGCCTCCTCGGCTTCGCCTGCGGGGTCTCCCGCTCCCTCTCCTCCAGCAGGACATTGAATAAGCTCCCTCGAATGACCCCCGTACGAAGGAAATGCGTCAGCATTTTCGAGGATCAAGTGCCCTCCGCTCCAATCAACTCAGCGGATAAATTTTAGTTCAAAAATCCACAAAAACGCACAATCACCTAATTCCTAAATGCTTCTGGATAGAAACCCTTGGCCAAAACCTCCAGCGCTTCCCCAACACGAACCCCTTCAGATGCTGCCGACAGCGGGAGGATGACAAAGCGTTCGTTTTGTACGGCTGGTGTCTGGCTTAAGGCTGGGTCCTTTTTTAGGAATTTTATTTTTTGTTCTGCAGTAGTTGATCCATAATCTATTACTACAATGACATCAGGCTGGCGTTCTACTGCATCTTCTTTTGAGACAGTGGCCCAATTGCCTTTTACATCTCCAAAGACATTGTGCCCGCCTGCCATTGTGACAAGTGTATTCATGAAGTTTTGTGTGGCGGTGAATACATCGGTTTCGCCGCTGTCGTAAACCAGGACATCCAGCGGCTCTTTTACTTCCGGCAATTGGGAACTAATGGCGTCAATTTCTTGATTCATTTGTTGAATTAGTTTTTCACCTCGTTCTTCGACCCGGAAAATTTTTGCGATATTTCGGATGTCACTATAGATATCTTCCAGGGTGGGTGCCACTTTAACAGATGAAGATTGTAAGTAGCTGTTAATGCCTAATTCCTTTAGTTCTTCACGTGTTGCAATGTTTTTCTCATTGAAGGCACTGTCCCAGCCGCCATATAGAAAGTCAGCTTCCGCAGAGATGACTTGCTCCTTTGATGGATATTGCTCGGCCAATACTGGTACCTTGTCGTACGCCTTCTGTAATGGCTCATAAATCTCGTTATCCAAGAATGCAGTGCCAGCCATTGAATCTTCCAAACCAAGTGCCAGCATGATTTCGGTCACATGCTGATTCAATGTAATCGCACGCTTTGGCGCTTCTTCGTATTCATTCACAAAGCCTTCATTTTCAATAACCACTTTCTCCGTTGGCTCCGCTTGTTCACTTTTCACCTGTGCTGTATTTGCTTCTTCTGCTGAGCACGCGGCTAATAATAATACAGCCGCTAAGACGTGAAAAGCCCAAATTCTGCGATTTTTCATGTTCATCGGTCCCTCGATTCCATTTAATCGTTTGTGTAGAAAAATAAATGAAGTTTTTTGGTAAATGGATTTTTCGATACACCGGCCTCCATATGGAAGACTTCCTTCAATGTCTCTTTTGTCAGGACTTGCTCAGGTGTCCCCGACATATATAGAGCTCCATCGTTCATGACAAGGAGTTCATCGCAATACCCGGCTGCCAGGTTTAAATCATGGAGCGCTGCCACAATCGTTATCGGCAGATCCCTTATTAAATCCATTAACTGATATTGATGTTCAATATCCAGATGATTGGTCGGTTCATCCAGAATTAATATGTTTGCCTGCTGTGCCAGGGCGCGTGCGAGCATCACCCGCTTCTTCTCGCCTCCGGATAATTGGTTAAACATGCGGTTTTCCAGGTGAAGCACATTTGCGAGTATCATGCTTTCTTCCACAATGGCAAAGTCCTCCTGGTTATCAGCTGCAAGCCATTTTTTGTACGGCGTCCGCCCCATCATGACCAAATCTTTTACTGTAAAATCGAAGAGTACCGGTGTTTCCTGACTTACAGCAGCTAACTCCTGAGCAAGTTTTTTCTGCGGGAGATCGAGAATATCTTTTTCATATAACGTCACGAAACCGCTCGTTTGTTTTAAATGACGATAAATGATTTTAAGCATCGTCGATTTTCCGCTTCCATTCGGTCCAATGATCCCAACGAACTTTCCCTGTTCCACAGAAAAAGTGATATTATTTAAAATTTGCTTGTCCGGCACTGAAAAGGACATATTTTTGACCTGGAGCATCCTTACTCACCGTCCCCAAAAGAATAACGTTTTCGCCTGAGCATCCAGATAAAGAATGGGCTTCCGCAAATGGCGGTAATAATCCCGATTGGCATTTCTTCAGGCGCCAGCACCATACGTGCGGCCATATCCGCCCAAACTAAGAAAATGGCACCGATCAGAGCGCTTATCGGCAGAACCAGTTTGTAATTAGAACCCGCCAGCATCCGCACGATGTGAGGAATAATCAGCCCGACGAAGCCAATGCTTCCGCTGACCGCGACGACCACACCGGTCAGAAGGGATACAAAGAGAATGATAAAGATCCGAAACCGGTCCAGATTCACGCCAAGTGTCGCGGCCGTTTCCTCACCAAGCAATAAAGCATTAAGCTGCCGATAATTCATGAGCAGCAGAATAAAAACAAGCAGCAGTGAAAAAAATGGGATGCCAAGATTGGACCATTTCGCGCCCGCCAGACTGCCGAGCATCCAATGCATGACCGCTTGAATGCCGCCCTGCTGCTTGGACATCATCAGCATAAAATTGGTAATGGCGGATAACACCATCGAAACCGCAATCCCTGCCAAAAGCAGACGAATGACCGATATGCGTCCATTGACGCGTGCTAAGGAAAACACAATCATGACCGCAAAAATGGCCCCTAAAAATGCGGCAAGGGAAATGGCATACTCCCCCAAAACGCTGAATGCACCAAGTAAAATGGCAGATGCCGCTCCAACGGATGCTCCGGAAGATACTCCGAGAATGTAAGGATCTGCTATCGAATTTTTCACTAATGCCTGAATGGCTGCCCCGCAAATAGCCAATGCGGCACCTACTATGGCAGCAAGTACAATACGGGGGAATCGTATATTCCAAATAATAACCTTCTGTGCATTAGTAGCATCTGTATCTATAAATAGACCCAGCTTGGAGAAGAGCACTTCCCAAATAAGGCTTGGGGTAATGTCCACAGATCCCACCATCACGGCAAAAGTCATGGAAGCAAGCAGCCCAGCGGCCAGGGCAGCCATCAGTAATGCAAACCGTCCCCTTGTCATATATGCTTCACAGGCTCCCAGCTGATAATTGCCGCATGGAAAGGATAACGGTACACATACCCGCCATCCTCTTGGGAAATAAATCGTTCCAATGAGGCACCCACATGTGTTCGTTCAAACCGGGGAGATAAGATTTTCTTGCTCTGGGCATCAATTAACTGCTGCCATGTATCATAACGATGCTCCCGCTCAAGCTTAATCATTTCACAATCTGCATAAATGCCTAACTGGTACAGCATGTTGACGATCATGATATAATCCCGGCGCGGGTATTTAATGTCATAGCCAAACTGCTTATCCAACAGGACGTAATGCGGCTGAATAGGGCCAGTCGTTAAGCCGATTATGGCACGTTTTCTTGCCAGCCTGTTCATTTTCTTCAGTGCTTCATTCATTTCATACATCCGGTAAAAGCAGTTCACCCCAACCACGACATCGTGCGGCTCCAATTGTGCTTCTTCCCATTTGCTGTGGACAAACTGGATAAGGGCATCCTCTTCAAAATATTGCTTTAAGTAAGCGAGCACACTCTTTGAACCATCCACCAGGGTTAAACTTCCGGCATCCTGGCTGAGCGGAAAGGTATAGTTCCCCCATCCCGGACCGAATTCAATACAGCTTGAGTTTTCCGGGATATGCTTCTTCATTTTTTCGTAGATCCTTTTGGCATACTCATCTGTCTGCTTGTATTTCTTTTTCTTCATGGACTGCATCCAAAAGGCTTCCTCCAGCTCATCATCAACCATTCGCTCCGGCATCCTTCCATGCCAATCCAGCATGCCTTCCTTCCAGAGCTTCTCAAAATCGTATTGCAAAAGGGATTCTTTTATCATTGAAATTCTCCTCAATTTCCAAAACCTAACTAGATACAGGGTCTAAAAATACTCGGGAGGAGCTGCTTAAAACTCCAGCCCCTTCATGGCTTTAACTTCCTGTTCGGCATAATAATGTTTGGTGGCATTGATGGTAGACACTAAATCGGCCAATTCGAGAATGGCTGGATGTGCAGAACGCCCTGTGATCACCAAATGCATCTTTTTTGGACGGTTTTGAATGGCCTCCAGCACCTCAGATAATGGCAGCACATCGTCAATGGGAAAACGTGTAATGGCCAGGGCATTATTCAGTTCGTCCAGCACTAACACATCTGTTGTTTCATCTTTCAATTCTTCTTTTACTGTCTGCCAGGCGGTCGCAAGTGCTTCACGGTGCTCCTCCGGTGTTTTCGTCCATGTAAACCCGATTCCCAGCTGCACAGTTTCAACACCCAGTTTCCTGAGGGCCAGCTTTTCACCATATGTACGTTCCGGTGATTTAATAAATTGAAAGTATTTCACCTTCATGCCCCGGCCGATTGCCCTTAATGTTACACCAAGCGAGGCGGTTGTTTTTCCTTTTCCATCTCCTGTATAAACCAGCAGCATACCTTTTTGTGGCATAAACCATTCCTCCTTACAGCCAAGTTGTCTTTTCAGCAAATGGGGTACGCTTTTTTTCGGCAGCAATTTCTTCTGCCGGATAGCCGATGCATAGCGTCCCCACTAATTGCTCCTTGCCGGATGCACCAATAAAATCATGCAGTGCTGTATCATGCACCAAGCCAACGCCTCTTGTACGCCATACCATCCCTAATCCCAGCTGTTCGGCCATCAGCCACATCGACATGATTGCACTGCTTACGGCAAAGACATTATCTTTTGTCGCCCCTTCATCTCCTTCCACAATGGCGGATGTCACAACAATGATCAGTGGTGTTTTCGTGATGGCTTCCATGGAGCTTTTCACTAAATGCGGCTTCGCCGGAAAGCGTTTTTGCAGGTAATCAAGTGCAACCTGCTCGTAGCGTTTTAAACTTTCTCCCTGCAATACATAGAAATGCCACGGCTCACGCATGCGGTCATTTGGTGCATATGTGGCTGCTGTCAATAATGTTTCGATTTTATCCCGTTCTACTTCGCGCGATTCAAAGTTTCGAATCGCACGCCGTTTTTTCATGGCTTCTAACATAATTCATGCTCCTTTTCTATAAACCAGGCAATTTGATCCCTTATTCCAACCACATCTCCAACCAAAATCATCGATGGATTCGAGATGCCATGAACCTGGATATCCTCTGCAATATTTTCGAGCGCTCCCGTAATGGTCCGCTGATTGGCAGTTGTGCCCCATTCAATAACAGCGGCTGGGGTTGTTCCGCTTTTGCCATTGGCTATTAAGCTTTTCGTAATGTGAGCAATGTTGCCAATGCTCATATAAAAAGCGACCGTGTCAATTTGAGCAAGAGCAGACCACTTTAAATAGTCCTGCTCCTTTTCGGCGCGGCCATGGCCTGTCACAATGGCAAAGCTTGCCGCGTGATCACGGTGTGTCACAGGAATGCCTGCATAAGCAGGCGCAGCAATCCCGGCGGTTATTCCAGGAACAATTTCAAAGGGAATACCTGCTTCCCGCAAAATGGCTGCTTCTTCTGCGCCGCGTCCAAATACAAAAGGGTCACCGCCCTTTAAGCGCAGCACCTGCCTGCCAAGGTTTGCCTGTTGTACCAGAACCTGATGGATTTCATCCTGAATCAATCCATGCCTGCCCGGCTCTTTCCCACAATAAATCAGCTCTGCATCTGCTTTTGCATGTGTTAATAACTCACTATTCACCAGACGGTCATATAAAATGACATCAGCCTGCTGAATGCACTCCAATCCGCGAATTGTCAGCAGTTTGGGGTCACCAGGGCCAGCTCCAACAATATAGACAAATCCTCTCATTGCTTTTCTCCTAAACGCTTAAGCAGCCAGTCTTCACATTTTTGCTTATCCCCTTGCTCCATCCACTCCAAAAGTTGAGGATCCAAAAGCTCTGCCAACAGCTGCTTTTTCTCATTCCCGGTAAATTTCTCTAAGATTCGCTGACGGGCTTCCTTCAAAAAAGATACATACTGGGCGTAATGCTCTCCATATTGCTCTGCTAATTCTCCCTTCACTTTGCGGGTCAGACCCGGGCTCCCGCCAGATGTAGATACGGTCAAAACGAATTCACCGCGGCGGACAACTGCGGGATTAATGAAATCCACCCTCCCCTTTGCATCTGCCCGGCTGAGCAGCTGCCAATGCTGTGCGGCTTCTTCCACTGCATTGTTTACTTCTTCGTCGTTTGTGACAGCGAATATCAGGGCCGCGTCATCTAAATCAGCCGGTTCAAATGATTTTTCTTTCCATGTCAGAAGTCCTTTATTGATATATTGCTGCAATTTTTCTGTCACCGTTGGGCTGATCAAAGATACTTGTGCTTTTGTCGGCAGCAGCGCTTCAGCCTTCTGTCGTGCCACATGTCCGCCACCGACAATAACCACCTTTTTATAATCAAGATTCATTAATAACGGGAAATAATTCATGTTCTGCCTCCAAACAAGCTGCCAGCCAATTCTTCACAAGATGAGGATTCGATGCAAAATGAAAGTGTATATAGCCGGCTGCAAGATTATCAGTTAAATAGCCTTCCTTCTGAGAGCGGAATCGGCCCTTGCTAAAGTAAGCCGGTGATGAGTGCTCTCCTTCATATGCCGAGTAATGGAATTCATGCCCTTTGGCCTGCTCTCCTTCATTCATTAGGAAGTTGCCCGGAACACCTGTGATTTCCCGATACCCGAGTGCAGCCAATTTATCCTGCATCCTGACCCGGCCCGGAATTACACCGATCATCGGGAATGCCTGTCCTTTTCGATCCACAATTTCTTCTGTTAAATACATAAATCCGCCGCATTCTGCCAATGTCGGCAGACCCTTCTCCAGCGCGGCCTTGATAGAAAGTTTTGATGCTTCATTTCTTGCCAATGCTGCAGCAAACTCTTCCGGGAAGCCGCCGCCAATATAAAGCCCCTGTGCTCTTTCAGGAACTTCCTCGTTGTCGAGCGGTGAGAAGAAATGCAATGTGGCTCCATGGGCTCGCAGCAATTCTAAGTTTTCTTCATAATAAAAATTAAAGGCCGCATCTCTGGCAACCGCAATATGTACTTCCTGTCTTTCCGGCTGAGCATCAAAAATCGAAGAGGAAACCTCCAGGACTTGGGCTTTCGTTAATTCCAGAAGCTGATCAATATCGACTGTTTCTTCAATCGCTTCTGCCAAACTTTCAAAATAGGAATCTAAATCACCGCGTTCAATGGCCGGCACCAGCCCCAAATGACGGCTTGGCATCTTTGCTACAGCCCCTTTTGGGAGATAGCCAATGACAGGAATTCCGCATTCTTGTTCAATCGCTGATTTGACAATGTCAAAATGGCTTTTGCTTCCTAATTGATTGGCAAGGACACCAACGATATGGGAGCTTTCATCAAGCATTTGAAAACCTTTGACAATCGCAGCCGCACTTCTTGCCATACTTGCCGCATTGACAATTAATATGACAGGACTTTTTGTAATCCCGCTAATATGGGCAGCAGATCCTTCATTGGATAATGGTGATTTGCCGTCATAAAAGCCCATCACTCCCTCAATAACTGATACATCAGTATCGCAGCTTGCTCTTGCGACAATGGCATTCACGGTATCATGGGACATCATGAAACTATCAATATTTCGGGAAGGGCGGTTGGTGACTGCTGTGTGATACGCCGGGTCAATGTAATCCGGGCCGCATTTAAAGCCCTGCACGGTTAACCCCCGCTTCATCAGTGCACGCATAATGCCGATCGTGAAGGTTGTTTTTCCTACACCGCTTCCAGTTCCGGCCAGAACAAATCGATTCATCCTCTTCCCTCCTCAAAATTGATGCGTGCAATGCTGATGGTCACATTGCCACTCTTCTTTTTCGCCAGCAGCAATTCCTTCGCCTTTGCATATCTCATGGCCGCCGGCTCGCTGACCCCATACGCGCCGGTATATTTAAAGACGGTGTCCGACGGATTCTGCATAGGAATCTCATTCAGCTCTTCAGGTGTGTATGTAACAAACGGCCAGTTATATTTAGCTGTTAATTCCAGCAGGGCTGCCTCGTCTTTTTTCAGATTAATAGATGCAATCGCTTTGACACTTTTTTTGCTCAAACCTTGCTCTGCCAATGTCTCATCGATTACTCTTTCAACCTCTGCCATTGACGTGCCTCGATTGCACCCAATCCCAAGAACAATTGATTTTGGACGGTACAGCACGCCATTCTCAAGCAGCTCCTCTTCATGCGGCACTAAAATGCGATCTGTAATAAGGAGTGCCGCTTGAGGCTTTGCCTTGATGGCTTCCTCTATAGATTGATAGATTTTTAGATTGTCCGGCAGTTCCCGGTCGTACATCCACCAATTCTTTTCACCTGTTTCCTGCACGATTGCCACATGCTCTTCATTGACAACCGATGCACTGACGGGTGTTAATTTTTCGTCACTATCCCACATCCACCCGAATTGGGCGCCAAATAAATCGACGGGAATCGTTTTTTGAACATCTGATGCGGTGGTCACAACGGGGGACGCCCCAATCGCATGGGCAAATTCATGGGTTAAGGCATTGGCACCGCCAATATGGCCGGATAAAACACTAACAACATACTGGCCTTTATCATCAACCACCAGCACGGCAGGGTCCGTCTTTTTATCGATCAAAAGCGGGGCAATCATGCGGACGACAGCACCGAGGGAAATGATGCAGATAATCCCTTTATACTGCTGGAATAATGCGGGCAATAATAGGCGGACCGTGCCATCAAATAACTGAATTTGCCGTGCTTCTTCATCACCCTGTTCGAATTTTTTCATATAATACAGGTCTGCATACGGGAATGTTTCCGCATAGCTTCTTGCATGCGCCACCCCATGCTTTGTAATGGCAACAAGAGCATAGGGTTTACGCTTATCAATTACCGGCATTTCACATTCGCGCAAACTAATCATTCGACGTCAAACCTTTGCGGAAGCCATGTGTGAATGTTTTGTCATATAGCTTCGAGCGGTATTCTTTTTCATGGATATGCGGGTCCAATGCCCAGCCTGCCAGAATCATCGCATGCTTGCGGATTCCGTTGACACGCATCGCTTCGTCCAGCTCAGACAGTGTGGTGCGGACAATTTTCTGATCGGGCCAAGAAGCACGCTGCACAACCGCAACGGGTGTATTGTCTTCCCATCCGGCTGCCTGCAGTTCCTTTGTGATTTTCTTTGTTAAGGTCGCACTCAGAAACATCGCGATTGTACAATGATGGCTGGCCAAAGCCTGTAATTTTTCACGCTCCGGCACTGGTGTCCGCCCTTCAGCCCTTGTTAAAATAAGCGTTTGTGTTAAATCCGGAATCGTCAGTTCTGCCCCGACTGCTGCTGCGGAGGCAAAAACAGAACTCACCCCCGGCACAACTTCACAGCCTATATCGTGCTGTTTCAATAGTGCCACTTGCTCCATCGTTGCCCCGTACATCGCCGGGTCGCCTGTATGTAAACGTACAACCGTTTTACCAGCATGGACTCGTTTAGCAATACAATCCACCATTTCTTCAAGATGCATTCCGGCTGTGCGGATAATCTCTGCCGACTCCTTGGCTTCCGATACTAATGTCTCGCTGACAAGGGAGTCGGTATACATGACAACATCAGCCTTATTTAATAGTTTTAAGCCTTTTACCGTAATTAAATCGGGATCTCCTGGTCCTGCTCCGATAATCCAAATTTTTTTCATTTGCGCACCACCATACATGACAAGTAATTTAACTCAGCTCCCCGGAGCTCATGGACATTCCATATAACCTCTTCGTCAGATGTAACCTTTGTTACAACATGTGTTTTGTCCAATAAATCCATTTCCTCCAATAAGTTCAGCATATCGTCCAATACTTTCGCTACTTTAATGAAGACAATCGCATCATGAGTTTCAATCACCCGCCGCATTTCCACCATATTCTCGGTTGCCGGAATCATCGCGACATGGTCATCGCCATCAGCCAGGGGTATTCCCAAGCGATTAACAGAACCATTAAAAGACGAGATGCCAGCTACCGTTTCAATTGGAACATCGGGATGCATCTTCTGCATCAGCTTCATTAAATGGATAAATGTGCTGAACAGCATCGGATCCCCTTCCGTCACGAATGCTACATCTTTTCCCTGAGACAGAAAGCCATAAATAGCTTTTGCGGATTTTGTCCATTCAGCCCTTAATGTCTCTTCGTCTTTTGTCATTGGAAAAACCAAACCAAGCATTTCTTTTTCTTCGGGATTTATATACATGTCTACAATTTGATGGGCGTAGGATTTACTGCCTCTTAATTTTTTTGGATAAGCAATGACCGGGCTTTCCTGCAATTTGCGGAATGCTTTTACCGTGATTAATTCCGGATCTCCCGGCCCGACTCCTAATCCATATAAAGTTCCGATTCTCATTTAGTTCTTTCCTTTCTTTGCAGTCACAATAAAAATGGGATTTAACGGTTGGAAGCGCGTTAAATGCAAAATTGGCTTGCTTTTAGAAATCTGTGCCTGCAATACGGATACTTCACAGCCCAGATTTTTCAAATGCTGCATCGCTTCTGCGAGATTTTCGATCGTGGCAATATTCATAACGAGCCGGCCATTTGGCTGCAGCCGTGAAAGGCATATCTGCAATAAAAGCTCCATATTCCCGCCATTTCCGCCTATAAAAATAGCATTCGGATCAGGAAATTCATCCAGCCTCTCAGGTGCCTTTCCAAGGACGGCCGTGAAATCTGTCCGATGTCTTAATTGATTTTCCAGGCAGTTTCCCAGATCACCCTCATTCTTTTCAATCGCATACACCGCACCTTCCCGGGCTATTTTCGCTGCTTCAATCGCAACGGACCCTGTGCAGGTTCCAATATCCCAGACGATGCTGTTTTCCTTTAGCTCTAACTCCTGCAGACAGAGAGTCCTGATCTCCTTTTTCGTAATCAGGCCTTTATCCGGCTTTCTCTGTACGAACCTGTCATCCGGAATTCCCAGTGAGGCACGCTCCACAGACATACGCTGCTTTAAAATCACCACATTCAAAGGAGAAAAGAATGATTGCTCCATTTCGTCCAAGGTGAAAAAGCGGCAGCGTTCATTTTCCCCCTGCAGATTTTCAGCAACAAAGGCATCATACTCCGTCATGCCGAACTCCTTTAAATACGCTGCAATGGCCTGTGGTGTATTCTTTTCATCTGTTAAAATAGCAATCTTTTTCCGACCGTCGATTCTTTGGGCAAAACCTTTAATAGAACGGCCGTGCAGGCTGACAATATACGCATCCTGCCAGCTTACCTGCATTTTTGAAAAAGCGAGCTGAACAGAGCTTGTATAAGGATAAATCTCCAATGGAAGCTTTTTTGCCAATACACCGCCAAGCCCATAAAACAGCGGATCACCCGACACCAAAATAACCGTATTGCGTGTTTCCTGCTGCAGGTCAGCCGTTAAGGCCGCCAAGCCGCCTTTAATTACTTTTTTCTCTCCAGTAAACCCCGGGAAAAATTGCAAATGGCGTTCCCCGCCGACCAGGACCTCACATTCATGAATCCAGTCTATGTATGAGGGGAGCAAGCCTGCCGCGCCATTATCCCCGATACCAATCATCTTCATCCAATTTGTCAATATTCTCAGCCTTTCCTAGACAGCTTCCGTTCATGGCATACAGAGTTGTCGATACTTTGACGTTTGCGTTCATATGATTCAGTGCATAATAACAGCAGTTTCGGCAAAGGGCTTCAAAGAATTCTTCGTTTCCCTGCAGGATTTCACCAACCTGTGAAGCCGTATTTGCCTGTAAAATGTCCTGCTGAATTTCCTCGCTGACTTCCACTTTATTGGCCATACCTGCTAAAAACTCGAAACTGACTGGTGCACTTTTTGAGTGCACCATCATAACTCCCTGTGCAACCTTTGAGAATTTCCCCATCATCCCTACAAGAGAGACTTTGGGAATCTTCTTCCTTGCTATATTCTTCAAAGTAAAACCGACAAAGTCGCCCATTTCGATAAAGGCTTCTTCCGGCAAATGCGGATACTGCTTCATGGCAAATTTTTCACTGCGTCCGCCTGTTGTGATGACTAAATGATCACATCCTGCTTCTTTTGCGACATTGATCGCCTGAGCGATACTTGCCATATAGGCGGAACTGGAAAATGGAACCACCGTTCCCCTTGTTCCTAATATCGAGATTCCTCCGATAATTCCTAATCGGCCATTCAATGTTTTTTCAGCTATTTCTGCACCGTCCGGAACCGAAATGACTACTTCAATGCCCCGATTTACTTTATATTTGTCCATTGCTTCCTGGACGACACCATGGATCATTTTACGCGGCACCGGGTTGATCGCTGCCTGCCCTACCGCTACTGGCAGCCCGGCTTTCGTGACCCGTCCTACACCGATCCCGCCATCTAAATGGATGCCTTCTGTTATGGCATAAGTGACCGTACTTTGAATTCGTGCCTGATGTGTGGCGTCCGGGTCGTCCCCGGCATCTTTGATCGTTTCGCACATGACCCGGCCATCTGACCGATCAAAAGCCGTCACTTTAAAAGTGGCATACTGGCCAACCGGCAGATAAATCGTAACTTCATTTGGCACCTCTCCGGTCACAAGTGCCTGCAGCGCTGCCTTTGTCATGGCTGCGGCACAGGCACCTGTCGTATAGCCGTGCCGCATTTGGGATGGATCTTTTTTATTTCGCTGCTTTTGCCCGTTCATCCGCCATAATCGAAATGGCATTCAGCGCAGCGACCGTCACTGTACTGCCACCCTTTCTCCCTGCATTCGTAATAAATGGGATCCCTTCAAGCACGGCCAGCTCGGCTTTGGACTCTGCCGCTGATACAAAGCCGACTGGCATGCCAATAATTAAGTCAGGTTTTGCTAGGCCTTCTTTAATTAAACGAATCAATTCCAGCAGTGCTGTTGGCGCATTGCCGATAGCATAGATGCCCCCTTCATGCAGACTCGTTGCTTTTTGCATGGAAATGATCGCACGTGTTGTTCCCTGTGCCTTTGCTTCTTTAGAAACATCTTCATCCGCAATATAACAATGCAGGTCCCCGCCATGCTTTTGGAATCGCTTGCGTCCTGACCCGCTTTCAATCATCTGTACATCTGCCACGACATGACGGCCTGCTAAAATCGATTGAACCCCTGCTTCAATGGCATCTGGTGTAAAAATCATGCTTCGCCCCAGCTCGAAATCGGCCGAGGCATGGATGACACGCCGAACCACCAGCCACTGCTCATTTGTAAATGGATGCTCACCCATCTCCTCTTTAATAATCGCGAAGCTGTGATCATAAATTTTATCCGGATCTACCGTTACCGGTACAAATGTGGTATTAAAGTTCATGTTTGCCATGTGTAAAGCCCTCCCAATTTTTGAGTCACTTCTTCGAAAGAAGTGCAAAAGTTTTCATAATGAAGTGGCGGCCGCTTAATCAAAATAACAGGAATCCCCATCTCCAGAGCAGCTGTCATTTTTTCATCCACAGATCCCACTTTGCCGCTTTCTTTTGTAATCATCAGGGTTACACCGTATTGCTCACAAAGAGCTTTGTTTAATGATTCGGAAAATGGCCCCTGGATCGCAATGATGTCCTTTTGTTTAACGCCAAGCTTATCGCATTTTTCCATGTTTCCTATGTTTGGGAGCATCCTGCATACAAGCCGGATCTCCTCCCGCATCAGATATTTTGTGAAGATTTCCAGCGTTTTGCTGCCGGTTGTCAGCATGATTGTCCCTTTATGCGATTGAGCCAATTTTGCTGCTTCCTCATAGCTTTCAGCTTCAGTGATGAGCGGTGAGATAAACTGTTCCTTTGGCCTTTCGTAACGTATGTAAGGAATGCTGCATGCTTTAGCTGCTGCCATGGCCGTTTTTGACGCTTCTTCCGCGTAGGGATGACTGGCATCAATCACAGTGGTCACCTCTTGCATCTGAATCAGTTCAATCATGTCATTTTCTGTCAGCCGACCCACTTTATAAGAAATGCCTTCAGCTTTCAAGCTGTCAGCTGCCGATTCTGTGACAACGGTTGCCAATAAGGGATAACCTTGATTTTTCAATTGAATGGCTAATGCTCTCGCATCACTTGTGCCTGCTAAAAATAAAATCATGAGATCCTCCTAATCCCCGCATGGTGCCGGCTCTACTTCGATCTTGGAGCTCATATCCTGATAGGTAAAATACTGAATTTTTTTCACGCGCTTAAAATATTTAAAAAGCCGTTCATTCGGATGCGCATTTTCTTTGTATTCTTCGATAATCTCCTTTAATAACGGCACCAGCTGTTCAGGCTCAATTCCCTCTGCCACCGGCTGGGCAGCATGGGCTGTACGGCCAACCGGCTTTGCCCCGATAAATAAATCAAACTTCTTCTTGCGGTAAACAATGCCGATATCATCAAATACCGCCCGATAACAGGCCATACCGCAGCCATTAAAGCCAATATGCAGTTCCTTTGGTAGCTTTAAGCCGCCAAGTTCAGCTGCAATTTCCTCTGCATATGGAATGGATTCTGCCTTCTCCCCGTAGCAAAAATCGCAGGCTTTTACATTTAGAACATCACCTACCGGCATGACTGTCAGATCATGCTGTTCGAGTTTTTCCACAATTGACTGTGGCCGTCCGGTTGGAATCTTGATTAAGAATCGGTGATCCGGTGTATATTCCATGGTGCCTTTCTCGCCAACAGCTTCTGCCAGTACACGCATTTGGTCAGCTGTAACAAATTTATTGGCTACACCAGGCGAAACCGCAAATTCAAAAATATCTTCGATTGGCTGCTGCACCAAATGTGTTTGGTCAATCTCCGATTTCGTCACCATTGATAAAGCCTTTAAAGCCATATTCAGTGAACTGGATTCTTGTTTTTTGCTTTCAATTTGCTCGTAGCCGGGCACTGCTTCCCCGGTTTCCTGATTTAATGCCCATGGCTCCGCTTCCTTTTTTAAACGCTGATGCGGCTTTAAGCTTTGCTTCTCTTCCCCAAGCGTATACTTGCGCTGGTAGCCTCTCGGCGTAATGATTTTATTGTCATAAAAGAAAGTGGAGGAATTCCCGATCACAACTGTTGTCAGCATGCCTATATCGTGATCAAGCATTTCCGCCAGTGTCGTCAGAATGACATTCTGATTTTCACGGTAAGCACTTTTCACAAGCCCCACTGGTGTATCAGGAGAACGATATTTTAATAGAATCCTTTGTGCCTCGACAATCTGCCGTGTCCGCCGGCCGCTTTTCGGGTTATATAATGCAATGACAAAATCTGCCATTCCGGCTGCTTCAATGCGCTTTTCGATTACCGTCCAGGGTGTTAAATGGTCACTCAGACTGATGGTGCAGGAGTCATGCATGACAGGTGCACCCAGTAAGCTCGCACATGAATTAATCGCAGAGATGCCAGGAACAATTTCCACTTCGATTCCTTCTTCTTCTTTCCAGCCCAATTCGATCAGCACTTCATACACTAGGCCGGCCATGCCGTAAACGCCCGAGTCACCGCTCGAAATCACAGAAACAATTTGGCCGGCTTCCGCTCTTTTCACTGCATCCTGCGCACGGGATACCTCTTCAGTCATCCCTGTGCTGACAATCGAACTTGCTGTTACGTATGTCTCGATCAGATCTACGTAAGTTTTATAGCCAATAATGCAATCACTCTGCTGCAGCGCATCCACAGCCCGCTTGGTTATATGCTCACGATCGCCCGGACCAAAGCCGACAACAAAGATTTTTCCCTTTTTCATAGGCTTACCTCCAATTAAGAAATGCACATGCGCCATGTCTGCTGCCGTACTGCTCGAGCAGGCGGCCTGCGCCATCTAATTCTCAAAGTTCAATGCTTCTTGCAAAATAAAAAATGCCTGCACTCCTTTTCAAAGGAATACAGGCATATGAAATGACAGTATAAAAATAAGCATACTGAAACCCAAAAACAATTGATCATAATTGTCCCGCCTATACTTCTCCCTCCGAAAAGCAAGTGTCGTTTAAATAAGCAGGTTTCCTGACTTAAGCTTCTTCTTACTCTTACACCTTCCCGATTTCTCAGTGGCTTTGTAATTTCATCAGCTCTTACAGTAGCGGGGGCTGCACCAGACTTTCACTGGTTTCCCTTTTACCTCACAAAGTGAGCACTTATTTAAATTGATATATTAATTTTTTACTAATATAACATATAATGACCAATTTTGACATATTATTTTTTTCATAATTTTTTTAATGCTGTGTTAGTAGCTTTGGCATTATAAAATTCATGCCGTTTATACCGGACCATAGAAACCATTCCAAGAATCGGTCCAATCGCTAAAGAGGCAAAGACCCATTCCCAGCCAACTAACCTCTGAATAATAGGAATAAGGTTTATAGAAAATATAGTGATCAGGAAACCAAAACACATTTGAAAAGTCAGGGCTGTTCCTACATACTCAACTTCAGAAACTTCTGAAACTGCAGAAGAAAACTGGGCAGAATCTGCGATGACAGACATTCCCCAAATGATAGAAAGGAAACTTTGTGGATGTTGTAACTATGTACCGCCACACTTTTTATTGCCTTCCATTCATAAGTTTTCCAGCACCGGTAATATTAAGAGTAATGCAGAAAATAATGGTGATTTACTTATGACTAAACAGGATTAAGGATGAAGTCCAGCATGAGGTATGGGAAAAATCTTTTTATTCCAATAAATTTTTAATATAGTCAAAAAACAAATGTACGCTTTGGTCTTACTTTAATAAACAGCCTACCCCCTTTAGCAAAAAAAGAACACAAGATAAAAAGTTGATGAATAACGCCGGAGTGGGAACTCAGTTTTACCACAGCCAGATACCAAATCATGAAACGGAGGTGAACCAAATAAAGGAGCAGCCAATACCAGACAGATTGAAGATATCCCCATTTTTAGTATTTTATTTAATTATGTCCATGCAAATTGGCATTGGGGTTCTTAGCTATCAGAGAGATATCGCAAAGGATGCAGGCTATGATGCCTGGATCTCCATCCTGTTTGCCGGGGGTTGCATACATGTCATCCTTTGGATGAACTATAAAATTGCCGAAACGGTTGATGGTGATTTTGTGACAGCCCATAAGTACCTTCTGGGCAATTTTATCGGCAAAGCAATCAGTTCCATTTTCATAGGTTACTTTTTTTTGTATGTCTTAGCCATAGCACGAACATTTATCGAAATCATTCAAGTGTGGATGTTTCCGGATCTTAGCACTTTCTGGTTCTCCTTTGGATTCATGATACTTTGTACTTATATCATTTTTGGAGGGTTCAGAACCGTAGTCGGTATAGCCTTTTTCGGTCTTGTATTGCCTGCTTATCTCCTTCTCACATTTGGCTGGGCCATTAAATTTTCAAATTTCTACAATCTACTGCCAATTTGGGACCATTCCGTTAAAGAACTTCTCATCGGTTCCTACAAGATGTCGCTTACCTTCATCGGATTTGAGATTATTCTATTCATTTATCCTTTTATAAAGGAACCAAAGAAATCCAAAAAGTGGGCACACCTTGCTGTTTTTACCACTACCTTGATCTATACTATTTTAGCAGTCATTACGTTTGCCTATTATTCGGAAGATCTGCTTGCTAAAGAGGTCTGGCCCACTTTGACCATGTGGAAAATTGTAGAAATGCCTTTTGTGGAACGTTTCGAATATATTGGAATTGCAAACTGGAACTTAATTATGCTTCCGAATGTGTGTATTGCCATCTGGATCTGTTCGAGACTTATCAAGAGAATCTTTAATATTAGACAAAAGATTGGAGTGTTTTTTGTTGTCAGTGCTTTATTAATACTGATTAACTTTATTAATACGCGCGAAAGGATCAGTATGCTTAATGAATTTTTTGGGAAAATAGGGTTTGGCTTTACGTTCATTTATATTCCCTTGCTCTTTGCCGCTATCATGATTGCCAAGAGGGTAAAAAAGAAGGGTAAAAAGAAATGAAAAGCTTATCTTAATGGGGCTGGTTCTGCTGCTTGCCGGATGTATTTTCTTTTGGCTTTAACCGGCAAGCATAATAATTTGCTGAATATATTTGTATTCGCTTAAGTACCTTATTTCTGCAAATATATTTGATTTTTTCGGAATAATAGAGGATCCAGACTCCATTCTCCTGAAATCCGGGCAACGTACCACATTCTTTAATTTCTCATTATCCACTCCTAGTTAAATCATTTTTTGGATCATGGCCAAATGCCTTGAACTGCTGCATCCCATTCAAAATTTGTCAGTGCTGTTAAATCAATTTGTTTACCACTTGCTCTAAGGGTAAAGATATTCTTAACTTTATACTTGCGCGTCAGGAAATCTATCCGAAACAAGATTCAAAATGATGTTATGCTCAAGAAGTGCTTTTAAACCACACAGAACAATCGTAAAACCGCCAGTTGAATCTATCACTTGATTAATTATTTCATCTGGACTTCCTTTAAAACCTGCGTTAATGACGGTGACAAAAGTTCCTTCTGTACGGGGTGTAAACATCCACTCTACCGAAGTATCATCGTCAAATTTGATAAGAATTCTGTTGTTTTGTTCCAATTCTATTACGTCAAGTTCAGCAGAAACTCCATACATCTCCCAATCCCAGCGGAGTCGTTTTCCCTTGTCTAATCTTCCGCTGCTTTTGGTAAACCAGAATTTAGTAGTAATCGAAGGATCGATAAAAGCATCGAATACCTCCTTAACAGGTTTTCTGATAAGCATCTCCACTTTTGAAATAGATACTTCTTTCAGGTTCGTCATTATGTATACTCCTTTCCAATTGTTCAATTATTAAAAGCTTACCCATTCAATAAACGAGTCATAAAAAAACGGCTTTGATATTTTCGCAAAGCCGTTTTTCTCCTATATCGTATGTACTAACCTTGATGTCCTTCTGTATAAATTTGAAAGGTTACATCGAATTTATCTTTAATGACCCCGTAAGCAGGACTAAAGCTTGTTTCTGATAGCGGCATTTCAACTCTTCCCCCATCCTGTAAGGCATCAAAAACTTGCCGGGCTTTGTCTGCATTGTCAAAGGTAATGCAAATGGTCACTAGGTTTCCCTCTTGAGCTGGCTGACCTGGGAATGTATCTGAAAACATAATAGCTGACTCACCAACCCTTATCGTCCCGTGTGCAACAAGGTCTTTTGCGTCCTCTGGCAAAGGAAAATCCGGGCTGGCAGGCATTTCACCAAATGTAATCACTCCTAAATTTTCGGCATGAAATACCTTTTCGTAAAATCCAATTGCTTCTCTTGCGTTTCCGTTCAACTGTAAATAAGGAATAAATTGCATGATTTCAGCTCCTCAAATTTTATTGGATATGTGCTCCAAATATTATTATAACCAACAAGCTCGTTAATAACATTAAAATTCTGATAATTTCAATTATTCAGTGCCTTATATTCACAAGGGCTGTTTCAAATTGGCGGAACAAAAATATTACTAAGCGAAGCTGAATTAATCTACACGCTTTACTTCTTCTAGTTCAGCCAAAATCTTTATTATTTTTTGTGTTACAATGAATATAAAATTTTTTCTGAACAAAACAAAGATTTAGACACTAAGCGTCTTAATCCTTTAATCTCAGACATTTACTTTTTATTGAGGCTCCCATAATAAAGCGGTTTGATGACCATGATAGCGATAGTAAGTATAATTGATTATCAGCTTTTTCTTCTATTGTATTTGAAGGAGCGTGGGCGGAAAACATGTACACTGTTCTTACATATTTTGTTTCCCTTTTTGTTATTGTGATATCTGTATTTACTACACTTTTTATCAAAAATGAACTAGAGCGAATGTTCCGGGAAAAAAATAAAATGATCCCTTTTCATCTATCTAATGTGCTTCTCACATTAATGGTTTCTTTTGCAGCACATGCTGTATTTACGATTTATATCATTGGAGATGAATTAAATTGGTTAATGCAATTGGTAATCCTCATTTTCATGATCTTACCAATTTATATTTTAGGGCACTTGGCATTTGAAAAATATAAACTAGTGTATAAAAAATACACACCCGCTGAGAGCGGGAAGATTTTAGTGCTTAATGAAAAGTACTTAAAGAAGAAAAAGTGGCCTTCAAAGTTCAAAAATTATAATGACTTTTCTAAGGAAAAATAAGTTACAGGTACTAAAAAAATAGGTTAAGCCAACTTAAGGAACTTTTTTGGTATTTATTTATGCAGGGATTGGAGCATTTAAAATGAAGAATGAGCATTATGGGTTTCAAAGCTTGGATTAACTCCTCATCCAGAAGGAGGATATTATAAAAGAACTTTTCAATCAGAGGAATGTACTTCTGATCAAGAATTGTCTGTGAAATTTGCGGGAACACGCAAGCTCTATACAAGTATCTATTTCTTATTAACCTCCAATGATGTATCCCATTTTCATCGATTGAAATCGGATGAATTATGGTATTTTCACGATGGAAGTCCATTAACCATACATATCATCAATGAAAATGGTGAATATGAAGAAATCAAATTAGGATTAAACCTTGATAATGGAGAAGTACCTCAAGCTTTAGTGCCGAAGGATTCAATCTTTGGTTCGTCTGTTATGGAGGCAGATACATTCTCACTGGTAGGCTGCATGGTTTCTCCAGGCTTTGAATTTCAGGATTTCGAACTGTTCACACAAGCAGACCTTTTATCTAAATACCCTCAATATAAGGAGATTATTTTAAAATTAGCATATGAAAAGAGATTCCTGAATAGAGAAATTAGTTTTCTTCCGGATAACTGCTGCTTGTCTTAATCGGCCATGGTTACCATCTTTATTAAGACAAGCAAACCATTACTCGAAAATCACCATATTTACATAAAAAAGGAGGAGTAACTCCCCTATTTTTAGCTAAATTGAGATCTATTTCGTTGTCCTCTTTCAAATCAACTCTAAGGACAATCAAATCCTGCATTTCTTATAGAAATTTAAATTTGCTTCTCTTCAAACTTTAAAAGGGTAAATGGCTCTTTTGACCGAGCCCTTTTTAAGAAGTTCCTCATAAAACTTCCACTTCTCCTTGCCAAATGATCAATGTCGCGTGACATCGTATCTTCTCCTGAGTAGTTAGGAGCTCCCTTTAATAAGTGTGTCCTTAGCATCGAGTAAATCTGATCCCGCATTTAAAAATTATTTTTAACCTGCTCTTTGGGTGTCAATGCCGGCCACTGATAGAGCTGCGAAATTTTCCCCTGCGCTTTATTATTTGTCCCTTTTCCATAAAAAGCACCTCGTTTATGGGATTAAGAAATAAACTTAACTCTTATGATTTGGACTATAAATGGGTTCCTTTAGAAAATTTCTAGTCTTCACTATCAAATTAAATTGATTTTCTCTCCTACTAATCAAACCCTTCCATAATCTTAATTTTAATTTTTTATTCTATAAACCATATCAATGCCCTTCTTCAACGCACCTCCCCCTTTATTACAATAAAAAATGCTGCATCAGCAGCATCTAAAAGTTCTCTTAAATACGCCAAAACTCTAATGGCTATATTAAAAATTATATTGGGTTATTTTTTTCATCCCCTATAGACATACTATTCACTAGGAGGTTGTTTTTTATGGAAGAACGTAAAGTTAAATTAACTACAGCTGAAATCGCAGCTCTTTGGAAAATATACATTTCAAACACAGCAGTAAGATGTTTTTACAAACATTTTCTACAGCATCTTCAAGATGAGGAAATAAAGTCAATTATTGAAGAGGTATTGGTTTTAGTTGAATCAATTATTGAAAAAATTGAATACATATTCGGAGAAGAAGGGTTCCCAATACCAAATGGGTTCTCAGATAAAGATATTGATTTATCAGCCCCTCCCTTATATACAGACTTATTTGCATTAAGCTTCCTTTATCGTGGAGGACAGGTTATTATCCCAAGTTATGCAAATGTTTTACAACGAGTGACTCGGTTAGATGTATACAAACTTTTCAAAGAGTGTTTATACCGTGAGACGGAAATACATCAGAAAGCACTAAGCATTATGCTTTCTAAAGGAATACTCGATCGGCCTCCAAAAATGGAATATCCAGAAAATGCGGAATACATTCAGAATCGACCCTCATTACTAACTACTTGGTTAGGCGAAAAAGGACCTCTAAATTCCATAGAAATATCAGAAATTTTCGTCGAAATTGAAAGAAATGCCATTGGTTTGATCCTTTTAATAGGATTAATACAGGTAACAAAAGATAAGGAAATAAAGAATTATTTATTAAAAGGGAAAAAACTAGCTGAAAAGCAAGTGGAAACGTATGAAAAATTATTGAAAGATAGTGATCATTATATTGGTTTCCCATTACCTGTGGAAGTAAGTAATTCAACTGTTTCTCCGTTTTCTGACAGGTTAATTCTTTTTATAATAGCTACGGCAAACCAAATTGCAGTGTCTGCACTTGCGGATGCATTATCTGTCTCAATGCGAAAAGATTTAGCTCTCCATTATTCCTTAATTACAACCGAGGTTTTAAAATACGGTGAAGAAGGACTTAAACTTTTGATTGAACGAGGATGGATGGAGCAGCCTCCACAGCCCATTGATCGAAAGAAACTTAATGAATCCTAACTTATACAAAAGGAGAGAACTAACCAAGATATTCTGCAGCTTACCTCTTTTTGCTTACATCAGAGTCAAGAGTTTATCAATTTTTGCCGTAAAATGATGGCAGAAAGTAGAGCTATTTGTTCCAACAACGTCCAAAGTTGAATTGAATCACATCATTGTACTAACAAAAATAAAAAATAATATATCCAAATAGAGGCTATGGCTTTTGGCTATAGCCTTTTACATATAAATAAAAGCAGACGCATTCCTTATTTGTGAAGTGCGCCCGCTTGTTGGTTACTTACCTTCATTAATATTGGAGACAGCACTAGAAAACTCCTCAAAACTCATTTCCCCTAAGGCAAACTTCGTACTTTCAACAAATATACGTTCATTTCTCGTTAGTTCTCGTTTCGCTGCCTTTTCAATCCAGCCTTCTTCTATATCTAAAGTATCTAAAACATGCTTTTGTTTTGAAAAAGCATCATAGTATCTTAATCCAAATTTTCTTTGGGAAACAGCATCAGTATGTATGCCATCTGGATTTGCCGTTAAGCCTTTTGATGTTACGAAAAAGCAATTCTTTTCGGAATGAGCCACTTTAGATAATATCTCATTTATTTGTTTATATTCTACCGCACTTTTCCCAAATCCCGACTGTCCAAGATAATGCCCCAGCTCACCTATAATGATCGGGACATCCGGTGCATTCAATTCTTCTCTCAAGTGCTCGAATAAGGAAATCAGTTTAGCTTCGTATGTTTTATATCGTTCTCCGTAACTGTCGCTTTCTCCCTGATGCCATAGAATCCCCGCAAATTCACTTGTTTCCATTGCATATTTTGCTTCAGAAATCGCATGTCTGGTTAATACTCCATCTATAGCCCAATCATCAATAGAGCTTCCTCCCTCGGCACATGGAATGAGCCCAATCCCCTCGCCTGAATGGTCCTCTGTCCAAGCCTGAGCAAAAGAGGCTGCCGGCCCAATACCAGATACGTGGCGATCAAAATGAATTGGCTCCGCCATCATCTGCCATCTGCCGTTTCGCAGCATTTGAATGTGCTCATTATAAATTGGAGACACATCGTCCATAAATCCTCTGCCGGCCATGTTGGATTGTCCGATTAACAGTATAGATTTCATAGAGTTTCCTTCCTTCTGTCGAGTTTTAATTCAAATTAATGGCCTGATAATAAATAGACAAGCCAATGTGCATCACACTCATACGCCTTTTGGGCCTTCCGTAATACATCTGCCGTATCATTCATCCTTAGAAGTGGTACGGGTATAAAGTATACTTCCCCTTTCTTTCTCACCTAACCATGCAGAATAACTAAATTTGTCCGAATAATATAGCATATTCTCCGAACCAAGTAACACTTACTAAAGAAAAAGGACGCTTTCTATACTTCGGAAAAGCGCCCGCTTACTGAATGAGTATGAAGGACCTTAAAAGTCTCTAATGAAATGTTAGTTGCTGAATAGGCGCACTAAAAAGCCATCTTCTTCGACATGAGGCATAAAATAGGTGATTCCATAACTTGCAGCTACAGAGATAATGACTGTCCAAAGGAATAAACTGGCCAGCATCCAGCCGGTTACCCTCTTTCTTGTCGAACCAAAGCTCATAGCCATAAACGCGGATATATGAGATCCGACGAAAAAAGGGCCAATAATCGCTAAGCCGGGTAAGCCATATTTATCAAAAAGTACACGGGCACGCTTGCTTTTTTTCGACTCTTCCATGCCCTCAGCATCTGCTTGTGCTGCTGCAACTTCTTCCACATGCATAATCTCTTGCATACGCTTTTGTTTTCTCTTTCTCATCCATTTCTTCACTTGATCCACAAAAATAATCAACAAAACGACTGTCAGAGCATTCCCTAAAAAGGCAACCATCGCTGTCAATACTGGAGATAAACCACCGATGATAGCCAATGGAATGACAGTAATAAGTTCAAATAACGGAATTGCTGCCAGAAGAAATACAAAAATATACGATAAAACCATATCCTTTATCCTCCTCTTTATTCATAAAGTTTTTTAACTTCCGACCAAAAAATAAAATACTGCCCAATGCCAAGTACAGTCAAAGTGATGACAGGGAGCAGCTCGACATTTCTAAACAGTACAACCGCTACAATAGCTGCCGGAATCGCAAAATAATAATAGATATACACTTTTCGACAAGCACGATACGTAATAAATTGGTGCCCTTCATCTTCTTCCTTCAGCTCATAAGGGATGAAGGTAAGAATACGAATCTTCCGGTCTGGGAATTTACGGTTAAAATAAACCATTGTTCCGAAATAGATGATGACAAAAATAATATAAGCAGCAAAAATAATAGTCGTCATGTTATTCCGCTGCTCCAAAATGATGCTCATTGAATAAATGACCGCAAGCCCAATCAGAAACACGCTCATTGTAAAAGGTGAACGCAAAAACCGTTCCATAATCACTCATCCTCCCCCTCTATCCAAAACAGTTCCTCTAAATCCACACGTAATGCTTGAGCAATTTTCAATGCTAACAGTACAGAAGGAGCATAGTCACCTTTTTCAATCATGCCAATGGTTTGGCGGGTAGCTCCAACCAAATTACCTAAATCAGATTGAGTATAATTATGCCTCGCTCTTAATTCCTTCACTTTATTTCTCAGCATATTTAACATCCCCTATTACCATTTCCTGCCTCTTAATTGTAAATAATACTTAACATTAGGTCAAGGATATTTTCCATTTTGTTAAGATTACATACCACTTAACTTAGTTGAGGTTATGATAGATATCCAAAAGGACTTATCTATGAAAAGAAAAAGAACCTCCAAATTTGCATTGGAAGCCTTCAAGTTCCTGTGGAATATAAGGTTTTAATTCGATGATTTCGCCGCCTTACAGCTGATGGTACATGTTTTCATCAATATTTATTGAGGCTTATCAATATATATAGGCAGTTATTCAACAATATGGCCAGTTTGTTGGATAATAGTCAAGATGATTTTTCCACTCCCCTTAGGCTCGTAAGGTTAATTATGATAATAAAAAAGTGCCTAACCCCTTATATACAAGGGATTAGACACTTTTAAAACAGGTTTATAAAAGTGTTGATCAGCATGATACGATTGGTTGTCCTTCTTGTTCTGATTCTGACTAGTCATCGATTGATCAATCATCTTCAAATAATTTTTCTCCCCGGTGGAGGCGCATGGCAATTTGTGCTGTATGCGGCATTTCTCTCGCAGTTGGGGCATGGCCTGCCAGATAACGTGTTACTGCAAGGATCAATGTTTCCCGTGCATAGCTGGCAAGCTCTGAATCCTCTTTTTCCCAATGATCGTGTTCGACCATTGCTGCTTCATACATTTGAAATGAGTGAAACTCTGCATCCTCTCTTAGTAAAGCGTGACCGAGCGTATTGAAGAGTTCGCTTTTATCACCGCCGCGTGCCAGGTAATTCACTACCCATCTTGCTGATTCCGAAACTTGCTGCTGCTGATTCATCATCTCCAACAATTCTAAAGGACATTGCGGTTCAGTTTCCACATCCTTTGGTTCCGGCCTTCTGGCGGATGGTGTATTGAGAAAACGATCAAGATATACACTCATTGCTCCATGAAAAACAGCCCGGGTCAATTCAGGCGTAGCAGAGCGGCGTAACGATTCGTGTACAGCATGTGCGTGAGTAAAAGTATGAAGTACAGTAATCCAATCCCTAAAATCATTTTGTACATGGAAGCGGGAAATCCGATCAGCAGCCGCTAAAGTTACGAGCTGGGCCAACCGGGAAGGAGTGACGCCGTTTTTAAGTGCATCCATCATCATATTTACCGTTTTAAGGGTTATCTGATAAAATTTGTTCAACCAAGGCTGGTTCATCTATACCAGCGTCCCCTCGTGATGTATCATCAGCAAGGATATCAGGTAATTCCTGGAACGCCTCCTTTAAGGGTTTGACCAGATTCACAGGTGATTGCCAGCTATGGGATTCTTCACTGCGGGATACATCACTGATACCAGGCAGCAAGGATGACAATACATAGGGCCGGTGCTCAATACCAATCTGATTTATAATCTCGAATGCTTTATTATGAAAATCAAGAGTATGACCTGTATTTACATAAAAATGATCCGTAACCGCTGTCATCATCATGTCAGCAAGCTGCTCGTCCGAGAATCCCGATTGTATCGCGGTCAACAGCACACGCTCAGCTCCCTGTGAATCACGCACCTCCACACAATGAAGATACCATTCTGATAATTGCTCGTATGATTGGGTATTCTTTTCATTTGATACAGGGAGGGATCCAAGCAAAAAGCGTGTTCCCATACCGGAACTTTCCCGTGCAATATGAACCAGGCCTTGGAACAGCGCTAAAACCTGCCCGGTTTTATCCAATTTGGGCAATACATTGGTCATGGCTGTTAAAATCGTTAATCCCGATCCCCATCCACCCCTCCGATGTGTTGTTCCGAATTCGACGCCGATTTTTGCTATCTCTGTCGCTGGAAAACCAGCTTCCATCAATCCGACAACTGATTTGGCGATGACCAGACTAATATTTTGCTCAAGGCCGTCACGTAATCGCTGCCTGAATTTTTCGATTGTCACCTTATTAAAAGGAACCGGGTGAACCCAAACCTCATCACCCTTAATCTCGACAGGATAAGTAGGGACATCATCTGCCCATGGATCCAAGGTTCCGCCGCTTTTAATATCAAAGCGGGCATGATGCCAGTGACACGTCAAAATCCCATCACATAGGCTTCCAGTATGAAGGGGAAAGCCCATATGCGGACAACGGTTATCCACCGCATAGACTTGTTTTTCGTACACAAATACGGCAATTGCTTGATTTCCACCTTTAATGACCTTTGCACCTTCATCTTCAAGCGTCTTTAATGAACTGGCATAAATCAATTCTGACAATGGTATCACTCTCCCTAAAGAATTCATAGAAGACTTACAATAATTGTTATCTATTATTTTATATTATTGATGGAATACAGGAATCCTTCATAGGTGTGGACTTTTTTCATCCAAAAGTCTGAGAATCTACCCAAAAACAAAGGTTAACTTCGGTATGCTCTCGCTTCCAGTGACTCTTCATATATTGATAATCTTATGAATCTTAATCGCCTCTTGGTTATTCAGCTGTTTTTTGAATTGCCTCCTCTTACAACGACTATGACTGGTAACCTTCAATTCTGAATTTAATACACAGATTATAAGCAAGAGTGTTATCTGATACGTTCTTAAAGTAACCTGCTCCGCTAACCCGTTAGCTAAAGAAGAAAAATTACTTTACTTCTATGGCAAATGCATAATTAGCATCACCAGTAGATGTATTCTCTTTCTTTTCATCCATCCACCAGGCTCCATATGAATAGTAATATATCCCTTTTTGGGCAGGCGCTGTGAAATGATTGTTACTTATTTTAACCTCCGATTCTTCAGAGTTGCTTATTTGCAGAACATGAATTTTATTTGGTTTTGGATCATATTCCATAATAAAAGCTACCCTCCTGCTCTCCCTTTGAGTGACCCCTCTCCGAATACACACTTACTTTCACAAATTAAATGAAATGGCTGTAAAACCCCTTTTTTTCGCAGCTCAAAGCAAAAATTCATACCCAAATGAAATGCAAATCTGCATAACCAAGTCGGTGTTTCAGTGACCTTTATCGAATAATCGAATAAATATATGCACCGAGAGTACACTACATATAAAACTAATGTGGGGTTTTACAAACATGAAACAGATTATTCTCTGGTCACTCTTGATATTGCCTTGGGCGTCCTTGTTCTTTTTAAAAATGGATACTGTACGCAGGTACATGCCTGTCGCTCTATTTATGACCGTTATTCATACCTTGGCATATCAGGCGGCTTATCATTACGGATGGTGGAAAGAGACAGGTTCCAGTCTGTTCGGATGGGATATAGTCGTACCGGTTCCTTGGGTGTATGGAGCATATTTAGTTATAGTTATCTGGGTATTCCACTTTACTTTCAGGAAATTTTGGATGTATTTGGCTGTTAATATACTTTTGGACGGATCTTTTATGTACATTGTTTACCCAGTATGGCAACGGATGGGGCTTGTTTCGAGTGAATCGACTTTGTCTACAATAGCTATTGTTGCTATGATGGTCGGTTTTGCGTTCATCCTCTATCTGTATCAATTGTGGCAGGAAGAAGTGTTGGAACAGCCCAAAGCAATTAAATGACCAAGAACTGACTTGACGTCCATTATTCATAGGAGAAGGAAAGCAACGCACCGAAAACAAACAGGGAGATTTCCGAGTCGAATACTTGTACACGCTGATTTCACAATCATTAACTTTGTTCCACAGACCTTACGAAGCCTTCAACAGATCTTTCATTGGTTTGGCCTGCTTTATTTGGCCTTTTTTTGCAGTGCATTAGTCTAAATCAAATGATACTCCTTGCTTATACCTCTACTTGATAAGGTTCCCCACGATTATTCATAAACTGATTTGTTAAATTAATGTCCGATTCTTTCCTAACCCCTTTGTGAAAAGCCACATCAAAGGGAACTCTGATCATTGACTGAACCCAAAAATGGATGCATTAGATGGTTAATAGTATCCTCCTTATATTTCCCATAAAGATAGCAGTGAGACAGAATAAACCATTAACCTGTTATCAAATAAGCGCTAATTCTTAAAATAAGCGTTAATCCTTCTTAAGGTTAATTATGATATAATTAAAAAAATGCCAGATCTCATATATACCAAGGGTTTGGACACTTTTTTAACCATTTATATTTATATGAATGCGTTAATTTGTATTATAAGAATATTTATTCCATTATTTCACGAACATTGATATAGCATAAATCGCTTTTTTTGACGTTTCCCTTTTGGGATTGTTAATATGAGTTCCGATGAATTTATATCCTCTTTTTTCATGACAACTAACTCTATAAGGCCCACACCCCTGGCATAATGTCATCATGAAAATAAGTTGTACTCTAGAAAAACCAAAGGAATGTCTCAATTTTGAAGACATTCCTTTTTCTAACTAGAAATTTACAGGATCCCATCCAAAAAAAAGCACCCTATAGTTTAAGTGTATTTACTCACAAGTTAATCCTAACATAAAAAAAAAGACCCCCAAAAACAGCTATCGTTATTGAAAGCTGTTTCTTAAGGATAAGTTTTTCACCCATGACCCGAAACTCAAAATGCTAATACTAGGTTCTTTCTACGATATACACTAACACTATCCCAATTAAAAGTGAAATTAAAAACATTGGTGTTATACCATAGCTAATGAATGGTAATGACATCGATATATGTTGTAATTTTTTTAAGTTTTCCTTACTTTAGAATATTAAGCATGGTTACATCGATTCTTGTAAATAAGTTAATGAACAACGGGTATTTCTAAATTCTTTAATAGCACTTTTTAAAAAGTCACCATTTAGCCTAGATACTCTTTTATTGTAGTTTTACTAAAACTGCGACAATTGATTCTCTTGAATAAAAGTTAGTTCCAAGAGCAAAATATTGTTGCAGCAATAAAAAAAAGGCGGTGATATTAATGTATGGTAATAATAATCTGGCAGGTGTAGGAATAATTGCAATTCTTTTAACATCTATTTACACTGCAATTTTAGCTTCACTACTTATGAAAACTAAAGAGCGGGTTGATTATATTTATCATAAGGAACGTTCAAATAAAAATTCTTAAATATGGCGATGATTTCATCGCTTTTTTTTTAAAAATCACCCTTTATTTACTACCATTTATTGTCTACTAGGTAATGAAAAATTATAAACACCTGCTTCTTTAACCTTCTCTGTATGTTTAATAAGAAATTCAAAAACATACTAAGATTAGTAGTGCTGACCAAGAATTGGTTGGCACTACTATTTTTTTATTTAGTATAAATGAAGATTAGGTCGGTCGGAACCGCTTTGGGATTTAGAATCGGTAACAAATACTTACCTTCTTCGATTACCTTATTTAAATCAGGTTTGAGTATGTTGGATCCTTGAAATCATGTATATGAAATGGGAATCATAAAGAGTAAGTGAGAGGATTTCAACACACTTAGGAGGCATAAATTAAAACATGTTATTGCTCTTTGATGTAGGTATGGGAATAAGATACACGGTGTTTTACAGTGCTTTAAAGAAATGCATCATTGAAGGTGAAATTTATCATTCAAGACCAGACTATATCTTTGATGCATACAATTGAAGATTTAACAGAGAGTTATGGCTAGCAACCCTATAGTGTCATTGAATCAACAGGGGTTTACTCCATGCAACTGGAGCGGTTCATGAATGATAATGGTTTTACCTACTGTCCGTTAAATCCCCTAGAAGCAAAGCTGCAATGTAATTCTTTACGTATACACAAAACAGATATGAGCAATGCCCATCGAATACCCTTACTCATTTTTCCACTAAACTGTAAGGGCCCAGAAGAACTCTTTCTACAATTGAAGTCATTATCCCGTTTTTACAGTGAACTGAATGATGTAACTGTAATACGCAACCGGATGCATAAAGTGATCCAACAGACCTTTCCTGAGATGGAAAGGAACTTTACAACGAAATCTGAACTGTTCCTGAACATCGTGCAATGTTTCCTCACCCTGATTTAGTACTCCTGCATTCAAAGACGGTATTAAAGAAATTAAATCCGAAAGTGTACAGAGAAAAACATATCACCTGAAAAGGCTGAAAAGAAAGCAATTCAACTTCTGGAAGCAGCACGGATTTCCTACCCGGCTGTTTCATCTTTCGATGTGCTTTGTGAATAGCTATGCAAGGCGTTATCGGAACTCCTATCCTCGAAGGAGTGTTGCATTGAAGATAGGTCTGAAGAAAGCGAATAGAAAGTGGTTTTCCAATTCCATCCCTTTTTATATTTAACAAGCTGTGTATTTCTTTCTAACCAGTTTTCTTGGAATCGGACCCAACACTGCAGTTTGTCAAATGGAATAAATTGGTAATTTTCCGCTACTTTGACAACAACAGGCAACTTAATGCATATGCCGGAATTGATATATGTCGGTATCAATCAGGAAAAACCTTCTACAAGGACAAGATTAATAAACGAGGCAACAAGCATCTACGTAATAGGCACCGCCGTTTAGGCTATAATCACACTGTAGAATACTACGAAAAATTTTAAAAAGGTAATAAATACGATTTTTCTTAAGATGGAGGTTCTTAATCAACAAGAGAGTAAAAAGGATAAGGCATTTCTTCTTCCTTTCGTATTTTAAGTTCAACCAGATATTTCTGGTTGAACTTTTTTTTAGATACAAGAAAAAAGACCGCCGCAACAATCATCCACAGCCATCACAATAAATGAATTCCTCCACTGTATGAATATTCCAACCAACCATTAATTTTAAAAAACATTAAAGAATGTTTCCCTCCTATTTTGGAACAATACAATTGATTGTACGAAAGAATAAGGAGGTTAATTAGAAATGGATAATCAAAAATTAGCTGATCATGAGTCATTGGATCTACATGAGGTTATAAATTTTAAAACCCTTTGCTTAGCGAAATCAAAACTAATGCAAGGACTGGTATTTGATAATGATTTAAGAGCATTAATGCAAAAAGATGTTGAACAATCCATTCAAGCGCTTGGAGAATTACAGGCAGTTTATCAACGCGCACCTTTTGAAGCTCCTGTTCCTCAAAACCGGCCAACACCTATAGTAAATTGAAAAGGAGGCAAATTCATTGAATAATGACTATTTAGACCCTATAAACTCGCTACACGTACCAGAGCTGGCAGATACCACATTTGCGATGGATTTACTTCTTCGTGCCAAAGAAGGTGTCCGCAATATTGCTGTAGCATTAACGGAGTCCGCATCACCTGATGTCAGAGATCTCTTACGAAAACAGTTAATGCAAGGGATTGCCATGCACCAAGAAATTACAGAACTAATGATTAATAAAAAATGGTTCCATCCTTACGAACTAAGTGAACAGTATAAGCTAGATCAACTCTCTGCCAACAATACTTTGATGATTGGCAAAATGAATCTATTTCCCGTTGAGACCAATCGAAAAGGTATGTTTGACCGGACACCTGATGATCACTAACACTGGAGGCTGTAACCTATGAAGGCAGTAACGTATCAAGGTATTAAAAATGTTGTAGTCAAAGACGTCCCAGATCCAAAGATTGAAAAACCAGATGACATGATTATTAAAGTAACGAGTACAGCTATATGTGGGTCTGATTTACATTTAATCCATGGAATGATTCCAAATATGCAGGAAGACTATATTATCGGTCATGAACCGATGGGAATTGTTGAAGAGGTTGGACCAAATGTTACGAAAGTAAAAAAAGGTGATCGTGTTATTATTCCATTTAACATTGCCTGCGGGGAATGCATTTATTGTAAAAACCATTTGGAAAGCCAATGTGATAATTCTAATGATAATGGTGATATGGGTGCGTATTTCGGATACTCGGGAACGACTGGGGGTTATCCAGGCGGGCAAGCTGAATATTTACGTGTTCCCTTTGCCAATTTCACTCACTTTAAGATTCCAGAAACCTGTGAAGAACCAGATGAAAAATTATCCGTTATCGCTGACGCTATGACCACTGGTTTTTGGAGTGTTGACAATGCAGGCGTAAAGGCCGGAGATACAGTTATTGTATTTGGCTGCGGTCCAGTTGGTCTTTTTGCTCAAAAATTCTGCTGGTTAAAAGGTGCAAAGCGAGTAATTGCCGTTGATTACGTCAATTATCGCCTGCAGCACGCCAAGCGCACCAACAAAGTAGAAATTGTTAACTTTGAGGACCATGAGAATGTAGGAAATTATCTTAAGGAAATTACCAAAGGCGGGGCAGATGTTGTTATTGACGCTGTTGGTATGGACGGTAAAATGACTGATATGGAGTTCCTTGCGAGCGGAATGAAGCTTCAAGGGGGAGCATTAAGTGCATTTATAATGGCTTCACAAGCAGTGCGTAAAGGCGGGACAATTCAAGTTACGGGCGTTTACGGCGGCAGATATAATGGTTTCCCTCTTGGAGATATTATGCAGCGAAATATCAATATCCGCTCCGGTCAAGCTCCTGTCATCCACTATATGCCATACATGTTCGAATTAGTAACAACTGGTAAGATCGACCCGAGCGATGTAGTAAGTCATGTCCTTCCTCTTAGTGAAGCAAAACATGGCTATGAGATTTTTGACACAAAAATGGACGAATGTATTAAAGTCGTGTTGAAACCTTAAGGAAGGAGGTATAAAAAAATGAACTACGCCTTGCATGAAGTTCTTGAGGTCCATGAGATGGCTGCATTTAAGACTAATTGTCTGACTAAATCCAAAACGATGAAAGCGTTAGTTACAGATCAGCGATTAAAAGATATTATGCAGCAAGACATTGATATATCTACGGTACAATTACAAGAATATGCTTCTATCCTTTCCAACGCTAAGCAGTAAATTAGGAGGTGAATGAACATGAATCCAATCATTGAAAATTTAACTGGCATGAACGCACTCTCGGATCAAGTGGTTGCAATGGATTTATTGATTGCAGCTAAGAGTGGAGTTAGAAATTTTGCCATGGCTGTTACAGAATCAGGAACGCCCGAAATTAAAGAAATGCTCACTCGCCATTTAACGGAAGCTATTGATATGCATGAACAAGTTTCCTTATATATGGAAGAAAAAGGATGGTATCATGCTTGGGATACAAACGAACAAATCAATTTAGATTTAAATAATATCGATACAGCATTGAACTTACCCTCTCTATAAAAATTAAATAGGAACAGTTTAGAATTACAACCTAAACTGTTCCTAACAAACCAAAAATGATTTAATATATAATCTTCCTCCTTTTGTGACCATAATTTTTTCACAATTACAAATTCGATTTTATTTATTATTAAATGGCAGGAGCAGGAAATTCACCAATTTTCATACGAATTAAACTATAAGGTTTTTGTCGCAGGTCTTTTCCATAATGGAATCTTGCCTGCCGATGTAATTGGTTCACAATGACATATAAGTATTGATCCGGACCAATCGAAAAAGTATCCGGCCATAATATTCTCGGGTCATGTGCGATGGTTTCCATTATGCCATTTGGCAATATCTTTCGAATACTGTTGTTTTCATAGTCTCCGGCATAAATGGTTCCTTTTGCATCAGTGATCATTCCATCAGAAGCACCTTTTTCTCCCCAGTACTCCACCTGATAAGGTAAATCCATGTCCGGTATATTTCTGTCTCTCAAGGCTTCTGTTGGGATCGAGAACAGATGACGGCTTGTAAGTGGACAAAAAAATAATACCTTTCCATCGGGAGAAATCGCAATACCGTCAGACGCCAATCTAAATGGAGATGTGGAACCATCTTTGTTTCGGTTCATTAAAATTTCACCTTCTACTTTCGGTAAAAAATAAGGATCGGGTGAAGTTGAATTTGCTCCATTTAACCGTCTAAACGCGTTTCCATTTTCTAAATCTACAACGATAATAGCTCCGGGTCCTTTGGAAGATGAATCAGTTATATAGGCATAACCTGCTTTTCCAACACGAAAGTCAAATCGGACATCATTCAGATAAGTTGTTGGCAGGACTACATCCTCTGTAAAGGCATATACGCTTCTAATTGTATTGGTTTTTAAATCAACAGCGACTAATTTTGCCCCACCTTTAATTGGTGCAGAAAAATTGGGTGCCGCTGTATCCAATACCCAAAGCGTTCCCCTTCCATCCGCAACTACACTTTGGACACTGATGAAAGTCATTCTGATATTCCCGGGGTTAACCAAATTGGTTTGTAAGTTAGGATAAGGCTGCAATTCACCCTCAACAATTTCGGCAACCGTAAATTTAACATCGTCTCCCCATTTCGGAAAACAAATGAAAATACGACCAGTTTCCGAAACACTAACACCTGTAGGCATAGCCCCATAAAATGTATGAACTAGTTCTAAATTACCGAAATATTTTTCAATAGGCAGCATAGGTTTCATGTTATCCTCCTCAGCCATTTAAAACGGGATATCACCTATATATGATTTATATTTTATCTAGTGCATGTTTTTTAACAAATTTTTCTAAACTAAAGATGATGGAATTGATTGTTTAAAATTTAAAAAGTCTTGTCGGGACTTCATATGCTTTCAGAGCAAATGACAAGTTTAAGAAATTCAGGTATCAAACAGCAACACCATCTGAGTTCCCATCTTCGCATTAAAGTATATAATTTTTTTACAAATACCACTCCCGAGATTCAAGGTTGGGATAATCTTTATAAAATATGTAAGATAATGCTGATCCAAAAAACGCAATAATAGCCTTAAAATTGTACCATCGCAAATTAGAAAGCCAATTTTTTATAGTCAGTTTCACGATTAATCATTACCTCCTTTTAAACATTAATAGGTTGGTCGCATAATATACCATTCCTATTCAAAATTTTTCTCATTAACCCAAAGAAGCAGACCAATTCAGTTGCGAAATGGACTGCTTCTTTGTGTGCTAATTTGATTTTTATACCTAAAAACCAGACCTATTACTTATTTTCTGAATTATGTTGTTTATTTGTTTATTAAAAGGCGATTTTTATTTACGGGTTTATAATAAAATCCCAAAATACACTTTATTGGATACTTTGAACGATTTGAGATAATCCTTCGCTAAGTGGTGCAGCAGGACGTCCAAGTAGTTTTTCAAAATCGCTGCTCTCGATTTCAAGTGTACCCTCTCGAATATCTTTCTGGATACCAACTAGAAAAGGAATGAGGAATTCTGGAACGCCAGCACCCTTTATTGCCTCAGCATAGGAAGCATCATCAACCTGATGTACTGGTACTTCCTTACCCAATACAGCGCCAAGTGCAGAGGCAAACTCTTCCTGTGTAAACAACTTGCCAGAGAGCTCATAGATAGTGTTTTCGTGCCCGTTACCAGCTAATACTGCTGCTGCCGCCTCTGCGTAATCCTGTTGCAGTGCCCAGCCAACTTTTCCAGTTCCTGCAGAAGTCACCCATGGTGCTCCTGCCAGTACACCTTGAATGCTTGAACTTTCATTCTCCAAGTACCAATTGTTACGCAAGAAAGAATAAGGAATTCCTGTTTTCAAAATAGCTTCTTCCGTTGCCTTATGTGTTGGAGCAAGCATGTTCTTACTTTCCCTGGCGTCTGCAATGCTTGTATATACAATAAATTTAACACCGGCACGCTCTGCTGCAGAAACCGCATTTGTGTGCTGACGAATTCTTGTTTCATTGTCTCCATCCGCAGAAATAATCAATAAGCGATCGATCCCTTTAAAAGCCGTATCTAAAGTTTCTGGACGGTCAAAATCTCCCTGGCGAACTTCTACTCCTCGAGTTTTTATTCCTTCTGCCTTCTCTGGATTCCGAACACTAACTGCAAGTTGATTTGCTGGAACAGTTTTCAACAATGCATCAACAATTTTGGTGCCCAATTTCCCTGTAGCTCCAGTTACTAACAATCTCATCTTCCATTCCTCCCAATAAAATTGTTTATCGTTACATCCTTCAGTTATATACAAGTAAATTAACTGTAATCATCTCAGTTACATGTAATCATAATAATTACATTTTAAGATTTTGTCAATAACTATAAATGGTCATTTTTTAAGGTATAATATTAAGGGTGTAACCACATTTATTACAAGAAAAGATTTATCCTTATAAAGATGCAAGAAAGGTGATGAATAAATGTCCATTAGCAGCCGATTCGCTGTAGGCGTTCATATATTATCTCTTATAGAGTTTAATAAAGACGGTGTAAGTTCATCTGAATATTTAGCAGAAAGTGTAAACACAAATCCAGCACTTATCAGGAAAATTATTGGAATGCTAAAGAAAGCAGGGTTAGTAGAGGTACATCCTGGTATTCCGGGAACTAAGCTTGCAAGGAATTTATCTGACATTACTCTGCTAGATGTATATAAGGCAGTTAATGTCGTACAGGATAATGAGTTGTTTAATGTTCATGAAAGTCCAAATCCTAAATGTCCTGTAGGAAGAAATATTCAAAATACGATTATTCCTATATTGTCTGCTGCACAATTAGCGATGGAAAAGGTCTTAGGAAATGTAACCATCGAGTATGTAGTTAAGGATTTGCTTGAAAAAGAAAAAATAAATTAACAACTAGTCATAGTTTAATAAAGGTATGTCATTTCCATTGGCATTTACAATCTAATAGATATGTTTTGTCAGCCTTTTACAAGGCAAACAAAGAAAAAGGGGCAATGCTATATCACATTGCCCCTTTCTATATTGTGGTGCTATTTGCCTCGATTTATATAGTCAAGTTTTAATTAATTGACTCTTTCTTAGGGTTTAACCCTGCAGTCTCCATATAGTTTTTACCCCATTTGTACATAGCATCAAGAATCGGCATCAAGCTTCTCCCCTGTTCAGTAAGGGTATATTCCACTTTTGGAGGAACAACTGGGTACACTTTCCGATCTACTATCAAGTCTTCTTCCAGTTCACGCAATTGGTTCACAAGCATCCTTTGCGTGATTCCTGGCATGAGAGCCTTCAATTCACCAAATCGCTTGGTTCCTTCTTTCCCTAGATGCCATAAAATCAGCATTTTCCACTTACCACCGATAACTGATAGCGTCAATTCCTTTTCACAGTTAAAGATCTTATCCTGCATTCGTGACATTTCACTCACCTCAATCGTTATTATACCCCATAGTATACTTTTTAGCACTATGTAAAATAAAAGTGCGTACTTCCACTAAAATGTTATAGGTTGTATACTTGCAATTGTTCAGCGATTGGGAACATCATCGATCCCAGCTGCTGGTACAGATAATACTCCAAAAGGATAATATTCCTGAAGAGGATCTATTTAATTTTGGAGACAGTATTACTGTACGAAAAATCCAAATAAAATTAATAGGAGTGAACATATATGGAATTACAATTAGCTTTAGATTTAGTCAATATTCCAGAAGCAATTGAGCTTGTTAAAGAAGTGGGGGAACATATCGATATCGTAGAAATCGGTACCCCAGTCGTAATCAACGAGGGGCTCCATGCAGTAAAGGCAGTAAAAGAAGCATTCCCTAATTTAAAGGTTTTAGCAGACCTGAAAATCATGGACGCTGCTGGTTATGAAGTAATGAAAGCCTCTGAAGCAGGTGCTGATATTATTACGATTCTAGGCACAGCCGAAGATATGTCTATTCAAGGTGCTGTAGAAGAAGCGAAAAAACAAGGCAAAAAAATCCTTGTTGACATGATTGCTGTAAAAGATCTAGCTGGCCGCGCTAAAGAAGTCGATGCAATGGGTGTAGACTATATTTGTGTCCACACCGGCTACGACCTTCAAGCAGTAGGAAAAAACTCTTTTGAAGATCTGCAAACGATTAAAAGTGTTGTAAAAAATGCAAAAACTGCAATCGCAGGCGGCATTAAATTAGAAACACTTCCAGAAGTCATTAAAGTAAATCCAGACCTTGTCATTGTTGGCGGCGGTATTACAGGTCAAGCTGATACAAAAGCTGCAGCAGCAACAATGCAAGAAATGATCAAAAAAGGATAAGATCAAGCATGCATACTTCACAATATTTAGCTAAGATCTTAAAAGAGTTAATCAGAACAACTGACCACATTCCGGATGAAGAAGCTGAGAAATTGGTTAATGGGATTCTTGAAGCAAAAAAAGTGTTTGTAGCTGGCGCAGGCAGATCTGGATTTATGGCCAAGTCATTTGCGATGCGAATGATGCATATGGGCATAGATGCTTATGTACCAGGCGAAACGGTGACCCCTAACTTTGAAAAAGATGACATCTTGATCATCGCTTCAGGTTCAGGAGAAACGAAAAGCCTTGTTTCCATGTCAGAGAAAGCAAAAAGTATAGGTGGAACGATTGCCGCCGTAACAATTTTCCCCGAATCCACAATCGGAAAAATAGCGGATATAAAGATTAAGTTACCTGGTTCACCTAAGGATCAATCGGAAGGTGATTATAAAACCATTCAGCCTATGGGCTCATTATTCGAGCAAACTCTCTTACTATTCTGCGATGCTGTCATTCTGAGGTTCATGGAGAAAAAGGGCTTGGATACAAATAAGATGTATGGCAAACACGCAAATTTAGAATAAAACGTTGTTTGTCTATGAAAGACCGCAAACTATCTATGCAAGATTGCGGTCTTTCTATTTTAATTTGTATAAAAACCAGTTCATAGGAGTAAAAAAAATGAATTCATTAAATGGCAAAACTGCTTTAGTTACTGGTGCAGGCAGAGGTATTGGACGAGCTACTGCTATCGCCATAGCAAAAGAAGGAATTAATGGTGTTTTAATCGAGTCAATTAGTTGGAGTCCTTTTGTAAGGGTCCTTCTTTTCAATAAAGTTCGAAAGCCAAATGGTAGCAGCAAAAACAACCAAATAAGTGATATAGGATAAATACAATTTCCAGCCTGTATATGTAAAAACTTGAAACTTTACTGCAATCCATTCTAGAGCAATCGCTACCCCAGCCCAAAAATAATATAAAATAGATACTTTAGGCCTTTTGGTTTTTTATATTGATAGAAGTTTACGACAAAGTAAGAAAGAGTTGGGTAAGTTACAAAGTGCAATAATTCATCAAATAATTCATGCTTTTTATGATCAATCGTAAAGTATAATTCATATGGTTTTACACTAAGGGTAATATCAGCTGACAAAGCAAGAAAAACATTAAATGTCCAAATAACTGTGATGGTAGCAGCAGGCAATCGTCTAGGTAATATAAACATGAGGGCCCAAGTAAGTATTGTGGAAAAGATAATAAACATTTCATTTGAATCAAATTTCTCAGGAAGAGGTAACATCATGACGTATTCACCTCTTTGTCTCTATAAATAAGTTTTTCTAAATAAAATGAGTAAATAGCCAATAATAAAATAATCAGAGTGTATCTCAAATATGAATAAAATACATTCCAATTTACCCATTCCAAATATCCAATATGAACGAAAAATATTTCAATTGAAATGAGTGCTGTTAAGAAGATGAAGAGATGAATAAGTTTACTGAAAATAGTTCTTTTAGAGAACAAAATATAAATAACCCATAAAAGTAACGCTGGCTTGAGTGACAACTCAGGAATTTTTTGTGTCCAAAAAATTAACTGACTTGGATCTTGCTTTGTAAGTTCTAAATTTAAATTAATGATTAGACCTGTATTTGTAATAAGAATATTGGAGAAAAAATAACAGCCCAAGATGTTAATGACGTTCATTTTCTTCTTCAAGATGTATAAGGAAGTAAAGGATAATATTGCTAAAATAAGAAAAAGCCACAATGTTTTCATAATTGCCACCATTTTTATTTTCATCTACATTATTTTGTACATATAATGTCAAAAAATACTGCATCTAAAGAAAACAAACAGTAAACGGAAAGCTGAATTCTTATTAGTTATTCGTTATACTAGAATAGGATGTCAACTTATGAGGAATAGAAAATCTTATGCATGATGATATTTATGCCTCCCACGAACTTTCTCGCTTCACTCGGCGGAAAGCCTTTGTAACATCCAAAGGTCACTAAATCTCCCTCTCGATTAAAGTCACCTCAGTATAAAAATTAAACCGTTATTTCTATGTACAAGTGAAATATTGCTTACCTCCATCGCCTTTCATAATACATCAGTTTCCCATAACCCAAGCTGGCCTTTTGCTGGGATACGTTCATTCAAGATCTTCATGTCTTGAACCTCCCAAGCATATCCTCCCACAGTAAAGTCTCCTAAAAAATAATCATTTCCTGATACGATTTGTCCATTTTCCAGGACTGCTGATGTCTGAGTTTTTTCAGTTATCTTCAGACAATTTTCAAGCCGGCCTACAGCAATGATCATTCCGGTCGGAAGAGTCTCTTCTGTATATCCATGCTTACCGAGCAGCGAACGGATGGCCACATGCCTGCAGACAGCCTTATCTATTTTTTTACTTGTATGAATGGCCAGCGGCCCGCGATAATTTGTTTTCCATGACCTTGTTTCAAATTCATTCTCTCGAAGGACAAAAAGAGTTGCCCAAGGCTGAATCATAGATAATACCTTCATTCTCCCGGCCACCAATCTATAAGTTTCCTTTGTGTTATCCTGTCCGTAGAGAAGAATATTATTAGCAAAAAGGTTTAATTTCCCACGGTAAGCAGTAATCTTCCGGAAAAATAAAAATTGAGGGGGTTACTACTAAAAAGTACATTGAAACCTGTACGGCGGAAGCGACTAATTTTTTCCAAACTCATTCTTCCTTTATTTGCTAATAAAGCCCAGCCTAATAATTCATTATCTTAAACACCTGGAATGGTTAGTGATCATGAAAACCCCGACCACTAATTTAACCTTTATTTAGAAATAAATCACTTCCAAAATTCCTCTGAATATAAAAAAGCTGACCCTGTAAGTGTTCATAAGAACCTCGGGGTCAGCCTGAATTATTGATGAATCGATTGGATGATTATATTTACTAAACCTTCCGCATCTTTTAGTTCTACAGTCGTTAATTAGATGCGGCAGAATGTTTTTAACCGGCACTCCATGCACCATTTTCAAAAAAGGTTTTTAGGAACAGTTTTATTGGTCAATGTTAAACTGTTCCTAAAAATTTTCTATAGATTAGGTAAGTTAAATGTTGTATGAATTTAGTACGTTTCACATAAAAGTTCTAAGCGAAAGGTTCCCTTCCGCTATTAACGGACTATAGTTGGACCAACTAATGCTTCTGGATTTTCCCCCAATGCCAACTTGCTAATATTAGCATAGCTAAGCTGTTTATACGTTTTGAGTAACTGTTGTAAATCAAGGAATTTTTTATCTGTTTTTAAATTTTCGATTTCCCTATAATAGACAGACAATACATAATCATCTTTTGACGTCGAATTGAACTTACCTGGGTCTTCATCCATAATTAATGCGCCCATATATTGATACCCAAACTGCAATTGACGAGTCAGTTTAATGATATTTATAAATTTTCTATAAATAGATGGTTTTGCGTCTTTTAATTTTCCGATAGCCATTTGCGCATTTTTCAATTGGTCGTAACTCGATGTTGTCAGCATAATATCTCTCCTTTTTGATTCGTATTAGTCCCATGGTTTATCCAGTGAAAGTTTGGACACGAGTTCTTTATTTTTCTGTCTTTTTAGCTTGCGAACTCTTTCACGTTCTTTTCCCGTTTCATAGAGAAATTTTTCTTCCTCTGTTTCTGGAATAACATTTGGCACTTCTATCGGTCTTTTATCTTGATCTAGAGGTACAAAAGTTAAGAATGCAGTAGCTGCGATTCTACGGTTTCCAGTTTCAAGATTTTCGGCAATTACTTTACAGAAAATCTCCATTGACTTTTTACCTGTGTAGCTGACAAATGATTCTATACAGACCGAATCACTTTGTCGAATCGGTTCGAGGAAATTAACTGAATCGGTCGATGCAGTAACACATTCCTTTACCCGTGAATGCCTGCGAGCGGAAAGCGTCGCACAAGCATCCATCTTCTTCATTAGAACTCCACCAAATAATGTATGATAGTTGTTCAAATCATTAATAAGTACTTGATCCGATTGAACAACACGCGTTTCTTTAACTTTTTTAGCTTCCATGAATGACTACCACCCTATATAAATTACATTGAAGCGTTCGCCTCATTTGCATTAGCTTTTTCACAAGGACAATTATAATATGACTATTGTGGAAAGATACAATGCCAATCCCATATACAATTCATAGTATGTAAGCGCTCTTTAGCCTATACAATTAAAAAAACCTCCCCTCTTAAACAAGGGGAAGCCTTCTAATTTTTGACTTATTCTAGATTATGAATCATGGTTATGATTAGCTGTCGACAGCTTTACTTTGGCAAAACGGATAAATTCTTTCCCAACCTGTGATAAGTATGCATCTTTTTTCCAGATCATCGCTAGATTCCATTCGATTGTCGGATTGGTAACGGTTATAGTCCGAAAATCACTTGCTAGTTCTAAACATGTATTCTCAGGCAGCAATGTAATACCTATATTGTAAGCAACTAATTCTTGAATAAAATCTAATTGTGATGTTTCCGAAATAATTATCGGTTGAAAACCAGCTTCTCTGCAAGCAGTAGTGACAAGGTTTCTTAACTCAAAATCCCGGTTGAACATAATAAAGCTCTCTTCTTTAAGTTCTTCCAATGACACTTCCTGTTTCCCGGCAAGACGATGAGACGCGGGTACAACTAGTTTCAATTCCTCATTAACAAACATATAATAGTCGAAATCATCAATTTTATCTGGAAGAACGACAACCCCAAAATCTAGCAAGCCATTGATAACCTTCTCTTCAATCGGCTTAGATCCATGCTCCTCCAATTGAAATGTAACCTCTGGATATTTTTCATGAAACGAAGCAATCAGTTGTGAGAAGAAAATGGAATTGGTAATCGCAGGGAGCCCAATACGGACATGGCTCTTTTTTAGCATGAACATCTTACCAAGTTCCGCATCCAATAGCTGCAGCTGCTTTTCAATTATTAATGCATGTTTTTTTAGAATAAATCCTGCATCTGTTAATATCAGCTTTTTTCTTGTACGAATAAATAGCTGTGTACCAAGTTCAACCTCTAATGATTTGATAATTCTACTGAGGGCAGGCTGCGTAATGAACAGATTTTCAGCTGCATTAGTGAAATTGCCAGTACGTGTAACTTCAATAAAACACTCAAAATGTTTAATTTCCAATTTTATCAAACACCTTATATACTTTTTTAAAGATAATTTATTCTACCACAGTTTTTACTTTGGCAACCTCGCTTGTGATTAATCAAAAAGCAAATCAATATTTTTTAAAAAGCCTCATTTACTTATGGTATGGTTCAGTTCCATTTGTGGTAAAACTTATAGTACCATGTTGTATTGGTGCGAATATGGTGGTGTATGTTAATAGGATTTAATTTCTAAAATATTTCCGTCCGGGTCTACAACATGGAATGCGGAATGCAAAGAACTTCTTCTTACCTGAAAATTTTTTGACTCTAGTAGTCGATAAAAATAAAATATTTGCATCGGCTTAGATTCCCGTATTGCTTTAGTGAGTGCTATAATTATTTCGTGATTAGGGGTTAGAACTTCCATATCTATATTACTGTTTTTAAATTTTAGTTTCTTTCTAGAGCGATGAAGTGCTGTTTTAATAGATTCATTACTCACCCTTAACATTGATGCTATTTCTTTTGAAGTGTAGCCAAATACATCTTTCATGGTAATAAGCATAGACTGTTTCAATGGCAATGTGGTAAGTAAAATTTCAATTAAACTAAAGTGTTCTATTGAATCATATACTTCTCCATAAAATTCCTCTTTAAAATGTATTATTTCTTTGCTTTTTCTTGTTTCGTCAATAAAAAGATTTTTAGCCACAGTACATAGAAAAGAGAAGTTGAACTCTCTATTCGGTTCTGTCTTTTTTAATCTATAAACCTTTAGCATCGTTTCTTGTACTAGATCCTCGGCTATCCAAGGTGACCCTGACAACTTTAGGCAATAATTATAAAGTTTCTTAATCTCAAACTCTAAATTTTCAAAAACCATTTTTTCCACCTTTTTATTTAAATTTATTTATGTAATTGTAACTTTTACACTATTATATTCGTTATAAGTAAGAATTTCATTTCAAGGAGGAAGATTATGTTTAAAGTAGGTAGTATATTTATTCCAGTTACAGACATTGAAAAATCTACAGATTGGTATGTAAAGTTTCTTGGTGTAAAGATAATCGATAGTTGGGGAGATGGTGCTGGCTTTTATTTACCAACTGGGTCAACACAATTAGCCTTAGTAAAAGTTAAATCCCCGCAACCCACTGAGTTTATTACCGAGGGTGACCAGAAGAATTCATATTATAATTTTGTCGTTGATGATATTGAATCTGCACATCAACATTTTAAAAATAATGGCATAGTTACTACTGAAATCGATGATTTTGGTGGAATGAAATTTTTTGATTTCTTCGACTTGGACGGTAACCCATTTAGTGTAGTTAATGAAGTTGATGGTTCTCCTTACCACTCAGATAATGTTAGAAAAATGCAAGAAAGAGATAAAAAGAATAAATAAATATTTATAAAAAAGAATTACCATTCAAATAGAATTGGTAATTCTTTTCTGTATTTGCTTCCAACAGGAGATCTTTTACATACATAGCACTCTTTTAAAGTATTTTTTCTAGCCACTCTTTATCTAGAATAACTTCAACTCTCTGCTTTACCACTATTTGTGATAAGGTTCTCCACGATTAATATTAAACTAGTCAAAGCCCTTAACTTCTTACGGCCTCTTTCGTAATTTCCTTCAGGCTCAAGCCGGCCAGCTAAAAGATTTGACGGGAGTGAGTGTAGTCCACTTTGGACACCAACTTCAGCAAAGAAACCAGCGACAGTATATCTTCCAACACCTTGACAGTTAACATTTGAGCTACACCCGGGATTTCATCAAGCAAGGAATCTTCTTGTACGTTCAATTCTTCGAATTCCGTCTGGATCTAATCATATTTACACAGAAGAGTTTTGAGCTTCATTTTTGCCATCTCAGAGCCTTGGCGGATTCCGATGAGCTGACTCGCTGCTTGCTTAACTCCAAATCTTATTGGCACCTACACTTCATTTTGCGATTTTTCTTAAATGGATAAGTAAATCTGCTATTTCATATGGTAATGCATTTAGCTGTAAGAATTGTAATGCAGCCTTGCCCTCCCACTTCTTAAAGACCTTCAAGAATTCCGGAAAATTCCGGTCAATCCAGTTGTGCATCTGTCCCTGAACCGTTTTTAGGTCCTCTGTTAAAAGATCGCCAATTTTCTTTGCCACACGGAGTTCGGCATAAACACCTTGCGGTTGTAGGTTCGGCGTATCTTCCGTCCTTGAACAGTTGGGCAAGGCCCTTGGCACCTTTTACATCATTCTTAGTTGGAGAATTATCATCCAGCTTCTTGCTTTTCAAGTTAGAGGTACTCGCCCTAAATAGGAAACGAGCACTTTTTTAACTCATTTTATCGTTTTGAAGTAGTCTTCCATATTTCATCGGATACTTCCTCAAAAGCTCTCACTCTGCAAAAGCAACCATCCTATGTGCATTTTTTCTGTGCTATTTGCACAGCTTACAATCAAGCCATAAAAAGAAACCCGGTTCCTCCTCATGAAGGAATCGGGTTTCTCCAATCCAATTATTTATCTTTGTTCCATTCCCTTGTGTGGGAGATAGTGCCTTTTAAAGTAATTAAAGATTACACCGCGCTCTCAAATTTCTCTTTTCCTTCATCCGCTTTAATTTTAGATTTAAAGGTATCAAAATCCCCTTTTTCAATGATTAACGAAACGATAACTCCACCAATAAGAGCCCAGAAAGGGGAACTTATACTAAAGAAAGAGACTCCAGACATCGCAATAACTAATGAGAAAAATGCACCAATTTGAAATTTCCTCTCAGAAAAGGATGCTTGAAGGGAACTTACCAGTACTCCGATCATCGCTAGTCCCGCAACAGTTGAAATCAACGCACCTGGTAAGGCAGTCACAAATGGGACAGCTAAACCTGCAATTAAGCCAAAGCCTCCAAATATTACTGCATTTACAATAACAGAGGCATAGCGCCCTTCCTTATTTTCTCCAGATTCTCTAGATGAACAGATCGCTGTCATCGGTCCTGCAATATTAGCATTATGTCCGCCGAATAGAGATGTAACTATCCCGCCTATTCCGCTCCAGATCGTCATTGAATTAATAGGGGGTTTATATCCCTCTGCCATCAAGACGCCTATGGCTTGAGCATTCTCCGCCCCAATCACCAATAGGGTCAAGGGTATTGAAACTGATATGATGGATTCAAAACTGAATGTCGGCAGTAATACTTGCGGCAGTGTAAATCCTGCTTCCATACTGGACGATTGAAACTCTCCCATTATCGCTGCCAAAATTCCACCAGCGACAAAGGACATTAAAATAGGAGGCATTTTTTTTATATAACGTGAAGAAAATAAATAAACCAAAATGGCTGTCCCCACTATTAGAGGAGTCCCTTCAAGAGATGTAATCATTCCAGTGCCAAATTTGATCATTGCCCCTACTATCATCGCCATAACAATTGGTACTGGGATCCATTTCATTATTTTCCCTATGAGCCCTGAAATCCCCAGAATAAATACGAGAATACCGGAAACTAAATAGGCTCCTGAAATTTCACTAAGGGAGTAATGCTGCAGGGCACCTGCGACTAAAACAGCCCCTGGAATGGACCAGGCTCCCGCAATAGGCTGACGATACTTTAATGCCAAATAAACCCCGATCAAGCTTCCGAAAAAATAAACTGCAAACAGCCAAGAAATAGTCTGCTCAATTGATAATCCGCCATCAGCAGCACCGCCAATGATAATTAAAGCTGGGCCGGTACATCCAAAAATCGCCGCAAGTGTTCCAGCACTAAAGGTGTTAATATTTAAATACCTGGGCAGCATTCTCAAACTTTCACCCATTGAGTATTTCATATATACCCTCCATTTCCCTATTCAACATTCCCATTTATCTAGTAAAAAGGATTATATTCCTTTGAAACTGGGTTTCACCTTATTTCCAAACGACTGTACACCTTCATTAAAATCTTCAGTAGATCGCAGCATTCCATATGCAAATCCTTCAATCTCCATCCCTACACTTAAAGGCGCATCCTGGGAACTATTTATGACCTTTTTTAACACTTTTAATGTCATTGGTGATAGTCTGACAAGATCTTTAACCAATTTATTTACCTCTACTTCTAAATTCTCCTGACTTGTCACAGTTGTTAACAAGCCCCATTGATGTGCTTCGTGTGCTGGTATCCGTCTTCCCCTCATGATCATATCCTTTGCACGGCCGACTCCGGCAATTTTTGCAATCCGCTGTGACCCGCCGCTGCCAGGAATCATGCCAAGATTGATCTCGGGTAATGCCAACTGCGTGGTTTCTGATGCCACTCGAAAATCACATGCCATTGCGATTTCAAGACCTACCCCAAATGTATACCCCTGCAATTGGGCAATAACTGGTTTGGGAGAACGCTCTGGCGCAGCAACATTTACATGCAATTCTGAAAGTACAGATGGATGCTTCTCCATGAATTCTGCAATATTCCCGCCCGAACTAAAGGCTTTTTCACCAGCTCCCTTTATCACAATCACCCTTACATCCTCATCATTATTTAATTCAGTGAAAATTTGATTAAGATGTGAGCGTGCAATAAAACTTAGCGTGTTCATTTTTTCTGGCCGATCTAATGTAATAGTGGCTGTCTTTGCTTCAATGTTCTTGTCTACTAAAATATGATCCCATTGATAAGTACCTTTGTTATTAATTGTTGTCATTAACCTACACTCTCCTCTTTTTGTATTATGGATGAATAATTTTCTTTTAATTTTCTCCTTAAAATCTTCCCGACAGGGCTTTTAGGTATCTCTTTTATAAAACAGTAATCCCTGGGCCGCTTAAAGTTTGCCAGGCTGCCAGATTCCCTGCAGTAGTTATCCAGCTCTGCAGTTGAAATAGTTGGGCTTTTACTAACTATAAATGCGACAACCTTCTCTCCAAAACGCTCATCAGGTAAACCGACAACTGCAGCCTCTAATACTTCCGGATGTGAAGACAATACATCTTCAACCTCAAGAGGGTGAATGTTTTCTCCACCAGAAATGATCATGTCATCCACGCGGCCAACAACATAAAGATCGCCATCTTCATCCAGAACACCCATATCTCCTGTGAAATACCAGCCGTTTCTGATCGATTTGATGTTCGCATCAGGTCGTTTCCAATAGCCCTTAAATGCTTCTAATGAGTCAATATTTACAATAATTTCTCCTGGAGTTCCATGCGGTACAATATCAGCAGGTCCTGAACTTCCTTCAGGGTCAGGCTCAACTATTTTTAGTTGCTGATGAAAACCTGCTTTGCCCGCACAGCCTGGCTTTTTATCTAAATAGTTGCAAATGCTGAAAGTATATACCTCTGTACTGCCATAGTGATTTACGAAAACATCAGGCTTTAATTTCCTAAAGCAGTCTTCTGTTAACTCAGTTGTCATGGATGCCCCAGCGTATCCTATTTTCCGAACATTCTGTAAATTATACCTATTAAAATCTTTATAATTTAACAGATCATGAATAATGGTAGGAACTAAATAAACGCAGCTAATCTTTTCATCTTCCATTACTTTTAGCATTTTCATTGTATTATTATCAGGAATCATGACCATTTTCCCATTGATAAATGCCATTGATAATAGCGAGCGCATCCCCATCGTGTGATAGAGCGGCATGACACCCAGAGTGCTTTCATGGAGTACATATTGGTTTTGAATAATGTGTGCGATAGCCGCGCTATATTCATTCTTGTGGCTTCTAGGAACACCCTTTGGTTTCCCTGTAGTTCCTGAAGTGTATAACATTAAGCAAATATCATCCATGTCGATATTGGGGTGATGAAACGTCTCTTGGTTATGATTTAATAGCTCTTTATAGGTAATTTCTGCACCTTCCGCACCTAAAATGCTTATAAAAAGAGGCTTACTTCCATATGATGCGTTTAATGCAGCATCCTGGCTGCTTGGTTCAAAAATAACCGCTTTCGCATCAGCATCATTTACACAAAATGCCACTTCTTCTGTTGAAAGACGAAAATTTATTGGTGTAAAAATGGCACCGATTTTTTGAACAGCCCAATAAATAGCGACCATCTCCAAGCGGTTCTTAAGAATAATAACAACACGATCTCCTTTTTCGATCCCCAGCTTCTGCAATGAATATGCAAGTTTATTAATTTCTAATTGAAATTCCTTATAGGATAACCGTCTATCATCCTGAACGATGGCTGTTTTATCAGGAAATCGATTCACTGCGAAATCAAACAGCTTTCCAAGATCCACTAATTGTCACCTTCTTTAAATTTATTTGTCCCACATGCTCTTTCAATAGCTTCAATAATTCCTGTGTACCCAGTACAGCGGCAAAGATGGCCGGATAACATCTCTTTAATCTCTTGTTTTGTGAGTTCTTCGCCACTATTCAGCATTTCTAATGAGGACATTAAAATCCCCGGTGTACAAAAGCCGCATTGAAGTCCATGGCACTCCGTAAATGTCTGCTGCAAAACATGCTGTTCTCCATTCTCTGTTAAACCCTCGATTGTTTGTATATATGATCCATTTGCCTGAACTGCAAACATTAAACAGCTTCGTACGGCTGCACCATTATAAAGCACCGTGCAGGAACCGCAAACACCATGTTCACAGCCAACATGTGTACCTGTAAGACCCAGATCTTCTCTTATAAAATCACTTAATAGTTTTCTAGGCTCAGCTTCTGCTTCCACCTCCCTTCCATTAATTGATAAAGAAACGTTCATTTTCTGTTCAATGGAGAAATTCGACATGTTACACCCCCTTTTCCTAAAGCTCGGTTAAATGCTTTTATCAATGCTTTTCTTGTTAGAACTTTAGCCATATGGACTCTATACTCTTTTGAAGCATGTAAATCCCCATCAGGATCAGCATCCATCACAGCCAGCTCTGCGGCTTTTTCAAGTGTATCCTCTGTTAGACTTTTTCCAGCCAAATATTCCATTGCTTCTTCTGCTAAAAGGGGAATTGCATCCACCCCTCCTAAGACAAGTCTCACTTTATCTATTTTTCCAATTTCATCAACTGATAGAATGCAAGCAACAGCTGCTAAGGCAAAGTCACCATGTCTCCTGCTAAATTCCTCAAAGGCATACCCATTATGTTCAGATAAGGGAACATGAATTTCAGTTAATATTTCCTCCGGCATCACCTCTGTTGTTAAATAGGTAATAAAAAAATCATTTATACTTATTTTCCTAGTCCCATCTATACTTTGGATAACGATTTCAGCATCCAGTGCTAAAAAGCAAAGGGGCAGCTCTGCGCTTGGATCTGCATGGGCGACACTTCCTCCAACAGTTCCTCTATTTCTCGTTTGGACATGACCAATATATGGAGTGGCTTCCGAGAGTATAGGAACATGGATTTTAACGGCATCTGAATGTTCAAGTTCCCTTTGCTTTGTAAGAGCACCAATTTTCAGAACCCCTTCTTCTACCCTGACTCCGTTTAACTCATTGATTTGGTTAATGTCAATGAGACACTCCGGTTCGGACATCCTCATATTTAAGATGGGAATAAAACTTTGCCCGCCAGCAATGATTTTCCCTGTATCTCCATATTCCTCTAATAGTTTCACTGCTTCCTCTACAGTTGAAGGACTGCAGTAAGTAAATGCTGCTGGTTTCATACAAGCGTCCTCCTTCCTAGTCAGCAATATTTACTTTATCCAGCTCTCTTTTAATCTTTTTAAAAAAGTCTTTAATAATCAGTTTAGCTACTCCACCTAACATACGCTGGCCAATTGAAGCGACTTTTCCACCTACAGCAGCCTCATAAGTGTACCTAAGCTCTGTATTTTCATCGTCCACCGAAACCAAATGAATGGCTGCTTCGGCATCTACAAACCCTGGTGCCCCTTCACCATGAACAATTAACTTATAGGAATGAGGGGGCTCCAGGTCCGTAAGACGAATGGTTGCATCATATTTCCCTTTAACTGCAGCAACCCCAACAGATAAGTCCGCCACATACACATTGGTTTCTTGTCTATATAGTTCTTTGCATCCCATAATGCAGTTTTTTAATACTTCCGGATCTAATAAACTCGAGAATACTTTATCTAGATTTCCGTTAAGCTGAATATTTCCTTCACCATTCATGACAATTCCTCCTTAAGTTAGATTTGCATCGTTTTCTTATTATTAATTTTTGACCAAATCCGATCTGGAGATAAAGGAAGTTGATCAATTGATATATTAAATGGTTTTAACGCATCTGTAACCGCATTTGCGATGACAACCGGAGCACTCATTGTATTTCCTTCTCCTAACCCTTTAGCTCCAAGAGGGGTTAGGGGGGAAGGTGTTTCAATATGCTTTATGGTTACATTTGGGATTTCTGTAGCTGTAGGACATAAGTAGTCCATAAAACTTCCAGTCAGGAACTGCCCCCTTTCGTCATAGGCAAGTTCTTCATAAAGTGCGGCTCCTAGTCCATGAGCTAAACCACCCATTATTTGACCTTCCACAATATTTGGATTTAATAGTTTCCCAGCGTCATGGATCGTGGTATAGTCAAGAATCTTCACTTCACCGGTATCAATGTCCACTTCCACTTGAACAGCGTCAAAAACAAATCCATAGGTGACGGATCCATTAACAAGATCCAATTCATTTGGGGACTCCGCTGCAGATAATGTATAAAATGCAGATTCATGGATACCTGGTTCAATACCAGCGGGAAGGCCTTGCGGATTCCAATGTGCCAAACCTACTAATCTCTTAATGGAGATACTCTTAGAAGGATTTTTTTCTGCAAATACCTTCCCTTCTGCCATGACCAATTCGTCCACTGTTGTATCTAATTGGCTTTTGGCGATTTCTAACAGTTTCAATCTTACTTTTTGCGCTGCTTGATAAACGGCACTTGACCCGATAGGGGCAAACCTGCTGGAGTAACTACCTGATGCTACTGACCATGGGCTTGTTAACGTATCCAATTCAGCAATGACCCGGATAGAAGCAGGATCAACACCTAGAACGTCGGCAACGATTTGGGAAGTAACTGTTTCATGGCCCTGCCCAGTTGGTACCGTACTGATCCGGACTGTGATTCCACCCATTGGATCTATCGATACCGTTGCACCTTCAGAACAGCCTGATTTCGGCAATGATTTTGCTCTCTCTTCCGGCGTCAAAGCAATGGTCACATAACCCATATTCGAACCGGAAGGCTCAACGATGCAAGCAAACCCTAACCCCAGATATTTCCCTTGTTTCCAGGCTGCTTTTTGTTTCTCTTTAAAGCTATCGTAATCAATCGATTCAAGCGCAAGGTGCAATGCCTTATGATAATCCCCGCTATCGTATATCCCGCCTGAAGCTGTATGATAGGGAAATTCTTCTTTCGTAATTAAATTTTTCTTTATGACTTCAATCACATCCAGATCCAATTCAGCTGAAATGATTTGCATCATTCTTTCCAGCGGAAAATAGTGCTGGGGACCGCCATAGCCTCTTATGAGCCCTGTTGGACTTTTATTCGTAACGACTGCAATCGCTTCCATTTTAACGTTTTGAATTCGATAGGCTCCAGTTGAATTTGAGTGTGTTCTATATAAACAAGCAGGTTCGGGCGCACGTATATATCCGCCAACACTATCCGCATATTTCATTTTCAAACCAAGAATGGTTCCATCTTTTTTTACCGCTGCATCAATCCACGTTACACGATCTGTACCACTGGAACTCGCCATAAGGTGTTCTTGTCTGTCTTCCGTCCATTTAACGGGTACACCCAATATTCTTGACACTACTCCCATTAAGACCATGTATGGAAATACACCTGACTTGATCCCGTAGCTTCCGCCAATATCCTTTGGCGTAATAATCCTTAGTCTGTTGCTCGGCACCTTTAGTGCAGCAGTCATGACGGAATGAAGTGTGAAAGGTCCATGAAAGTTTGACCAAATGGTATACGCACCTTCACTTTTTGTATAATTCGCGATTACTCCGTAATTTTCCACAGGAGTTGCACTAACCTTTGGAAAAGTGAACTTTTTACTTATTATATAATCGGCACTTTTAAATGAATCCTCGACATTGCCGTATTGGAATACACGATGATTAACTATATTCGTACCTGCTTCTTCATGAAGAACGGCTGACTCAGACGAAAGCGCATCTTCAATTTGGACCACAGGATTCAGCGGTTCGTACTCGACTTTTATCTTTGCGAGTGCATCTTCTGCAATATAACGATCTTTAGCCACAACAACTGCAACAGCTTCTCCCACAAACCGGACCTTATCTACTGCAATGGGGTAGTATTTTATTGGTGCCTTTACGCCGACTGGAAAAGGATTGGTTAAAGCTTTTACATGTTCTCCAACAACTACTCCAATTACACCTGGTGTTTTTGCCGCTTCTTCTAAAAAAATCGCTTTAATACGGGCATGTGCATGGGGGCTTCTAAGAATCGCAGCATTGTGGATATTTGGCAATGGAGAAAGATCATCAATGAATGTTCCTTCTCCGGACACTAACCTGGCATCCTCTATTCGTTTCACAGGCTTACCTACATAGGTCAATTTCATTCCTCCTTTTTAATAGTCTCCTATAATCTTCAATAGTATCGATGTCCTCCGGAGCTTCTTCATCCTCATAATAAATGTGCGCCTTTTCTTTATTAGCACTAATAAGTAATTTTGCTCCTTGATCTCCCTTTAGGTTCAAGAGTTCATTGAAATACAATTGGCCAAATAAAATGGGGTGCCTGATTTTTCCTCTATATGAAGTTATAATTAAGGGATTTTTTGATATGAGATACTCTGTAATTACTTCGTTCATTACTTCTACTTTTATTTCGGGCTGATCAGCCAGTGTTATCAACAAAGCTTCACACGCAGGAGACAAGCTTTCAATTGCTGCAGCAAGGGAACTGCTAATTCCAAGTTTCGGACAAGGATTCCATACAATAGATACTGGCAAATCTCGGATTTCACTTTCCAATTCAGGAAAATCCCTATTCAATACAACCATCGTTTTACTGGCCATGTTAGCCGATATTTTATTGACGGTATATCTTAGGATTGTTTCATCTTCAAACTTTTTAAGTAACTTATGAGTTCCTTTCATCCTGGTAGAATGACCAGCCGCTAAGACAATGTTCCAGATTTCCATCTTCAACTATTGAACCAATTCTTTTAATCTTTCATATGAAGCGGGATTTGGAGTATGAATTGAATCCTTCTTCCATTTAAGCGATTGGCTGCTCGTTTTATTTTTGTGGGCCATAATTTCTGCTGCGATACTCAGTGCTATTTCCTCAGGTGTCTCAGAGCCTATATCAAGACCTATAGGTGAATATATTTTTTCAGCAGCTTTTGCAGGTATCATGAACCCTTGTGCTTGAAGATCCTTTTTAAGATTATTGAACCTTCTCTTCGGACCCAATAGGCCTATATAGCAAAGATTCTGCTGGAGCAATCCCTTCAAATAAACAAGGTCTTGTTCATAATGGTGAGTCATGATGATTGCATAAGAATTTTCACTCGCATTTAAATCTTCCGGAAACTCTCCCTGCGGCACTAAGTTCAATTCATCTGCGTAAGGAAAGTTATCCTTATTTAAATATCCTGGACGATGATCCACTATTGTTACTCTCCAATGTAAAAACTTTAATTGATCTATTAACGATGATGCATCTGGTCCTGCTCCGAAAATGATGATATGAGGCATCGGTGTAATCGTTTCCAAAAATAAAGTTACGGTTTCCTTTTTTCCATCCACCTCAATTGAATAATTTTCTTGAATCCCGCTTGACATAATCTTAAATAAGGGCAACTCAATATTTTCTAGAATAGTTCCTGGAAGAAGCGCATTATGATTACTTGATTTAATGACTGTACAGACTGGATATGGTTCCTTACTTAGAGATTGCTGTTTTAATACTTTGAATTGCTTTACAGCTGATTCTCTATTATTTACAGGATCTATAAGCGAAAGCAAAACTGTTATGACGCCATTGCACCCAACACCTAACCCCCATGGCACATTATGATCATTTCTTAGGTCATAAATAATCTGTTTTGGTTCGCCTGTCTCAAATACATCCCTTGTATGTTCAAGCAAGTCTTGCTCAATGCACCCACCGCTAAGTACACCATAAGCAGTTCCATCTGAGAAAATGAGGCTTTTTGCCCCAACTTGGCGATAGGAAGAACCCTTTTTATCAATGATAGTTGCTAGGATTGCTTTTTCATTATTTCGAATGCATCTCTTAAGTTCATTTATAATCAAAGCTCCTTCGCTCCTTTGAATGTGTTAATTGAATTATATGAACATTCGTAATTTTGAGGTTTTAATATATTTGCAAATGATCTTTTAAAATATTATTAAAAAAGGATAAATCCCGAAATGGGACTTATCCTTATATTAATTATCCTTTATTTAATTTATAAAAAGACTTCTATATTCAGATGGTGTACAGCGTTCGCTTTTTTTAAAGGTCGTTGCAAAATACCCAGAACTAGTAAAGCCTATTTGATGGGCGATTACCTCAATAGGTAAAGAGGTCATTTTGAGCAATGACTTCGATTGCTCTATTCTATATGCAGTTAAATACTCGATAAAGGTTACACCCATTTCTTCCTTGAATAAACGGCTAAAATGGGAAGGGCTTAAATAGACTGAATCCGCAACCTGATTTAGTGTAATAGGGTTTTTAACATGACTCTGAATATATTGAATAGATGATTCAATTGGATGGGCAAGATCGACATTTGGGGTATCTTCCCGCTTTCCTGTAAAACGGTTTGTCTCCGTCGATAGACTATGGACAATTATTCGCTCAAAAGCCTGTTTGATTTCACTTCTTGACACCGGTTTTAGCAAAAATGCTGAAAACCCTAGATTAATAGCACTTTGGACATATTCAAATATTTTTAGCTGAGTATAGATTATTACAGAAATTTCCGGATCCCACCGCTTTGCTTCTTTTCCCAGTTCGAAACCATTGTTGCCCGGCAAGGAGATCTCAACTATAAGGATGGAAGGCTTTAGCTGTTTAAGCATTAACAGTCCTTTTTCATATGTTTCTGCTTCATGTACAGAAAAATAATGATATTCACTGGAAGTTATAAACTCACGAAGGACATAACGGCTTTCGTATTCATCATCTACAATTAGCATATTGGGCATTTCAAGCCTCCTGCCTATTTCATGTTTAAAATATTGCTTTTATGATAAAAATTTGAAAGTCCCATCTATCTTTAATAACTTGATTTAATTTTTTTACGCATTATTTTTCCTACAGCCGTTTTTGGAAAAGATGCTTGAAAGATATATTTTCTTGGCCGTTTATAGTTTGATAATTTAGGGTGTCTTTTGCAAAACAAATCCAATTCATTAACGGTCAAAGATGGATCACTTGGAACGATATATGCAACCACCACTTGTCCCCAGCGTTCATCATCTTCCCCAACCACAACAGCTTCCTGAACCTTCTCATGTTCTAATAGTACAGATTCGACCTCTATAGGATATATATTATCTCCAGCGTGAAGAATCATTTCATCTAGGCGTCCTATCACAAACATATCTCCATCTTCATCTTTGTATCCTAAATCCCCTGTATAAAACCAATTTTGAATCACACTTCTTTTCGTATGATCCGGTTTATTCCAATACCCTTTAAACGATTCAGGGGAGCCGATATGAACAATAATTTCACCTATTTCTCCATCCTTAACGGTGTCAGCAGGTGTCTTGGAACGGCTGATATCAGGTTCTATAATCCTTAAATTTTGATGGATGCCTGGCTTCCCAACACATCCAGGCTTTTCCGAGATATGATCACAATAGGAATAGGTGTAAATTTCTGTACTGCCATAGTGGTTAATAAAATACTTGGGACGGAAAACTTCCATACATAAGCCAATTAATTTGCTTGTCATAGGAGCTCCTGCATACACAATAGTACGCAATTCATTAAAATTCGATTTATTCGCTTCAGGCAAGGTTGCCATATCATGATACATATTAGGGAGCAGATATAGACTATTTATGTTTTCTTGTTCTATTAATTGAATAGCCTCATAAGAGTCGAAATCCCGAAGAATGATGAAGGTACCATTTAACAGCACCATACTAAGCAGGGAGCGCAATCCCATTGTGTGATACAGGGGTACTACCCCTAATGTGGAATCATGCCACTCATAATGACATTGGAAGATATGGGCAAAAGCAGCTGCATATTCATTTTGATGTGAACGTGGAACACCCTTTGGATTACCTGTTGTACCAGAAGTATATAAGATGACGGCTAAATCATTTTCATTGATTTGATTGGGATTAAAGTCGTAAGATTCTTGTTTTTTTAGTTCCTCATAATTAATATCCCCGCCATTTCCATCAATATTTATAAATACTGGCCTTTCCATGAACCTTTTTTTGTTAATTAAATACTCAGTCGAAACATCGTAGATAACAAATTTCGACTCTAAATCACTTAAACAATAATGAACGATTTCTTGGGATTGTCTAACATTTATTCCTGCAAATATAGCACCAAGTTTTTGAATGGCCCAGAATATAACCACTGTTTCAAAACGGTTTTTCAAAAGCACAGCTATTCGGTCATTTTTATTAACACCGAGTCTATGTAAGGAAGAGGCTACACTGTTAACCTCTAAACCCAGCTGCCGGTATGTATACCTTCTATCCCCGTCTATAATGGCAACCTTTTGAGGATGTCTTTCAATAGAATATTCAAATACTGTTCGAAGATCCAAAGAGATTCCTCCTTTAAAGTGCTTAACTACATAAAAATTCGCTAAAATGTGGGGAAACCCTTCTGACAAAGCAATATAGAAATATACACGAGTTATAAAGAAGCAAATATTATCTAAACAATACTTCCACAACTTATATCTATTAATAGATTTAGTGACACTATTTACAAATTGAATATTCTATAAGAAGAACTAATGAAGACAGAGATAAATATTTAAATCAATAGGTTAGTACGAAAAGACGGATTATCGAGGGTGTTCATAGTCATCACTGGGCAGGCAAAAGTTATAAGAAATGTTAACTTAATTATATTTTTTGATATACAGTATTCTATACGGATATTTCACGATTATTAAAAGGTACGTGCGACAACTTTTAGGAGTAGAATCAGGTAATTATGAAAAAGCTATTCAACTCAAAGCTGCCGCAAACCGAAATCCGTTTGAAAAGACTTTGTATCAGCGTCATATTATTGAGTCATGGTATGTATATAACCATCATTCTTCAATACAAAGAGCACCTATCCAAGTTAGAGTCAGAGATAGATGCCCTCGCAAAAGAAGTTGAAGAAAATAATATTATCAAATCTATCTCAGGTATCTGAGAAAAGATCTCTGCAACGATCATTTCAGAAATTGTGGAAATAGAGTAAGTTTACAGCCACCAAAAACCGAATCACGAAAAGAAGATCTAGCAGGCTTTGTCACGCCTAATATATTGCTGTTCGTTGTGCGATTCGTGACTATCGTAAGAGCAAAACAAGCGATGAGATTATTCCTCGAAATAAGAAATTACGAGAGTTCTATGATAAAAAAAGTGAAGAAGGAAAACCTTTTAAAGTAGCTGTTATTGCTTGTGTAAATAAGCTCTAACACTGGATATTTGCCCTTTTAAAAACAAAACAACTTTCCAAGATATAGCTTGGAACCAAAATAAAAGAAAATAGTACAAAACCTACCAAAAATATATAATTATCAATGCAGATGGCGTTTACTTCAGTTTTCGAGAAGAAGTATTTATATCCAAAGGACGCTTCATAAATAGAAACGATGCCAAATCAAATCTGATCTTAGATAAATAGCGTGCTGCATTGCGCGCTATTCTTTATCGTTTTCAACACCTAAAGATTATAAAAACTAATTCTAAACAAGCACTTGTCTTTAGTTTCCAAATAGATCATATATTGACTTCATCAAGACTCAATCTCGAATTGCCAATTGTTCCTCCCTCCTAAATAGTCAAGACGATTTTTTTACTCACCCTTTAGTGAATAAATAAAATCCACATTAAAAGGGAACTTTGATTATCGGTTGCACCTACAAGCGTAATTCATAAATAAGCGTTAATCCTTCTAGGATCAACGCCATGTAAATTTTCAGCCAATCTTGCCTTCTAAATGTTCAATTATGTTATTTGATCTCGTTCAAATGTTCTTCCAGACGGTTCCAAGTATCTGTAATGCCCTGCAGCATACCCATTTCCATTACGGACTGGAGCGCCTCTGCGGATACATATTTTCCACGGTTAATTAATTTTGTTTTGCCGTCCACATCCACAAATTCCAGTGTCACTTCTGTAGATGGCATTTCCTCGTTAATAGTCCCTTCAGCATCGGAAAAATAGTCGGTATAGCTGATGCTCTCCGGCTCGCTGATTTCCTTGTATATCCCCTTGCCCCAGGATTCCATGCCATAGAATTGTCCCTGATTCCGATCAACACACTTCATGCAATAATGCCATACTCCACCAGGCCTGAAGTCAACGCTGCAAACCGGGAGCTCCCAGCCTCTCGGACCCCACCAATGCTTCAGGTGTTCCGGCTCTTTAAACATTTTAAAGACAAGCTCGCGCGGTGCATCGAATACGCGCTCCAATACCAGCACCCGTTCATCTTCAACTCTTGAAAGCATTGCATTATTTGACATTGTTACTCCTCCATTAGAAGCTGTATTTGAAAAACCGTTTGAAAAACCGTCTGCAACTCTAGAGACAGACCTAACCTGAGCTTAATCATCAATTCAAAGGTTTTTTGCCCTGCAATACGTTAAGGTAATCATCCAGCCTATCCATCCTGCCTTCCCATAATCGGCGATAGGAATCAAGCCACCTATCCAGTTCCTGAAACGGTTCAGGCCTGATTTTATAAATCCTGCGGTTGGCGATCGGCTGAACCTCGACGAGGCCTGCGTCACAAAGAACGCGAAGATGCTTGGAAGTTTGAGGCTGGTTCAACTCAAGTTTTTTTGCGATATCCCCTACCGGAAGCGCTCCTTCCAGCAGCAGGTCAATGATATCCAGGCGGTTGGGCTCAGCCAGTGCACTGAAAATTTGCCCGTTCATGTTGTATCATCTCCCAGCGTGATTTTGTTGACTTTCTCCATTTCTATTGCAGATCCCACCCCCGATTCCTTAATTTTCACTTTCCTTATTTATAATATACACCGTAAGGAATATTCCTGTAAAGGAATATTTTAAACATTAAAAAAACTGACTTTATTATCCCATATAGTCCTTCTTCTTCAGCAAAAGAAGGATTATAGTCTTGAATATTTGTTCCCGGAATAGAATTAAAAGATATTCTTTTAAGCTTATGCGTTACCTGGAAAATTAGGAGGGATTCTTTCTGAAAGCAATCGTGTATCAAAAATACGGATCGCCAGATAATCTTAGATTGACAGATTTAGATAAACCAGTGCCCAGGGATCAAGAGGTACTCGTCAAGATTCACGCAGCATCTGTGAATTATGGGAATCTTGTTCTTTTAAAAGGAAAACCTTACCTGGCACGCTTTGCCTACGGTCTTCTCAAACCAAAACACACGGTACCAGGAGGTGACATCGCCGGTCAGGTGGAAGCAGTCGGCAAAGACGTCACACAGTTTCGGCCAGGCGATAATGTGTACGGAGACCTTTCAGGCTGCGGCTGGGGCGGTTTTGCTGAATATGTATCTGTCCCTGAAAAGGCCCTGGCCATAAAACCAGCCAATCTTACTTTCAAGGAGGCAGCCGCAGTTCCTATGGCGGGAGTCACAGCACTTCAGGCCTTAAGGAACAAAGGAAACATTAAGGCAGGACAGAACGTCTTGATTTATGGGGCGTCAGGGGGTGTGGGAACTTTCGCCGTACAAATCGCCAAATCATTCGGTGCTGAGGTTACCGGTTTATGCAGTACAAGGAACTTAGACATTTTGCGTACTATTGGAGCAGATCATGCCATCGATTATAAAAAGGAGGATTTCGCCAAAAGGACAGAGAAGTATGACCTGATTCTGGCTGTTAACGGATATCAGCCCATTTCAGCTTATAAGCGGGCTTTAAAATCAAATGGAACTTATGTACTTTCCGGAGGTTCAGGAGCACAATTCACACAGGCGATGGTAATGGGGCCGTGGATTTCATTCACAGGGAATAAGAAAATGAGCAGCATGCTGCAGAGGCAAAATCAGGAAGACCTGATTTACATGAGCGAACTTATTGAAGCCGGAAAAATAAAGCCGGTCATTGATCGATCATTTAAATTAAGTGAAGTGGACAAAGCTTTCAGATATTTTGAAGAAGGTCACGCTCAAGGAAAAGTAATTATTACGATTACAGAAGATTAATAGCGGTTAAGATTCAATGTGTGTTCAGTGCAAGGGAGATGAAGAATCCCTTTACCCTCTTCTCCCCCTTATAAAAAATTGTGAGTCTATGAACATTCTGAAAGCAGTATTATCAATAAAAACTAAGACATGTTTGTCATAAATCAGTGTCTTAACAATCATATTCTCTATTTCATGCTTCCTTCCTCTTTCTAACTGTTAAGAACACTATAAAACATTACGTTACATAAGGTTCAAGTAATTTCTGTAAGGACCAGCCCACTAACTTTTCTAATTTCTTGAACAAATTAGATTTACCATGTGTTAAATTATATTTAATATTTGTTAATCCGCTTTTATCACATGGGCAAGGAGTGTAAAAATGAATGATTTCTTTACGTTTTTAATTCTTTCTTTGTTTGTAGTCATGAGCCCTGGAATCGATACTGCCCTTATTACAAAAAGGACGATTTCAGACGGAAGGACAGAAGGCTATAAAATGGGGCTGGGGATTACAGCAGGTTCTTTAGTGCATACCTTTGCGGCTGCTTTTGGCCTATCAGCCGTTTTAATGCAGTCTGCTGCAGCATTTAAAGTTATTAAATATGCCGGGGCGGTTTATTTGATTTACCTTGGGTTATCATCATTCATCTCTTTGAAAAAGAAAAAGAATTCTGAGATAGAAACTGAAGTAAAATCAGATATGAAAAAGTCTGCCTTTAAACAGGGACTCCTTTCAAACGTGCTCAATCCCAAAGTTGCAATGTTCTTCTTAACCTTTCTGCCGCAATTTGTGAAGGCAGGCGAAAACGCGCAGCAGCAGCTGATCATTATGGGAATTATATACACACTGATGAGCATATCCTGGTTTTTCCTATACGTATTCTTCATCAATTATCTGCGGGAATGGCTAATGTCCCCAAAGGTTCAAAGAGTTATGGATAAAGCTACAGGTGTTGTGTTAATCGGTTTCGGATTAAAGCTGGCGATGGATAAACAGCGTTAAATTGCAAAAAAACATTGGATAACCCAAGATTTTTTTACTCTCACGCTGATGCACCCCTGGAAAAAAGAATGTGGACCACTTGCAGATTACAGGGTAAACTGATGATCACAATTTACACCTTAAATTTAGCAAGGAGTTGACAATGGAGAAAGAGCAGCAATGCTTCGGCAATCAATGATGAATTCTCTTCCTGCCGGAACTTGTGCCGCATCCGTCGGCTGGGAGAAGGTAAAGATTGCACAGCACGTCCCTTCTTTAAACCGGACAAAAGAAAACTCAGTGGGCTGAGGGTTTTGACCAGGACCTAAAGCTAAAAATTCCGCAGTACCTTTCAGCAAAATCAAAAACCCCTGCCCTTCTCTCGCATTCCTTAAAATACTGCAGGCACATCCCTAACATGCTGAAGGCAGCAGTTCACACCACCAGCATTTTCCTAAACTAAACATACAATCACCTCCTTAATAACTATCATATTTCTGAAAATTCATTTGGACAGACCATTGTTCCGATGTTTAAAAAATGAGTACATAGCCCACCTGGATTACAAAAGGAAGTTGTAGTCCTGAACATTTGCTTATCAAAACAGTGCCAAAAAATGTACAATTAGCAGTTGATTATTTTCACATTCATACTGTATGATACATAGTATAAACCATATAGTGTATGACATATAGTATATCAAGCGAGGTGATTGAATGAGCACGCTGCTGAATTCGTTAACAACTGAACTGCGCAGAGGGACATTGACGCTGGCAGTGCTGAGCCAGCTTCGGACACCGCAATACGGGTATTCACTGGTTCAGTTATTGGAGGACTCCGGCATCAATATTGATCAGAGCACATTATACCCATTGCTGCGGCGTCTGGAAAAACAAGAGCTTGTCACAAGCAGCTGGGATCATACGGAGAGCCGGCCGCGCAAGTATTATGTTTTAAGCGAACTGGGTCTGGAGACATTTCTGCAGCTGAGAGAAGAATGGATTAAGAATTCCAAACAGCTTTTCGGGCTGTTAAAGGGGGATGAGGAAGATGAATTTAATTGAAGTATATATACAGGAAGTGACCCGGAGGCTGCCTGAAAAGAGCCGTGCGGATATCGCACTCGAGCTTCAGTCAACAATCGGGGATATGCTTCCGGATGATTACAATGAGGAAGATGTGAAGGATGTCCTCAGCAAATTGGGCAGTCCCGCAGCCCTCGCGGCAGGATACCGGGATCAGCCGATGCACCTGATCGGGCCGCGGTATTTTGATGTATATGTATCACTGTTAAAAATGATCCTGCCGATTGCCGCAGCGATTTCATTGATATCACTTGCAGCCGAGTTTATTTTTAATTTTAACCGGGACGAAACGATCATCAATGCCATACTCGAATTAACGGGCTACGGAATTTGGAGACTCATGGAAGTGGCCGTCCAGGTATTTTTCTGGCTGACGATTGTATTCGCCGTAATTGAAAGGATGGATAAAGGAAAAGAGCAGCATCCACTGTCACCCAGCTTAAAACCGTGGACTCCGGACGATTTGAAAAGCATTACGTATATTCCGAAGAAAAAAGCCATTTCCAAGTTTGAGGTTTTCGGAAGCTTAATGTGGACTGCTATCTGGGCAACCCTTTACTTTTATGCCGACCGGCTGATGGGTGTCTATAGAGGCGGAGGTGAAGGACTGGAGTTTAAAATTCCCGCGGTCAACCAGGATGTTCTGCTGGGATACTGGCCAATCGTTGTGGTCATCATTGCGCTAGAAGCGGGCCTCGCTCTCTACAAACTCATCATTGGCCAATGGACGAAAAGAATGGCCATCTTCAATACCATCCTTGAACTGCTTGCCACCATCGTGTTCATCTTCATCCTGCTGAACCCGAATTTGCTCCAGGCAGAATTTATAGCATACATGACCGATTTATTTTCAATATCAGCCCCCCAATTTAAAAACTGGCTGATTAGCGGCATCATGATCGTCTTTATCTTTTATGCTGCAATGAGTATCTTTGATGGCTTTCGTAAATCCAGAATACAATAAAGTGATGTCCCCAATCAGTATGCCTGTTCTCGAAAAATAGAGAACAGGCATAATTGAAAGATTACAGAACTTTGACATTATCAGAAGTAAATAAGTCTGCCAGGTAAAGTGATCTGGTGCAGTTTTGCTTTGATTTTCATCGTAATGATGACTTAAACAAAAGCAGAAGCAATGATTGACTTGACAACTGGATGATACAAAAGAATCAAGAGCTTTCCATATCAATTCTGAATGTCCAATCACACCCTCCAATAGATTGAAACATGAGCTGCTGAAAGAACTGAAGCTTGATCCGTTATAACTTTCAATGGAACATTGTTGACAAATCTGGGAAACGGACATTAGCTTCAATAATAGCTTATCCCTATGATAATAATGAAATAAACTTCCTTCTGGATATAGGTTCTGTTTATCCCCTTTTACATATTGGTTTATTTAGGAATAATTCTGACTGACCTAATATACAAATGAATAAAATATATAATTATTGGTGGGATAATAAATGAGGTATGTTTTTGATCAGGGGGAAATTCTAGATGAATTTAACGTTTCAGTCAGTATAAGAAATAAAGGTCTAAATTATGGATTAGGATGCTTCGAGGGAATTAGGGCTTACTGGAATGAATATCAAAAACAATTATACATTTTTCGAATCTACGACCATTATAAGCGGTTCAATGAATCTGGAAGTTCTCTACATATACAAATTCCTTATACCCCAATACAATTAATTCAATGGACGATCCAATTATTAAGACAAAATAATGTCAGGGAGGATGTATATATACGGCCCTTGTGCTTTAAGGGATCAAATACGCTGCGTCCTGATTTAAAAGATCCTTTTAATAGGGTTACTATTTATTGCACAGCGTTTGAGTATAAACCCAAGCCAGCCTTAAATGTTTGTGTTTCTTCATGGAGCCGTACAGGTAATAATATGATTCCGCCTCAGGCAAAATCAACGGGAAACTATTTAAATTCAGGATTAGCAACTACGGAGGCGAGTTTAAATGGTTTTGATGAAGCTATATTTTTAACGGATGAAGGGAATGTGAGTGAGGGGCCAGGAGAAAATATTTTCATCGTGAAAAATAACAGGCTAATTACCCCGCAAATATCCGATAATATACTCGCAGGAATTACGCGTGATACTGTCATTCAAATTGCAAAAAACCTCTTATTTCTCCCAGTTTCTGAACAGAGTCTGTCAAGAGCAGAATTATACTCTGCTGATGAAGTGTTTTTTACAGGCACAGCAATAGAAATCAAGCCGATAATTAATATTGATCATAGGAAAATAGGAAAAGGGATTGAAGGTGAATTGACTAAAAAAATTCGCTTTCATTATGAAAATATAGTTAGAGGAAACAATCCCCATTATTTAAGCTATTGTACACCGGTGTATTAAACCTAAAATCTTTAGTATTTCGCTTAATTTAAGTAATGGATAATTTGGAAGTTTCCTTCCCAGTCAAAATAAGGGTGCAATTCCTTCTTAAGCTTAGATTTCATAAGATAGTCCTGCTTTATAAGTAACCCTTTCTACCCTTATAAAACCACAAGAAAAAGCGTTAATCTTAAGGATTAACGCACTTTCAGCACTCTAAAATACCATTCAATTGACAATTTTTTATAATATTACCCATAAAATCAATAACCCTATAAATCAAAAATAATCCCCATAATCGAGTAAATAATAACCGTTGAAAACAGTACTGTCATATGAACAAGCGAAAAGATAAATAGTGATTTCGCCCATTTCTCCGGATCCATCCGTTTATAGCCATAGACACTTATGCCCAGCCAAATGATCCCCAAAAGAAGGGCAACCAGCATAAGGCCAATGCTTAAAGAACCTAACAGAAAGCTGATGCCGATCAGAATAACTAAATAAACATTCGTCTGGATATATGTCCTTCTGACGCCTTTAACAACAGGCAGCATCGGCACATTCGCCGCTTTATATTCATCATGCTTCCGGATGGCAATCGCATAAAAGTGCGGCATTTGCCAGATGATGGTGATGATAAACAGCCCGAGGATCGCAGGATGCGTGATATCCGGATGGATGGCAGCCCAGCCGATAAGCGGCGGCATCGCACCTGAAATGCTGCCGACCTCCGTGTTATAAATGGTTCTTCGTTTGCTCCACATCGTATAAGGGACCACATAAAAAAACAGCCCCAAAAATCCAAGCAGCCCCGCTAACGGAGTCGTGAAGGCAAGAGCGAGAATTCCAAACACAGACATGAGGCTTGCAAGCCACAATACCTGCTTTGGCTTGATTTCCCCTGTAACAGTTGGTCTGCTTTGAGTCCGCTTCATGATCGAATCGATATCACGGTCATATAAATTATTAAACGCCCCTGCTGCCCCCATTACAAGGCTTGAGCCAATAAAGGCCAGAAGAATCTCTGGCAGCTTCTCCAGAAGGCCGAAGTCATACGTATATAAGGCCAGTGTTAATCCTGCAAACATCGGGATTAGATTGGATTTAATAATCCCTGTTTTGACTGTCAGTGCGAGGATCTTTGATAAAGGCCGTCCCTGCGTCTTCAGGGTTTCTTCCTCTTTCATGATCAATTCTTCCCCTTTTAATTATTCTCTCTTTCTCTATACACCAAAACTCATTATACACCTATTATAACAGGAGTTGATACTCAATGATTTCTGAAAAATCCCAATGCTGGTGAACTCTCTGCAAAACAAAAAGAGAACCTTGCCTGCCGCTTAGTCCTCCCTGTTGATTCTAACATTATTTGCATGGTAATGGGGCTTATAATCGTGACATCTTTGTTTCATTTCAATCAGAAAATAATTCCCCCTGGACCTGACCCAATTTCTTCACGTTTTACCTTCTGGATATAGGATTCCTTTTCAAAGGTATGGATGTACCGGTTTAATTTGTAATAGCCGATATCATTAACCGTATAAAAAATGATTACCGGTTTTCCATTTTTATAGAAAAAATGAGGATGTAGGATATCTGGAATTTCCTTCAATTCATCCCACGGGTGAATAAAATTTAAGTAGTCTTCTATTCGCGGATTCCGCTCGTCTATATCTGAACGCATCTCTTCTCTGTAATCATCCGTATAAGGCAAAATCCGATCCTGTCCCCATGAACAGCCATGCCATATCGCCCCAAATTCATAAAGCTCATGCAAAGCAATCGCCGCCTGCAGATAAGATAAAGGTGACCTGTCCCCATCAATCGCACCCATAAAGTCATCCAATGCGAACTGAGGTTTAGGCGGACTGAGGAAAAAGTCATCCAACCGGCTGCAAAGATCAGGATCAGGAAGCTCCACTGCTGCTGGAATCGCCCACACCACTCCATTTCCGTTTCTGCCGCTGAAATATTGATAGCCTCTTAGCTTGTATTCTTTCATGATTTTTAATTGAGAGAATCCATTGATGATATCTTCAGGGTTCTCGGCTGAAATGCTCCAGCCTGCCGGAGGTTCATTTCGGTCTGCATCATCAGCAGAATTCACGATGATATTTGGCTTTACAGCTGAGGCGGTAAATATAGTCAGGTTTTTCATGTATGATATCTCCCTCTGAGTTATGTCATCCTCTTTCTACCTAATTGTACGACGCTGCCCTGTTAAATTTTCAGTGGGGTGGGTCAGAAAAATGAAAACACCTGTCCTCTCAGTCCAATGCATGAGGTCAGGTGCCTGATTTGGATCCAATAGTGACGATGAAGATAATGCGAAGTGTTCTTTTGGAGGATTACTGATTGTTCAGCTTATAAATCTGCCGGGAGTGCTCTGAAATCTTCTGATCATAATAAGCAAGATCATGCTTAGATGCCGCAGATTCTCTAAGCTCGGCAATTTGTTCAATAGCCTGATCTGCTTTCACATCAATAACAGACAATTTTTCATTCATTTCATTCATTTTAACATTAGAGTTAGCTACACTATGAATCAATTGCTGGATAAGGTCCTCATGCCGTTTTAGGTCCGCTGTCAGCCTCTTATCCATAGAGTTGACTTTTTGTTCCAGAGTGTTCAGTCTTTTATCCATCGAGCTGACCTTTTGATCCAGAGCGTCCAGCCTTTTATCCATCGAGCTGACTTTTTGGTCCAAAGCGTCCAGCCTTTTATCAATGGAACCCACTTTATGATCTAATGATTCAAGCTTGTTCAGGATTAAATTAAGTACTTTTTCCACCTTTTTCACCTCCTTCGCCTTATTATTATATCAGGAACTATGTCGAATTAGACAACATCAAAGAGATCTTAGCATGGATATTATTAGCTTTTCAATCTACCGTATTAGAAAGTGCCTATCCCCATTACTGCTATGCTTGACAGGCACCCTTAAGCCGGCAAAAGACGCTTTCTGATGCTACTTTTTCTTCCTTTCAATGATATAGTTACGCTTCCCTTTTTTAACCGAGTAAGTATCGGTGGTTCTTTCCATAATAAAGCTGAAGGTGTTTTCCTTTCTTTTGGATATTCTTGATGCCAGTATCTCTGTCCGGTCATATTTCATAGAGACCTCTTTTTCAGCCGCATTCAGTTTAAAACAATGACCGCCACTCACATAAACGTTTGAGGTATTATAGCCCTCTGGCATGATGGCATCCACATGATGAAGCGCAAACCACACACACTCATCGTGGCCAGGCGATGTATGAGAGAACCAATACATGTCCATCCCACCCGGAATTCTTACAGGGGCAGATCTGCAGGGTCCAAGTATGGTTTTCGAACCGCTCGATGCACCATTCAGATCAAAGCCATAATAATTGATGCTTTCATCTATAATCTCAATCGGTTTCTTCTTTACCATAAACGTATAATTCCCTTCCAAAACCAAACTGCAGCATTCGCCTTCTCCGTTATAATGGGCCCTAATTGATTTCGTTTCCGGTATGATGATATACTCCCGTATTAGTAATGCATTCATTGTAATTAATATCCTCCCTTATACTTCACTATTTAAAAAATGTAAATTAAGGAGTATACTAACTTATGAGCTGGTATACTCCATCTCAACTAGACTCTCAGGCTATCGTCTTCCCGGACCCGCCTGAGGGTTTTTTTATGCTGTTACACCATGTTCACCTCCTTTGCGTCTCCAGCCAATAGGCAATCTTCTCTATATTTCTCTTGCTTTTATCAAGGTAAAAGATTTCTCCTCTTGCAACTCCTTCAAATCTTCTCCACTCCGGATTCGTGCTGCCCCAGTTCACTTCTTTTAGGCTATCCATTCGTTCAATCAGACTTTGTTTTTTTTCTGATAGTGATTGATTTCCCCAGTCTTTCATTGCGTATATGGATATGGCCTGAATAAGCGGAAAGCTCGCCAGCATGGTTTCGTGATAGTTTCCGATTCTTTTAGGTGATTTATAGCTGAAGATTTTATCAAACCAGGAATTTACGATATCCTTATATGCTTCATCCTCTCCCCCGGCATCCTCCTTCCATTCATCCGATCTGTTTAACAGCTTGCCTGCCAAAAAAGTGGCCACAAGCAAGCGCAGCTGGGAAAGTGAGAGGAATTTTTTATTAGCTGGCCGAATAATGGCTCTTTTTTCGGTTTCCACACCTGCTTCTATCAGCTTGGCATTGGATTGAAGTATCCGGTTCGTCATCCCGTTTAAACGGTCTCTCGAATCATAGGCAATTCGCTTGGACAATGCCACCTGTTTCCCTTTTGTGTTTAAATCAATAAAAAGCTGGTTTTCCTCATTTATGGAGAGTCCTTCAAGGACCTGAATGGAGATCTCTGTCTTCTCCAGCAGATATTGAAGATGATAAGCATTCCGGATTTCTTCATCCTTCTCACTTTTCATACTCATGTAAATTTGATCCTCAAGCTGAAGAAGGGCTTTCATCCGGTGTGATCCATCCACAATTCTTAATCCGCCTGGCGTTTGCCCTCCTAACATCCCCTTTTCTGCTGCGGCAACCAGCGGCGGCATATATATTTCTCCCCCTGCAGCATTCGAGAAGACATACTTTTTAATCCGTCTGACCTGAAGCTGATTCGTGTCTCTCAGAATAAGCTTTTTTTCTTTATGCATTTTGACCAGTTCGGAAACAGGCAGCGCTATAAAAGTCTGCCGCTTAGTGAAAATATCATGAACAATCACAGATTCAGCCCTCCCTGTATGATTTTCTTTTTGAATTCCAATGAGGTCTGCTGGATTTTCCTCGTAGCAGAATGGCCTTTAATTTTTGAATTTTTCTTGTCAAACATGTGCCGGAACATAGGATCATTGTGCTTCCAGCTGCACTCAATTTTTAAGTGTTTGAGTTCGTGTATAGCTTCTTTGTAGGATAAGTTATGAGTCCTGGTCAGCTGGTTGGCACAATAAGCAAGAGCTATTTGCACACCCGAGTAACCGGTTACAAATTTAATTCTATTGGCGCTTTTCTTCGGGAAAATATGCTGCCATATCTGAAAAAATTCGATTGCGATCTCTTCTGCTTCCTTCGGGTTGCATCTATAATACGGGGTACCTTTTTTTACTGTTAAAATACCTTCAAATAAGGCAATGATGCATCTTTTCATGGTGGCTAATGATGTAAGTGCGGAGTTGTGAACAGAAATTCTGGAAAGGCATTGTTCTATTTCAAAGATAGGCTGAAGCTTTGCTGCAACGGCTCTTGTCAGCTCCGTATATTGGTCACGCTGATCATAAAGCATAACCTGCCCGATATGAGCATCTCTTCTTTCCGTATTTATGTCAGTAAAAAGCTGCCTCTCCTGAGTTGTTGTCAAATCCAGGAATACCTGCATGGCAACGGGATATTCTTTCAATCTTTCAATATAGGTCTGCAGCATAATGGCTTCATCCAGCCTGCCTGTTTCTTCCGCTGATTCTTTTCTGGATTTAAGATGGCTTATGGCAGATGAGAAACTCGCGCTGCGATGCTGGCCATCAATGATATAAAGCTTGCTTCCGGGAGTCAGTTCCCATCCATCCTCCGTTTGGCGAATCGCGCCTCTGGCCGAAAACACAAATGGGGAAAAGTAAAAATCCCTGCCTTCTTCAAGCGATTGGATGATAAACTCTCTAATCTCCACCCGTCTTTTTGGATCCAGCTTTCTCTGAACTTCCTCATCCACTTCGAATATCGCTTCCAAAGTCGCATATCGCAGCTGAGTGGCCAGTACTTTTTTACCAAATTGTTTGTATGCCGAACCCATAATTCTGGTTAATACGCCAATTTCTGTCATAATTCTCACCCCGAGATTCATTATAGGCATGTTGTCTGATTATTGTAAAATCATTTTTCACCATCACATTCGCTCCGTTCTTTCCAAGGCCTGATTTTGATAAGTCAGCCTGCTTTCATACTATTGACGGAAGCGGAAAGACAAGTTAAAATATGCTGCCAAATTTTCGAACCTAGCGTGAGACTTTTATTTGTGATCTATGTCACAAATACCTTCTTGAAACACTCTTTTCAACCTTTCTAAAAAAAAACAGATATAAAAAAAACAAATTTTCCTCTAATTTCGAACATTTTGTGACAGGCTGTTCTCAGCTTGATCATCTTGAAACTACGTGAAAAGAAAGCATAAAATCGAGTAGGAGGGGGTGATTAACCCCCGACCTCTCACACCACCGTACGTACCGTTCGGTATACGGCGGTTCGAA